>CAJANL010000294.1 GCA_903941105.1 uncultured Rhodospirillaceae bacterium
CGCGAAGGCGGGAATCCATGCGTCCGGCAGCACAGCATATGGGGGCAAACGCCAGTCCTTGCCCCAACATGGACCCCCGCCTTCGCGGGGGTGACGAGATGAAGGATGGTGGGAAGAGTTTTTCCGCACCCTGCTAAAGCGTGACGCCCTGAATGTGCACCACGCTTTAACCGTTATGATTTCGCCTTCGCCGGGCGGGCGCCGCCGCGCCCGGGCCGCTCGCTCAACGCTCGCAAGAGCGCAGCGTTTCATATTTCAGGCGCGGCGCTAGTCGGGGCCTGTTCGGCGAGGGTGCGGAAAACTTGACCGATCATAGATCGGACCAGGGAGGAGCTTGCCGGCGTGTCGTCCGGCAGAGGCGTCTCCTCCCTCGACAGCCAATGGAGCACGGTGATGGCCCGCAAGAAGGTGACCGACAACACGTATGTGTTCTTCGACGTGGTTTATGAGGACGGAACCCTCAGTTCCAATCGCAAGATTTCCAGTGAGGAGCTGCTGGGCCCCGATGGTGACGGCCCGGCCAAGTGGCTGATCGAGGCGCAGGACCGCAAGATCGCCGAAATGTCGGGCCGGTCGCGTGGCCCTATCAAGATCATCGGCCGGACCCCCGGCCAGTAGCACCATCGGCCGGACCCCCGGCCAGGAGGCGGGGGCTGCTTCGGCAGGTGTTCTCCACAGATTTTGCATGATAATTTTGCAGGCAGCGCCCGCAACATCTCGTCACAGGCGCCGCCCCGCCGTCCATGCAATCGTGAGGCAATCAGATTGTGCATGGAAATTTTGCACGGCCCTGCGGCGGGACCGTCAAATCCTGTTAATCTTGCCTCGGCCGGAATTATCCACGCTGCCGCAACTGCCGGCTCCCCAGGGTCCCCCTTGGCCAGGCCCAGTCGATGGCTTCGAGTGTCTCCAGGCTTTGCCACCATTTGGTGAGGGTGCGTAACATCAGGCGGCCCTCTCGACCACCGCGTCGTAGCGGCGCTGGTAGCGGGCGGCGATGGTGTCGGTGCGCAAGGCCACCAGAACGTCGGTGGTGTTGAAGTCGTGATCGACCACCGCCCCCGTCCCGATGCAGGCGCCAGCCCGCAGATAGCCCTTCAGCAACGGCGGCAGCGACTGCAGCGTTGCCCGCGGGTCGTAGTCCACCGCTCCCGGCGTGGCGGCCGCCCGATAGGGCAACGGCTCGGCCCACAGTTCGTGGGGGGTGGAATGGTTGTCGCGCAGGTAGGCCAGTTGGGCCGCCAGGGCCGCCGGGTCGGTGCCGGGCAGGCTGGCGCAGCCGAACAGCAGGCCGATGCGGTGCTCGACGATATAGGCGGCCAGGCCCTGCCACAGCATCTGCAGCGTGCCGCGGTTGCGCCAGCGTGGATCAACACAGGAGCGGCCCAGTTCGAGGATTTCGCCGGGGTAGGCAACCAGCGCCGAGATGTCGAACTCGGACGCCGAGTAGAAGTTGCCCACCGCCGCCGCGGCGCGGCGGTCGATCAGGCGGTAGGTTCCCACCACCTCGCCATCGGCCAGCGCCAGCAGGTGGCGGCAGACCGGGTCATAGGCATCGCGGTCGAGGCGTGACGCCGCACTCTGCGGGCACGGCTTGGCGCCCATCTCCTCGTAGAACACCCGATAGCGGAGCGCCTGCGAGGCTTCGATCTCGGCCGCGTCGCGGGCAAGGCGCACCTCGACGTTCTCAGGGATGGCGACGGGAAGGATGTCGGAGGAAATCATCTGGTGGGTCACGTCGGGTCTCTCCTTATTGGGCCCAGGCGGATGAGTCGAGCGGAGCGAGGTTGTTGATGAACTGCTGCGCGCTGGCCGCCCACGAGAACTTTTCGGCGTGGTGGCGGCAGGCGTCGCGGGAAACCGTCAGGGCACCCAGTGCGGCGGTGGCGAGGTCGCTGTCGAGGCGGCCGACCGGTGCCGTGCCCAGCACGTCCAGCGGCCCCGGTACGGGAAAGGCGGCCACCGGCACACCGCAGGCCATCGCTTCCAGCAACACCAGCCCGAAGGTGTCGGTGCGGCTGGGGAAGACGAAGACATCGGCGCCGGCGTAATGGGCCGCCAGGTCCTCGCCGGTCTTGGCGCCAACGAACAGCACTTCGGGAAAGCGGCGCTTCAACTCCTCCGCCTGGGGGCCATCGCCCACCACCACCTTGGAGCCGGGCAGGTCGAGCGACAGGAATGCCTCGATGTTTTTCTCGACCGCCACGCGGCCGACGGTGAGAAAGATCGGGCGCGGCAGGTCGTAGATCCTGGCGCGGCCGGGGTGGAACAGTTTGGTGTCGACCCCGCGGGTCCAACGGCGGATATGCCGGAAGCCACGACCGCTGAGGTCGTCCTCGACGGTCTGGGTCGCCACCATCACCGCCTGGGCGGCAGCGTGGAAGCGGCGGACCACCGCGTAGGACAATGCCAGCGGCAGCCCGAAGCGGGCGCGGATGTATTCCGGGAAACGGGTGTGGTAGGCGGTGGTGTAGGGCAGCTTGCGCCGGACACAGAAATTCCGTGCCGCCCAGCCCAGCGGCCCCTCGGTGGCGACGTGGATGGCGCAGGGCTGATTGGCCTCGATCAGCGCCGCCACCCGCCGGCCCGGCAGCAGCGACAGCCGGATCTCGGGATAGGTCGGGCAGGGGACGGTGCGGAACTGCTCGGGGGTGATCAGCACCACCTCGCGACCGGCCGCCCGCAGTTCGTCCACCAGCGCCTGAAGGGTGCGCACCACGCCGTTGATCTGGGGAAGCCAGGCGTCGGACACGATCACGATGCGCATGCGGTAGGCTCCAGGCTGGGGCTGATGCTGGCCAGGTCCGCCCAGTAGATGACCTCCAGCCGGCCGTCGGCGTGCTCGACCAGGGCGGAGCAGCTTTCCACCCAGTCGCCGCAATTGGCATAGAGGCAGCCGTCCTGGTCCCTGAGTTCGGCATGGTGGATGTGGCCGCAGACCACGCCGTCGACGCCGCGGGCGCGGGCGGCCTCGACCACCGCCGATTCATAGTCGCCGATGAAGCGTACCGCGTTCTTCACCTTGTATTTGAGATAGGCCGACAGCGACCAGTAGGGATAGCCCAGCCGCCGCCGGGCCTGGTTGAACCAGTGGTTCACCGCCAGGGCCACGGTGTAGGCATGGTCGCCCAGCACCGCCAGCCAGCGGGCATAGCACACCACCCCGTCGAAGGCGTCGCCGTGCACCACCAGCAGGCGGCGGCCGTCGGCGGTCTCGTGGATGGGCTCGTCGACCACCTCGATGGCGCCGAAGCTGTGGCCGACATAGTCGCGGGCGAATTCATCGTGGTTGCCCGGCACATAGATGACGCGGGTGCCCTTGCGCGCCTTGCGCAACAGCTTCTGCACCACGTCGTTATGAGCCTGGGGCCAGAACCAGCCACGCTTCAACCGCCAGCCATCGATCATGTCGCCGACCAGATAGAGGTAATCGCTGTGGGTAGTACGAAGGAATTCGAGGAGAAAGTCGGCCTTGCAGCCCTTCGTTCCAAGGTGAACGTCGGAGATCCAGACGGATCTATACGTTCGTTGCTGGGCCTCGGCAGTCATTCGATCGCTTCCAAAGTGGATGCTGCTCTACTCCATCGCCGATACGGTGCGGTAAGTCAAATTACTCAAATATGACTTACCACACCGTCACAAAACTGAAATGCTTCTTTAATAAAGACTTAATCGCGCATGGGCGTGCTGCCGGGCCATAACCTCCGCCATGACCAATGCACTAACCAGACGGTTCCAACATGCCCTGGTCGTCTATAACCCCGCTGCGGGGGCGCGTCGGCGTCGCCGGGTGGAGGCGGTCCTGGATGGGCTTGCCCGGCAGGGGTGCCGCACCCGGCTGTTCCGCACCGCCGGGCCTGGCGATGCCGAGACCGTGGCACGGCAATCCGGCTCATCCGGCTTTGACCTGATCGTCGCCGCCGGCGGCGACGGCACCGTCAACGAGATCGCCAACGGTCTGGCCTTCGCCGAGTCGCCGCCGCCCCTGGCGGTGTTGCCGCTGGGCACCGCCAACGTGCTGGCCGCCGAGATCGGCCTGACGCCCACCCCCAAGGCGGTTCTGGCCATGATCGCCGGCGGTCGCACGCGGACCATACGGCTGGGGGTGGCGGGCGGCCGGCATTTCGTGCTGATGGCCAGCGCCGGGCTGGATTCGGCCGTGGTCCAGGGCGTCAATCTGGCGCTGAAGCGGCATACCGGGCAACTGGCCTATGGCGTCGAGGCCCTGCGGCAGGCCCTGTCCTATTCCTTCCCCGAATTGACCGCCACCATCGACGGTATCTCGCATCGGGCCCGCATGGTGGTGGTGTGCAAGGCGCGCTGCTACGGCGGACCCTTCCAGGTGGCGCCGCGTGCCGATCTGTCGGACGAATTGCTGCAGGTGGTGCTGCTGCAGCAGGGCGGACTGGCCGCCACCCTGCGCTACGGCGCGGCGCTGGTCATGGGCCGGCTGCCGTTCCTGCCCGATGTCACCGTGGTGCCGGCGAGGCGGGTGACCATCAGCGGCCTGGGCGTTCCGCTGCAGGCCGACGGCGACCTGATCGGCGCGCTACCCATGGAGATCGCCGTCTCCGATCGTACCGTGGAGCTGGTTGTCCCATGAAAATCGCAGTCGTCAGCGACGCCTGGCATCCGCAGCCCAATGGCGTCGTCCGCGTGTTGTCCACCTTGGAGCGTGAGCTGACGGCGGCGGGTCATCGTGTGGGCGTGCTGGGACCCGACCATTTCCATACCATGCCGTGTCCCACCTATCCGGAAATCCCCCTGGCGCTGTTTCCGGCCAAGCGGACCGCCGCCTGGCTGAAGGAGTTCGCCCCCGACGCCATCCACATCGCCACCGAAGGCCCGCTGGGCTGGGCGGCGCGGGCTTGGTGCAGCAAACACGGGCGGCGCTTCACCACTGCCTACCACACCAAGTTCCCCCAGTATGTCAGCGCGCGCAGCCGTCTGCCGCTGGCGGTTCCGGTGGCGTTGATGCGCCGCTTCCATGGTCCCTCGGCGGGCGTGCTGGTGCCGACGCCGGCCGTGCTGGCCGAGCTGGAGGACTGGCGCTTCGCCAATCTGCGGCAGTGGAGTCACGGCGTCGACACCGCGGTGTTCCGGCCGCGCGGCAAGGTGGTGTTCGACTATCTGCCGCGGCCGGTTTTTCTCTATGTCGGGCGGGTGACCATCGACAAGAACCTGCCGGCCTTCCTCGACCTCGACCTGCCGGGCTCCAAGGTGGTGGTGGGCAGTGGCCCGTCCCGTGACGCCCTGATGCGGCGCTACCCCGAGGCACACTTCATCATCGCCCGCGGCGACGAGCAACTGGCCGGCTACTACTCCGGCGCCGATGCCTTCGTTTTTCCCAGCCGTACCGACACCTTCGGCCTGGTGATGCTGGAATCCCTGGCCTGCGGCGTGCCGGTGGCCGCTTTCCCGGTGACCGGCCCGCTCGACGTCATCGGCGGTTCCGCAGCCGGCGTGCTGTCCGAGGACCTGCGTGCCGCCGCCCTGGCGGCGCTTGATATTCCCCCTGAACCCTGCCTCGCCCATTCCGCCCGCTTCTCGTGGGCGACGGTTGCCGAGCAGTTCGTCGCCAATCTCGCAATCGACTGAGGACCATCCCCATGCCCTATGACATCCATCACGACGACGGCACCTCCCATGTCCGTCTTGCCGGCACCCTGACCTTCGCCGCGCACCGCAAGTTCCGCTCCGTGGTCACCCGCCTCGAGTCCCAGTCGCCGGGCCGGGTGGTGCTTGATCTCAGCCGGGTCGAGCACATCGACGCCGCCGGCCTCGGCCTGCTGCTGGTGGCCCGCGATACGGTGCGCACCAAGGGCGGCCAGGCGGAGCTGCACGGGGCCAGCGGTCAGGTCGGGCGCATGCTCCATCTGGCTCGCTTCACCGACCTGTTCCACGCCTGAAGGGTCCCGGATGTCCATCCGCCTGCGCATCGCCCTGCTGGTGGGGTTGGCCCTGCTGGGAGCCGCCTCGTTCGCCGCCGTCAACATCTGGGCGGCGTGGCGCACCGATGCCGCTCTCGTTACCCAGAACGGCTTTCGCCACTTGCATGACCTGAGCGCCGAGGTGCTGTCCCGCTCACTGGCGCTGCAAGTGGGGGCGGAGCAGTTCCTGCGCGAGGGTGACGAGCGCTTTGTCACCGCCTTCCACGAGGACCACGCCCGTTTGGCCGAGGTGCTGGCCGCCGTCGCCGCCATCCCACAGGCCGCGCCGGAGGGGGACGCGGTGGTCGAGTTGAGCGACGGGGTGTTCGACCTGGGCCATGACTTCGCCGCCCTCGATCTCACCGCCCACCGCCTGGGCCTGAAGGAGGACGACGGCCTGCGTGGCCGCCTGCGCGCCTCGGTCAAGGCCATCGCCGCCGAGTTGGAAATGTGGCCCACCGCCGGCCCGCTGATGGTGGCCATGCTGCAGATGCGTCAGGCGGAGAAGGATTTCATGCTCTATCGGATGGAGCGGCACCTCAACAGCCATATCCGCTATGCCGGCCAGTTCGACATGGCGCTGGAGGGGGCGGCGCTGCCGGCCTCGACCCGCCAGGAATTCCGTGCCCTGCTGGCCGCCTATGCCGAGGACATGAAGGTGTTCGGCGAGGGCACCATGGCCCTGAGCGGAGAAATCGACCGTCTGCGTTCCCGTCAGGCGGCCCTTCGCCCGAGTGCCGAGCGGCTCTACACCTTCGCCCGCCAGGGTATGGAACGCGCCATCGCCGAGCAGGAGAGCGTCCGCGCCGAGGCCGCTACCGAGACCCTGGCCATCGGGCTGATCGCGGTGCTGGCCTTCACCGTGGCGGGAACCTTCATCGCGCTGAGCATCGTGCAGCCGCTGCGTCGCATCGAGGAGGCCATGCAGGCCCTGGCGGCTGGCGACCATTCGGCGGAAATACCCGGCATCGACCGCCGCGACGAGATCGGCGATATGGCCAAGGCGGTCGCCGTGTTCAAGCAGAACGCCGGTGAGGTCGTGCGCATGCAGGCCGCACACGAACAGGTCCGCCGCGACGCCGACACCGCCAGCCGTGGCCGGGTGCTGGCCCTGGCGGGCGATTTCGAGGGCACGGTTCAGGCGGTGGCCGAAGTGGTGTCGGCCAAGGCGGACACCATTTACAAGACGGCCGGCGGCATTGCCGGGGGCGAGGATGGTGGTGGCAATGACTGGGCGCTCAAGATCGCCGAGGCCGCCGAGCAGGCTCGCCACACCGTGGTCGCCGTCACCGAGGCTACCGTGCAGTTGACCGAATCGGTCAGCGACGTGGCCGCCAACGGTGCAGCAGTGGGTGAGGTCGCCGCCGTTGCCGTCCGGGAACTGGCCAGCGCCGAGGACCGGGTTCGCGGCCTGTCCGAAACCGCCGGCCGCATCGAGCGAGTGGTCTCGTTGATCGGCGATATCGCCCAGCGCACCAACATGCTGTCGCTCAACGCCTCCATCGAGGCGCAGCGGGCGGGTGAGGCCGGCAAGGGGTTCGCGGTGGTGGCCAACGAGGTCAAGCGTCTGGCCATGCAGACCGCCGAATCCACCCGTGAAATCGCCGCCGAGGTCGCCGCCATCCAGACCGCCACCAGCGAGACCGTCGACGCCATCGCCGGCATCGGTTCCGCCATCCATCGCATGGATGGGCTGGCGGTGGCTGTGCGCGCCTCGGTCGCCCGTCAGAGCGACGTCACCCGATCCATCGAGCGCTGCGTCGCCGACGTCGTCGCCGAGACGCGGGTGCTGAGCGACGGCGTGGCCGCCTTCACCCACTCGGCGGCCCAGCAATGCGGCGCCGCCGCCCGGGTCTTGTGGGCGGCCGAGGATCTCGCCGAACCTACCCGGACCCTCAAGGACGAAGTCGCCGGCTTCCTCACCACCGTTCGCACAGCTTGATCGGAGCAAGACATGGCGCCGCACTCCATCTGGCGGGCTTCGGCCCACCGGCCCTCCGAACGGCCCCTCGTGGCAACGCATCATCTGCCGACGGTTCACGACCGGGGATGGGATGACGTGCTGGAAGACCTTGACGTGGCCTTCCAGCCCATCGTCAACATCCATACCGGTGCCTGTTATGGCTATGAGGCGCTGTTGCGGGGCTATCAGGCGGCCGGCTTCGATTCGCCGCAGGATGTCTTCGATGTCGCCCACACCCTCAATGTGTTGGCCAAGGTGGATCTGGTGGTGCGCGAGAAGGCCATCGCCAAGTTCGCCCGACTGCCCAATCGTCACCAGGCAAAGTTGTTTCTCAACATCGACAACCGGACCCTGGGCCGCAACAGCGAGGCCGAACGTCGTACCCGCAGCCTGTTGGACGCCCGCGGGCTGGCCAGTTCGACGGTGGCGTTCGAGATCTCCGAGCGCCATCCCCTGGGACAGGCGGCCGAGGCGGTGGCTGCGTTCAAGAGCTTCCGCAGCGGGGGGTTCCGCCTTGCCATCGACGACTTCGGCACCGGCTTTTCCGGCCTGCAGATGCTGTATTTCGCCGAGCCCGATTTCCTCAAGATCGACCGCTTCTTCGTCTCGGACATCGCCAACGATGCCAAGAAGAAACTGTTCCTCGCCCAGATCGTCAACATCGCTCACCTGCTCGGCGTCGTGGTGATCGCCGAGGGTGTCGAGTGCGAGCGCGAATATTTCGTCTGCAAGGAAATCGGCTGCGATCTGGTGCAGGGCTACATGGTGCAGCGCCCCACCACCGAGGTCCGCGATCTGCACGCCAGCTACGAGACGGTGGCCGAGCTTGGCCGGCGCGAACGGCGGACGGTGGTGTCCGATCACCGGCTGATCGACAGCCAGATTGACAGCGTGCCGCCGTTGTCCATCGACACGCCCATGGAGCGGGTGTTCGAAGCATTCCGGGCCGACACCTCGCGCAGTCTGTTTCCGGTGGTGGATGCGGCCGGCGAGCCGGTGGGCGTCGTGCGCGAGCGCGAGTTGAAGGAATTTGCCTATTCCCGCTTCGGCCAAGCCCTGATGTCCAACCGTGGCCTCGGGCGCCGGCTCAAGGATTTCGTGGTTCGCTGCCCGGTGGCCGACATCAACGCCAAGGCCGAGAACATCATGCAGGCCTATACCGCCGACCAGTCCACCGACGGCATCGTCATCGTCGACGGCATGAAATATATCGGCTTCCTGTCTGCTGACTCTCTGTTGCGGGTGATCAATGAGAAAAACCTGGCCACCGCCCGCGATCAGAACCCGCTGACCAAGCTGCCCGGCAACAATGCCATCCACGAATACATTTCGGATGCCCTGGAGGACGTCGAGACAGATTACGTTCTGGCCTATTTCGACTTCGACAATTTCAAGCCGTTCAACGACTCTTACGGCTTTCGGCTGGGCGACCGGGCCATTCTGCTGTTCGCCGAGCTGATGGCCAAGCTGTTGCCGCGCGACGGCCGGTTCGGCGGCCATATCGGCGGCGATGACTTCTTCGCCGGGTTCAAGGGGGTGCCGCTGGCCGATTGCCAAGGCGAGACTGCCGCCCTGATCGAGCGGTTCGGCCGCGACGTTGAGAGCTTCTACGATGATGCCACCCGCCGCCGCGGCTACATCAGCGGCGTCGATCGGCAGGGGAAGGCCTGCCGCTTCTCCCTGCTGGGCGTCAGTGTCGCGGTTCTTCACCTGCCGGCTGGCCGTACGGTCCAGACCACCGACGCCATCAGCCAGCAGATCGCCGGCCTCAAGAAGGAGGCGAAGGGTTCGCCCCTCCACATGGCCCTGGCGGAGGCGTCTGCCCGTTCTGCCGATTGACACCGGCGGTGGGGAGCGCATACATCGCCCCCATGCAAGACGATGATGACGACACGCCGCTCCCCGCCGGGGTCAGGAACCTCATTACCCCGGCCGGCCTTGCCCGCCTGCAGGATGAGTTGCGTCACCTCACCCGCGTCGAGCGGCCGCGGGTGGTCGAGATCGTGTCCTGGGCGGCGGGCAATGGAGACCGCTCGGAGAACGGCGACTATCTCTACGGCAAGAAGCGGCTGCGTGAGATCGATCGGCGCATCCGCTTCCTGACCAAGCGCATCGAGATCGCCGAACCGGTCGATCCTCTGGCGCAACGGTCCGGCGACCGCATCTATTTCGGCGCCACCGTCGGCTACGTCAACGAGCGCGGCGAGGAAATCACGGTGACCATCGTCGGCGCCGACGAGATCGACACCGAGCGGGGCCGCATCAGCTGGATTTCGCCGGTGGCCCGCGCCCTGCTCAAGGCCCAGGTCGGCGATTGCGTCACCGTCCGCACCCCGTCCGGCGCCGACGTTCTCGAAGTCCTCACCGTATCGTATTCCGCCTGAGCATCCGCCGCCGAGTCGGCTAATCGGGGCGGTGGGGGGCGCCGAGGCGTTACCCCGCCAAGTGTCCTTGCCCCGTGTCGCGCCGGCACCCAACTTGCAGCCAGTCCACTGCCAACGATATTCGCCCTTCGGTTACCCGTTCGGCAATACCCAGGCAGCAGAGGGATAAACCGGCTCGCCGGAGGTGTCGCGATGTTCGGCTGGATTATCGGATCGAGCCTGAGGTTCCGCCTCCTCGTCCTCGCCATGGCGGCGGTGCTGCTGGTGTTCGGCATCCAGCAACTGCGCCGGATGCCCATCGACGTGTTCCCCGAGTTCGCGCCGCCCAAGGTGGAGATCCAGACCGAGGGGCCCGGCATGACCTCGGCCGAGGTCGAGGAACTCATCACCATCCCCATGGAGGACGCGCTGCGCGGCACGCCGGGCATCGACGTCATCCGCTCGTCGTCGACCGAGGGTCTGTCGCAGGTGGTGCTGGTGTTCAAGTTGGGCACCGACCTCATGGAGGCCCGCCAGCGTGTCCAGGAGCGGCTGAAGGTGGCCATCGCCGAGTTGCCGCAGTCCTCGGGAATGCCGGTGATGCTGCAGCCGCTCTCGTCCACCAGCCGGGTGATGAAGATCGGGCTGTCGTCCAAGGTCTATGACCTCAAGGACCTATCGATGATCGCCTATTGGACCATCAAGTTCCGGCTGATGTCGGTTCCCGGCGTCGCCAACGTTCCCATCTGGGGCGATCGCATCAAATCGCTGCAGGTCCAGGTCGATCCCGAGCTGATGCGCGCCCACAACGTCACCCTGGAAGAGGTGATGGAGACCACCTCCGGGGCGCTGGACTTCGGCCTGCTGAAATACACCGCGGCGGCCAAGACCCGCATCGAGGGGATGCTCGACACTCCCAATCAGCGGCTGGTCATCCACCATCAGTCGCCGGTGTTCACGCCGGAGCATCTGGCCGAGGTGCCGGTCGCCGCCAGGAACATGAGGGCGACGCCGCCGCGACTGGGGGACGTCGCCCGGGTGGCGTGGGATACCTGGCCGCTGGTGGGGGACGCGGTCATCAACGACGGCGGCGGGCTGATGATGATCGTCGAGAAGCTGCCCTGGGCCAACACCCTGGAGGTGACCCGCGGCATCGAGGCGGCGCTGGATTCCCTGCGGCTCGGCCTGCCCGGCGTCGAGATCGACTCGACCATCTTCCGGCCGGCCACCTTCATCGACATGTCCATCGACAACCTGACGCGGGCCTTCGTCATCGGCTGCGTCCTGGTGATCGTCGTGCTCGGCGCCTTCCTCTACGAGTGGCGGGTGGCGCTGATCAGCGTCATCGCCATTCCCATGTCGCTGGTGACGGCGGCACTGGTGCTCTACTACCAGGGCGCCTCCATCAACACCATGGTGCTGGCGGGGTTCATCGTCGCCCTGGGCGACGTGGTCGACGACGCCATCATCGACGTCGAGAACATCGTGCGGCGCCTGCGCGAGAACCGCCTCGCCAATACCGGCAGGTCCACCGCCCGCATCATCCTCGAAGCCTCGCTGGAGGTGCGGTCGGCCATCGTGCACGCCACCATCATCGTCGTGCTGGCGGTGACGCCGGTGTTCTTCATGGGCGGGCTGGCCGGCGCCTTCTTCGAGCCGCTGGCGCTGGCTTATCTTACCGCCATGCTGGCCTCGATGGTGGTGGCGCTCACCGTTACCCCCGCCCTCAGCCTGCTGCTGCTGCGCGGTGCCGCCGTCGAGCGCCGGCAGTCGCCGCTGATCCCCTGGCTCAAGCGCCTCTACGCCGCCGCCCTGTCGCGGGCCATCGCCGCTCCCCGCGCCACCTATGCCACGGCGCTGGTGATGGTTGCCCTCGGCCTGGGGGCGTGGCCGCTGCTGGGGGCGTCGCTGCTGCCGTCCTTCAAGGAGCGCGACTTCCTGATGCACTGGGTGCCGCCGGAGGGGACCTCCCGGCTGGAAACCTTCCGCATCACCCAGTCGGCCAGCCGCGAGCTGCGCGCCATCCCCGGCGTGCGCAACTTCGGCGCCCATATCGGCCGCGCCGTCGGCGGCGACGAGCCCTATGGCGTCAACTTCACCGAGAACTGGATCAGCGTCGATCCGGTGGTGGACTACGACGCCACCCGGGCGGCGGTCGAGACGGTGGTGGCGGGCTATCCCGGGCTGTATCGCGACGTGCAGACCTACCTCAAGGAACGCATCAAGGAGGTGCTGAGCGGGGCGGGTGAGTCCATCGTGGTGCGCATCTACGGCGCCGACCTGCCGGTGCTGCGGCAGCAGGCCGAGGTGGTGCGCCAGGCGCTGGAGGGCACCAACGGCCTTGTCGACCTGCATGTGGAGCAGCAGGTGGAGATCCCCCAGGTCCGGGTGGCGCTCGACCTTGCAAAGGCGGCGAAGTACGGGCTCAAGCCGGGGGATGTGCGCCGCGCCGCCGCCGCCTTCATGTCGGGCATCGAGGTCACCGACATCCACCGCGAGGGCAAGGTCTACGACGTCTTCGTGTGGGCGCCGGAATCGATCCGAGGCGATCTCGACAGCATCCGCGAGTTCCTCATCGACACTCCCTATGGCGGCCGGGTGCTGCTGGGCGAGGTGGCGGCGGTCGAGCTGGTGCCCACTCCCAACAAGATCAAGCGCGAGAACAGCTCGCGGCGCATCGACGTCCACGCCAACGTCAAGGGGCACGACCTCGGATCGGTGGCCGAGGAGGTCGACGACCGGCTGGAGAAGATCCCGTTCCCCATCGGCTATTACCCCAGGCTGCTGGGCGAATATGCCGAGCGCGAGGCGGCCCAGACGAATCTTTTGTGGGCCACCGCCGCCGTGGCGGTCGCCATCTTCCTGATTCTGCAGGCGACCTTCCACAACTGGAAGCTGGCGGGGCTGGTGTTCCTCGCCCTGCCGGCCGCCCTGGTGGGAGCGGTGCTGGCCACCTTCGTCGCCGACCGGGTGGTGTCGCTGGGCTCGCTGGTGGGGGTCATCACCATCCTCGGCCTGTCGGCGCGCAACGGCATCATGCTGATCGAGCATTATCGCCACCTGGAGCGGGTCGAGGGCGAGCGCTTCGGGCTCGACCTGATCCTGCGCGGCGCCGGCGAGCGGCTGTCGCCCATCGCCATGACCACCCTGTGCGCCGCCCTTGCCCTGTTGCCGCTGGTGGTTCCCGGCAGCATCCCCGGCCACGAGGTCGAGCATCCCATGGCGGTGGCCATCCTGGGTGGACTGGTGACTTCGACGCTGCTGAGCCTGTTCGTGGTGCCGCTGCTCTATCTGCGCTTTGGTGCCGGCTCGGCCCGCGCCGTCGACGACAACTAGGCCGGGAGGAAGGCATGGTCCGTTCGTTCTGCATCGGCCTCACCGTCGCCGCCACCTTGGCGTTCCCCGCTGTCGCGGCGTCACAGGCGGAACCCGAGCACGTTCGCGGCCAGGTCACCGCGATGCAAGGCTCGTCGGTCACCCTCAAGACCAGCACCGGCAAGACGGTGCGCCTGGGGCTGGTGGAGGGCTCCACCATTATCCGGCTGAGCAAGGGCAGCTTCACCGAGGTCGCCTTCGGCACCTATGTCGGCTCGGTGGCGGTGCGGCTCGACGCCTACAGCCCCATCATCCGCGACTCGCTGAGCTGGCTGCATCAGGGCTTCGAACTGCACATCGTCGACGAGGCGCTGCGCGGCATCGCGCTCGGCCACACCGGCTGGGACCTGCCCACCGGCAGCACCATGTCGCACGGCTGGGTCGACGACATGGAGGACCGCGTCATCTCCATCAAATACGGCCCCACCGAGCAGGACGAAACCGATGTCGAGGTTGCCCGCGATATTCCCATCCTCAGGATGTCGCTGGGCGACCGCACCCTGTTGACGCCGGGCGCCCATGTCTTCGCCGGGGCCGACCGGGGGGGGGATGGCGGGCTGGTGGCCGCCTTCGTGCTGGTCGGAGAGAACGGCATCGTGCCGCCCATGTGAGCAAGGAGTGTTCCCCATGACACGAGAGGTGAAGTCTGCGGTCGTGCTGGCCGCGCTGGCGACGCTGCTGCTGGGGCCGGCGGGAGCACTGGCGGTGGAACAAGGCAAGGACCGGCCCGCCACCGTCGAGGCCATTTCCGGCGGCACCACCAAGCGGGTGACCCTGTCGGCGCGGGCGGCGGAGCGGCTGGGCATCGAGCTAGCCGAGGTCGACGAGGCGGCCATCATCCGCAAGCAGATGGTCGGCGGGCTGGTGGTGTCGCCGCCCGAGGCTCCGGCGGTAGCCAAGGTGTCGGCCGGCCGGTTCGGCGGCTTCGGGCAGGTGACGGCGGCGCTGGGGCAGCCGCCGGTGGTGCCGGTCGAGGCCATCTCGGAGGAAACCTGGGTGCGGGTGACCCTGTCGCCGGCGGAATGGGAGCGGCTCGACAAGGAGCGGCCGGCCCGGGTGCTGACACTGACCACCGGCGATCGTCCCGGCGATGCGGTGATGGCGCGGCCTTCGGGCATCGAGCCGGTCGAGGACCCCAAGCGGACCATGCTGACGGTGCACTACGTGGTGCCGGGGGCGGCGGGCGGCCTGCAACTGAGCCAGCGCGTGCGGGTCGAACTCAGGCTGGCGGGCAGCGATGTGACGCACAAGGTGGTGCCCTACGGTGCCGTCTACTACGACCCCACCGGCGCCGCCTGGGTCTATGTCGCCACCGCTCCGCTGGTGTTCGAACGGCACCCCATCACCGTCGATCACGTCGCCGGTGATGTGGCGGTGCTGTCCGCCGGCCCGGCGGTGGGAACCCCGGTGGTCAAGGTGGGCGCCCCTCTGCTGTACGGCGCCGAAATTCTCGGGAAATAGCGATCCGGAGCGACGGAGGACAAAAATGTTCCGCTGGATTATCGGCACGAGCCTGCGGTTCCGGTTCCTGGTGGCCGGCGTCGCTACGGCACTGGTGGTGTTTGGCACGCTCCAGCTCCGCCGGATGCCGCTCGACGTCTTCCCCGAGTTCGCGCCGCCGGTGGTGGAGGTGCAGACCGAGGCCATCGGCCTGTCGGCCGTCGACGTGGAAAGCCTGATCACCCTCAATCTCGAAGAGCTGCTGAGCGGCGTGCCCTGGCTCGAATCGGTACGCTCGGAGTCGGTGACCGGCCTGTCCTCCATCGTGCTGACCTTCCAGCGCGGCACCGATCTCATGAAGGCGCGCCAGATGATCCAGGAGCGGCTGACCCTGGCCTATACCCTGCCCAACGTCGCCGCGCCGCCGGTCATCATCCAGCCCCTGTCGGCCACCAGCCGCTTCATGATGGTGGCGCTCTCGTCGGACAGCATCGATCCCACCGACCTGTCCCTGCTGGCCCGCTGGACGGTCAAGCCGCGGCTGCTGGGGGTGCCCGGCGTCGCCAACGTGGCGATCTGGGGCCAGCGCCTGCGCCAACTGCATGTCCACTTCGATCCGGCCCGGCTGCGCGACGCCCAGGTGACCCAGGACGACGTCGTCACCGCCGCCGGTGATGCCCTGTGGGTATCGCCCCTGACCTTCCTCAGGGGCTCGGCGCCGGGAACCGGCGGGTGGATCGACAACACCAACCAGCGGCTGGGGGTGCATCACGCCATGCCGATCCGCTCCCCCGAGGATATGGCCAAGGTGGCTGTGGCGGCGCCGCATCTGCTGCTGACCGGCCGGACCATGGCGCTGGGCGATGTCGCCGAGGTGACCTTTGCCCACCCGCCGCTGATCGGTGACGCTTCGGTGGCCGGCGGTGGCCGCGGGCTGATGCTGGTGATCGAGAAATTCCCCGCCGCCAATACCCTGGAGGTAACGCAGCAGGTGGAGCAGGCGCTGGCCGAGCTGGGCCGCGGCCTGCCCGGGGTCAAGGTCGACACCGGCGTCTTCCGCCTGGCGTCCTATGTCGCCGAGTCCCTGTCGAACCTTGCCGCAGCCATGGCGGTGGGCGGCGCCCTCGTCATCCTGGTTCTCGGCGCCCTGCTGTTCGACTGGCGCGGCGCGCTGATCAGCGTGGCGGCCATCTCGCTGTCGTTGCTGGCGGCGGTGCTGGCCCTGCACCTCACCGGTGCCACCATCAACATCATGATCCTCGCCGGCCTGGTGGTTGCCCTGGGTGTGGTCATCGACGACGCGGTGGTGTTCGCCGAGCGCCTGGGGGAACGGCTGCGGCGGCCCGGGCGTGGCTCCGTCGCCGCCGTCATCGGCGAGACGGCGCTGGAGACCCGCGTCGCCGCCCTCTACGGCACCCTGATCGTCATCCTCGGCGCCACCCCCGTCCTGTTCATGGGAGGCGTGTCGGGCGCGTTCTTCTCGCCGCTGGCCCTGTCCTATGTGCTGGCGGTGGTGGCGTCCATGCTGGTGGGGCTGACGGTGACGCCGGCGCTTGCCCTATTGCTGGGAGAGCGGGGGGGGCGCACCGAGCCACGTGGTGTCCGGTGGCTGCGCCGTCGCGTGGCGGCGACAACGCGGTGGACCCTGCGGGCGCCGCGCGCGGCGGTCGGCGTCGCCTGCCTTCTGGTGGCGGCGGGGCTGGCGGCGTGGCCGCTGCTCGGCCAGTCGTTGCTTCCCCCCCTCAACGAACGGGAGCTGCTGGTGGACTGGGCCACCCCGCCCGGCACCTCCTATGAGGAAACCTACCGCATTACCCAGCGGGTCAGCCGCGAGCTGCGCAGCCTGCCCGGTGTCGGTAACGTGGGTGCCCATGTCGGCCGGGCGGTGACCGGCGATCAGGTGGTGGGCATCAACGCCAGCCAGATTTGGATCAGCCTGGCCGCCGATGCCGACCGTGACACCACCATCGCGGCGATCCGCAACACCATCGACGGCTATCCCGGCGTCGATCACAGCCTGCGGAGCTATCTGCGCGACAAGGTCGGCGAGGTGCTGACCGGCCAGGGCAAGGCGATCACCGTTCGCCTGTATGGCCAGGGGCGCGAGATCCTGCGCGACAAGGCCGAGGAGATCCGGCAAGCGCTGTCCGATGTTCCCGGCATCGTCGACCTCCGGGCCGGCGGCCAGACCGAGGAGCCGCAGGTGGAGGTTCTGGTGAACCTCGACGCCGCCGGCCGCGAAGGCGTCAAGCCCGGCGACGTGCGGCGCTCGGCGGCGACGGTGTTTTCCGGCCTGGTGGTGGGCTACCTGTTCGAGGCGCAGAAGATCTTCGAGGTGGTGGTGTGGGGTGCCCCCGAGACGCGGGCCAGCCTGACCAACCTTAGTGACACGCTGGTCGAGAAGTCGGACCGCCGCCATGCCCGCCTGGGCGACGTGGCCGAGGTGCGCATCGCGCCAACCCCCACCGTCATCCGCCACGAACGCATCTCGCCCTATGTGGACGTCGTCGCCAACGTCGCCGGGCGCGACCTCGGTTCGGTCAGCCGCGACATCGACAACCGGCTGCGGAACGTGCAGTTCCCGCTGGAGTATCACGCCGAAGTGCTGGGCGAATACACCGAGCGTCAGGACGCCCAGCGGCGGATGCTGGGCGTCGCCGCCGCTGCCCTGCTGGGGATCGTGCTGCTGTTGCAGGCCTGCTTCCGCAGTTGGCGCCACGCCGGCATCGCGGTGGTGGCGCTGGTCGCCTCGCTGGCCGGTGGCGTGCTGGCGGCCCTGATCGGCGGCGGAACCATCTCGCTGGGCTCACTGGTGGGCTTCCTGGCTGTGGTGGGCATCGCCGCCCGCAACAGCATCCTGCTGATCACCCGGCTGCACCAGTTGGAGGAGGGCGGCCGGATGCGCTTCGGCCGCGATCTGGTGCTGCAGGGCGTCGAGGACCGGCTGTCGCCCATTCTGGCCAGTTCGGCCGCCATCGTCGTGGCCCTGGTGCCGATCGTGGCGCTGGGCGGGGTTCCCGGCCTGGAGATCGCCCAGCCGACCGCGGTGGTGATGGTCGGCGGCGTCATCGCCTCGGCCCTGGCCACCCTGCTGGTGGTGCCCGCCCTCTACCTCATGGCGGGGCCGGTGGGCGAACACCGCCGTGATCTCGATCTGGCGGAGGGATAGGGACGTCCCTCCGTTACCACGACGATGACGATGGAGTGCCGCCATGATCCGTGGACTTCGCGTGCCGGCCTTGCAGGCCACGGCCCTGGCTGTCGTGTTGGGCACGGGGCTGCCGGCGGCGGCGCAGTTCCAGCTGCCGCCGGCCGGCGCCGAAGGGACGTCGCCGGCCGGCCAATTGCCCAAGCGGTTGACCTATCAGTACGGTATCGGCAGCGAGTCCGAGATCAGGCGCCGTCGCGACGCCGATCTCGACCGGCAACGGCGGGATGATGCGCTGATCGTGATGCCGCAGTTGAACGGCCACATCATCTACCGCCCCACCGACTGGCTCGAAACCACCCTGGAAGTGATTTTCGAGAAGGAGTTCCCGGTGCGGGAGGAGGCGGTGGTCACCCTTCCCGACGGCGAGACCGTAACGCAGCAAGACCGCCATTTTTCGCTGGTGATCGATCAGGCGTTCTTCACCCTCAAGAACATTACCGATCCGTTCGAGATTTCCGTCGGGCGCATCAACCACGAGGACGAGCGGCACTGGCTGTACGACACCTCCATGGACGTGGCCGAGGTGTCGTTCAAGCGTGGTGGCTTCGAGATCAAGGCCACCGCCGGCCGCGAGGTGGCGGTCGATCTCGATCTGCTGCAACGCCAGAAGCACGACCGCAACAACACCTTCATGCTCTACGGCGACTACCGCGGCGTCGAGGGGCTCAAGCTGGCCGCCTATTCCATCTACCGCGACGACCGCGAGAAGATCGAAGGGCATCCGTTGCTGCTCGGCCTGCGCGCCCTGGGACGGCCGTCGAACAGTTTCAGCTATTGGGGCGAACTGGCCTTCCTGAAGGGCAGCGACGAGCGGTCGCGGGAATTTTCCGGCTATGGCGTCGACGTCGGCGCCACCTATCGCTTTCTCGGGCAGCCCCTGACCCCGAACATCACGCTGGCCTACGCCTTCGGCTCCGGCGACCGCGACCCCAATGACGACAGGAAGGACGAATTCCGCCAGAGCGGCCTGCAATCCAACGAGACCAAGTTCGGCGGTGTTTCGGAATTCAAGGTCTACGGCGAGGCGCTCGATCCAGAGTTGAGCAATTTGCGGGTTCTTACCGCCGGGCTGGGCGTGCGCCCGATACCCGACGTTTCCGTCGATCTCGTCTTCCATCACTACCGCCTCGACCGCATGGCCGAGGAACTGCGCAATTCGGCCCTGACCGCCAGGATGAATCAGGTCAGCGGCCAGGAAAGCAAGGATGTCGGAAGTGCCTTGGACATGGTGGTGGGGGTGCGAAACCTGTTCGGCATCCGGCAATTGGGCATCGATCTGCGGGGGGGGCTGTTTTTCCCCGGCAAGGCCTTTCGCATCGATACCAGCAGCGACGAGTCCATCTCGTCGCGTGCCCCGGAAACCGGTATGGCGGTGGTGGCGAAGTTCTGGTGGTGAAATCAAGGAGGATCGGAAGATGCGGGCAATGCGCACTTTGATGGTCGGACTATCGGGGCTGGCGATGGTGGCATGTGGCGAGGAATCCCAGGGCGAGACCGCCTGGCAGCAGGATTTCGCCATCGCGCAGTGCCGTATGATGCCCACCGGGCGCAATCAGTATTTCGTCCTCGAACCGGGCTATCGGCTGGTGCTCGATAGCGAAGACACCCGGTTGCAGATTACCGTGCTCGACGAGACCAAGACGGTCGACGGTGTCGTCACCCGGGTGGTCGAGGAGCGGGAATGGAAAGATGGCGAGCTGTACGAAGTGGCCAAGAATTATTTCGCCATGTGCGACCAGACCAAGGACATCTATTACTTCGGCGAGGACGTTGACTTCTACGAAAAGGGCAAAATCACCAAGCATGACGGTTCGTGGCTTGCCGGCAATGGCAATCGGCCGGGTCTGATGATGGCGGGGACGCCGAGGCTCAGCATGCGCTACTACCAGGAAATCGCGCCGGGGGTGGCGATGGATCGCGCCGAGGTGATCAGCGTCACCGAAACCTGCAAGACGCCCGCCGGGACGTTCTCGCAATGCATGAAGGTCAAGGAGGGAACGGCGCTCAATATTGCCGAAACGGAGTACAAATTCTACGCGCCCGAAGTCGGGCTGGTGAGTGACGGCAGTGTGCGGCTGCGCGAGCACGGCTTCGTGACCAACTGATACCACCCCTCGCTGATCGGTGACGATCAGCGAGATATGGTATGCCTCACCATGTTCAGTCGCTCCGGTCCAACCGGAGGTTCCGCCGCAGCCATGCGGCAAAGACGTCTTCGGGGAGGGTGCCCTCGGCGGCGCCGACCATGATCTCCAGCACCTCGGTTTCGGCGGCGGTCAGGATGACGCCGTTGTCCAGCAGGAAGACCAGCATCACCACCAGGGCGGTGCGCTTGTTGCCGCCGACGAAGGGGCGATTGCGCAGGATGCCGCAGGCGTAGCTCGCGGCGAGGACGGCGTGATCGGCTCCGGTGTCGTGGGCGGCGATCTCGGCCGGCCGGGCCAGGGCCGAGTTCAGCAGGGCTTCGCTGCGCAATCCCGAGGCGCCGCCGTGCTCGGCAACCTGCTCGTCATGGATGGCAAGAGCCGCCGCCTTGCAGATCCATCGCCACCCGTTCATTTCGCCAACTCGTGCAGCACGGCGCGGTGGTCCTTCATGACCTTGCGGGCCTGCTCCATCTGGCGGGAAAAGTCGGGATCGTAGGCGGTCAGCCGCCAACCGTCGGGCGCCTCGGTCAGGTAGACGGTATCGCCCTTCGAAAGTTTCAGCCGCGACAACGCCTCCCGCGGTAGCACGATGCCGGTGGAATTGCCCACCGGAACCAGTTTCAGGGTCAGCATGGCGGGGCGACCTCCGGGCCGTGGTTACGTCGGTGCAGACATGGTTCTTCCCCGGTATGTGGTCAAGGTGCGGGTATCGGGCGGCCGGGCGTCCCCCCGACGGTGTGGCAAGGCGGCGAAGTCGGTCTGGCTTGCGATGTAGTCACCCTTTCTCCACGGCCAAGGGGAGGCCATGTCACAGCTTCATACGCACACGCAGGAAAGGAAGGCGCATGTCTTTGCCGGCTCAGGGCAACGGGGGCTTGCCGACCGCCGACCCCATTCCCGGCATCGGCTCCGCCGGTCTCCGCGACGAGATGCACCGTCTGGCCGAACAACTGGAAAAGGAATTGCGGCAGGCCGTTTCCGAGATTGAACATCAGGTCAGGCGACTGGCCGACAGCGCCGCCGGGCTCGACGAGACGGCGGCCAGAATGCGCAGGACCGCCACCGACGTTGCAGCCTCGGCTCAGTCGACCGCCAGCAATGTCCAGGCGGTCGCGGCGGCTGCCGAGGAGTTCCAGGTCACCAGTCGTGGCATCGCCGAACAGGTCGAGCAGGCCAATGTGCTGACCATCAATGCCTTCGATCAAGCCATCGTCACCTCCAGGAGTGTCGAGGGGCTGGTCGAGGCGGCACATCATATTTCGGGTGTGGCGGGGCTGATCCGCCGGATTTCCAACCAGACCCGCATGCTGTCACTGAATGCCACCATCGAGGCGGCGCGTGCCGGTAATGCCGGACGCGGCTTCGCGGTGGTCGCCACCAACGTCAAGTCCCTGTCCCGTCAAACCGAGGACGCCATCGCCGTCATCGACGCTCACACCGTGGAAATCCACGACGAAACCGGCCGCGCCGCCGGCCTGGTAGAGCAGATGTCGGGCCATATCCGTGCAATTCAGGCCGTTGCCACCGATGTGGCCGCCGCCACCCAGATGCAGTTCTCCGCCACCCTGGACGTGGCGAAGTGTGCCGAGATCGCGGCGGTCAATACCCATTCGGTGGCCGAGCATGCCCGGAACTTCCTCACCGAGGCCGGCGCGACCGGGGACATTGCGAGCAAGGTCAACGAGCTGTCCGCGGCGATGAGTCGCGACGTGCGCAATCTCAGTCGAAGGATGACGACCATCCTGCGTAGTTCGGTGGTGGGCGACCGGCGCTCCACCGCGCGCTATCCCGTCGCGGTGGGGTTCCGGGCCGAGATGGGCGGGCGAGCCGTCGAGGGCTCCACCGGCGACCTGTCTCCGGCCGGTGCCCTGCTGATTACCACCGGCCTCGGCCACGGCCACCCACTCGACATCGAGTTCGGAGTGGCGGTGGGGACCATTGCGGGGAAGGTCCTGGGCACCTCGGACGCGGGAACCCACGTCATCTTCACCGGTGCCACGCCGGTACAGGTCGAAACCATTCGCAAGATCGTCGCCGAGGCGGAGAATCTCGACCATGCCTTCGTGCACAAGGCAACTATGGCCGCCCAGGCGCTGACCGCCGCCTTCGAACAGGCCATCCGCGATGGCAGGGTCTCGGAAGCGGATGTGCTCGATACCGACTATCAGGCGGTTCCCGGCAGCGACCCCATCCAATACCTGACGCGGCTCACCACAGTGTGCGACGAGGTCGTTCCACCCATCGTCGAACCGGTCCTCCGCCAGGACGGGCGCATCGTCTTTTGCATCCCCACCGACCGGAACGGCTATGTACCCACCCACAACGCGGTTTATTCACATCCGCAGAAGGGGGGAGATCGTGCCTACAACATCGCCAACTGCCGCAACCGACGGATCTTCGACGATCGCACCGGCCTGCTCGCCGCGCGCAACACCAAGTCTTTTCTGGTGCAGACCTATTGCCGTGACATGGGTGACAAGAAGGTGATGCTGAAGGAGATCGATGTTCCCATCACGATCCGTGGCCACCAGTGGGGGGCGGTGCGTCTGGCGATCCGGCTGTAGCGGCGTCCACGCCGAGCCCTATGCGGTGGAACCGGCGTGTGCCTTGCGAAGTCCGTCGATATCGATCCTGGTCATTTGCATCATCGCCTCCATGACACGGCCGGCGCGCTCGCGGTCGGGATCGTTCAACAGTTCGATCAACGACTTGGGAGTGATCTGCCACGAAACACCGAATCTGTCCTTGAGCCAGCCGCATTGGCCCGGCGAACCGCCACCCTCGGTCAGCGCCTCCCATAGGCGGTCGACCTCGGCTTGGTCCTCACAATTGATCATGAAGGAGACGGCTTCGGTGAACGGGAACTGAGGGCCGCCGTTGAGGCCGATGAATTGCTGTCCGGCCAGTGTGAATTCGACAACCAGCACTGCTCCCGCCGGGGTGCTGGGGTTGTCGGCGGGGGAGATCATGACCCTGTCGATCGAGGAGTCCGGGAGCAGCGACACATAGAACTTCGCCGCCGCCTCCGCCATTCCGTCGAACCACAGGCATGGAGCAATTTTGGACATCCGAACACCTCCTCAGTGTCGAGTCGAACAACTTCGGCGAACAATCGATTTCTGATTGGTTCGCAAGATCCTCATTCATCACGCCGACCAACACATCGCCCAGGGGGAAGTTCACCGATCCCCGCCGGTATTGGCGGTATTGCCCTGCCGCCCCTCCACTACAAGAATGGCCGCCATCGAGCAGAGCTCCCTCTCCCGAGGTAACGCGAGGGCGCTCAGCGCGGATTTGCCGCGGAGCCACGATTTCATGACCAGCGGAATTTGCGGCTCGCCGCTCATCGTCGCCACACAAGGAGAGCCGAGGAGACAAGGAACATGCCGGGAAGCGTCACATCCATTCCAGAGGGATATCATGCCGTCACTCCCTATCTGGTGGTCGGGAACGGGGCGGCAGCCATCGACTTCTACAAAACGGCCTTTGGCGCCGACGAAGTGATGCGGATGGCGGACCCATCCGGCAAGGTGATGCACGCGGAGGTCAGGATCGGCGATTCGCGCGTCATGTTGGCCGACGAATGCCCCGAGATGGGGGCGAAGGCGCCCACGGCCTTCGGCGGCAGTTCTGTCAGCGTGTATCTGTATGTCGACGACGTCGACGCCGTGGCGGCGCAGGCCCTCGCTGCCGGCGCCAACGAGGTGCGGCCGGTGCAGGATCAGTTTTACGGCGACCGTAGCGGCACCATCACCGATCCGTTCGGCCATACCTGGCACATCGCCACCCACAAGGAGGACGTGCCGATGGACGAATTGCGGCGGCGCGCGGAAGCGGCGATGAAGGAGCGCAAAGCAAACTGACAGGAAAAGGCAGCCGCCGGGGCGTCTTTCCCTCCCGGCCGCCTTCCGATCCCGGCTCCGCTGCGGGCCATTGCGGCGGAGCCGGGCCCCTTGTGGTGTCCATGCATCCAAGGAGACAAGGACGACGCGTGTTGACCGAGGTCCGGATCGACCCGTTTCGACAAGCCATCAACTGCTTCTGGGGAATTCCATGTGGAAGGCGGTGCCTTCGCCGGGCTTGGACTCCACCCAAATACGGCCGTTATGCTGGTCAATAATCTTCTTGCAGATGGCGAGGCCGATGCCGGTTCCCTCGTACTTGTCGGGGGTGTGGAGCCGCTTGAAAACACCGAAAATGGTGTCGTGATAAATCTGCTCGATGCCGATGCCGTTATCCCTGACCGTCAAGACATTGCTCATGGGGCGGGTCACGGCGCTGATGTTCACCACGGGAGGGCGTTCCGGCAGGCTGTACTTGATGGCGTTGCCGATCAAGTTCTGGAGCAGCCGAACCAGATCAGAGGCAGCGCCGTTGATCACGGGGAGTGTTCCCACAATACTCACCTTGCCATTGGCGTCGATGATGTTCGAATGCAGATTGGCACAGGCCTCGTGCACCACTTCGCTCAAGGCGACGGGTTCAACGGGCTTGGCGTTGCGGCCGACGCGCGAGAATTCCAGCAGGTCGACGACCAACTGGTCCATGCGCACCGCCCCGTCATGAGCAAAGGCGATGAAATCACGGGCGTCGGCGTCCAACTTATCTCCGTAACGGCGGTCCAGCAGTGAGACATAGCTGGAAACCTGCCGCAGCGGCGAACGCAGGTCGTGGGATGCGATGTAGGCGAATTGCTCCAACTCGGCGTTCGATCGGGCAAGGTCGCGGCGGATGGCGTCTTCTTCCAGTACAGCGCCAATCCATCGCGCCAGCAGTCGCATGAACTCCCTGTCGCCATCGTCGAAGTCCCGCGGGCTTGGCGTCGCGGAGCCGAAATTCACCGTGCCATACGTCTTGCCCCGGATGCGGATCGGGGCGCCGACATAGCTTTCAAGTCCGTGGGCGCGGTAGCAGGGATGATCAGCATAGGGTGATCGTGTCCAATGGGCGATGGCAACCACATCGTCCTGCTCTATGACCAGGGCGCAATACGTGCTGGCGAGGTCGAATACCGTTCCTTCCGCCCAGGCCATGTCTTCGGCGGCGGAATAATGTTCGACGGTGAACCGATTGCCCTCGATCCGGCTGATCATTCCCGTGGACAGGGCCAGATGACGCCGCCCCAGATCGAGGGCATCTGCCAGCTTTTGTGGTGCAGGGCCCGACGGCAGGGCGGCAATCTCGCTCAGCACCCGGAGATTTTCGTACTGGCGGCGCAACAGCGCCGTTTGCTCGGTCAAGGCCAGCTCGATGCGCTTGCGCTCGGTGATGTCCTCGTGAACCAACACCACTTCCGGGATAGTATCGTCCTGTCCCCGGATAGGGTAGGCATAGCCATGCATCCAGCGGCTCTCGCCCCGCTCGCCGTCGGCGGCGACATGGATGGCGGGAAGTTCCAGGCTGCGCCCCGCCAACCCCTCTTGGAGCAAGCTCGCCGCACCGATCCGGTCGAGCACGGGATGCCTGCCGTCGGTGGGGGGGGCGGTGGACGCCCGTCCCCACAACTTTACCCAGGACCGGTTCGACATGCGTGGAACCGACTCGGCATCGACAATCTGGATGGCCAGGGGGCTTTGTTCGAAGATGGCCCGGAACCGGGTCTCGGACTCCTGAAGGGCCAGTTCGGCCCGCTTGCGGTCGGTGATGTCAATGGCGGTAGAAAGGCAGCGCCACCCGTCGCCCCATCCGTCACCCAACCGGACGCTCTCCAGGATCACCGGGAACGGCGGCCGCTGGTCCGGCAACAGCCATAGCTCGGAGGAGGCACGCCCGACGCTTCGCACCGTGACGTAATGAGCGTCCAGGTCATAGCGGCATTTCTTGTCGATGAACAGCAGGAACGGCTTGCCGGCGATGCGGCCTTTGGTGCGCCCAAGCATCCCCATTCCGGTGATGTTGGCATCCACCACGGCCAGCTTGTCGTCGATGATGAAATAGCCGACGGGCGAGTATTCGAATAAATCGCGATATCGGGCGCTGACCTTCTCGATATTTCCCTGGGCCTGATGAAGTTCCTCGTTCTGCGCCCGCAACTCCTCCTGATGGACCTGAAGATTATGCAGGGTTTCCGTCATTCTCCGTTGGCTGTCGGCCATCCCGTCGGGCGCACGGAGGCGGAGCGCATCCACCTCCCGTTTCAAAGCGCCAATTTCACCTTCAAGTTGCACTTTGGTTTTCATGTGATCACTGCCGGACATTACCTGAATTGTCTATGTTGGAAGTCTTACCAGGAACGTGAAATGCTACACTTAATACAAAAGCATTGGTCATGGAATACGCCTCATTATAATGTAGGTTCGATTTAGTGAAAATTCGAAAGCGCCGGTTTCGTTTGGCGTCGGGGGGATTTATGGCACGTAAGCCGGGCAAGCAAGGCGCAGCATCTCATAAGGGTGGTGTCGGGGCGGAGCCGGACGCGGCCAACGAAGTCCCCAAAAGAACCAGGGCGCGGCGCAACAACCTGTATGTGGTCGGAGTGGGGGCCTCGGCGGGTGGCCTGGAGGCACTTCGCCCGTTCGTGGCCAATCTGCCTTTGGCGGTCAACATGGCCTATGTCATCGTCCAGCATCTGTCGCCGGCCTATCGCAGCATGATGGTGCAACTGCTGGCGCGTGAGACCAAGTTGCCGGTGGAGGAGATCAAGGACGGGACCGCCCTGGTCGCCAATACCATCTACATCACGCCGCCCAACAAGGATGTCCGGGTCAAGAACTCGACGCTGTGGCTGCGCGAACCCTCGGCACCGCTGGGGCCGAAGCCGTCAGTGGATGTCTTTTTTGCGTCCCTGGCCGAGGACCGCGGCCAGCACGCCATCGGGGTGATTCTATCTGGAACTGGCAGCGACGGGGCGCATGGCATGCGCGCCATCAAGGCCAGCGGCGGCTTGACCGTGGCCCAGGAACCCGAGACCGCCAAATACGACGGCATGCCCAAGGCCGCAATCGATTCAGGCTGCGTCGATCAGACGTTGCCACCCGACGGCATCGGCCCGGAACTGGCCTCTATCTCCCGCTTTCCCCGACCGGTGGTCAGTCAGAAGTCCGAAGAGAGCAAGAGCCAGGACACCATCAACGAGATCTTCCTGCTGGTCAGGAAGCGCACCGAGGTGGATTTCTCCTCGTACAAGTTGAATACCGTTCGCCGCCGTCTGGAGCGTCGCATGGCCGCCAACCGGATCGAAACATTGGCGGCCTATTTAGAGTTCGTCCAGCGCCAGCCGGCGGAGCTGGACCTATTGTGCAAGGACATCCTCATCTCGGTCACTTCGTTCTTCCGCGACACCAAGGCGTTCGAGGATATCAAGGTGACGCTGGCGGAGCTTCTGGCGACCAAGCGTTCCGGGGATAGCATTCGCATCTGGGTTCCCGCCTGCGCTACCGGCGAGGAAGCCTATACCTTCGCCATGATGTTGACCGACCTGCTGGGGGACAACTCGAAATTCTACAAGATCCAGGTCTTTGCTACCGATATCGACATGGATGCCATGCGGCATGCCCGCAAAGGGACCTATTCGGCGACCACGGTCGAGGGTCTTGATCGAGGGTATGTCTCGAAATATTTCGACGCCATGGGGCAGAATTACCAGATCAAGAAACCCATCCGCGAGATGGTTGTCTTCGCCCGCCAGGATCTGATCAAGGACCCGCCCTTCGTCAAGGTCGATGTCATCAGCTGTCGCAACGTCCTGATCTATTTCAACTCGGACCTTCAGGAACGCATTTTCCAGGTCTTCCACTACGCCCTCAACCCGGAAGGGCATCTATTTCTCGGCAAATCAGAATCGGTCGGCCACTGCTCGGACCTGTTCCGCTCCATCAAGACAACCTCCAAGATATTCCAAAAGCGGATGGGGAGCCCGCGCTCCAATAATCCGGTCTTTGGGGCCTTCCGCCTCAAAGTGTCGGAAGCCGTCGAGACCATGCTTCCCGTGGGCGGCCCATCCATCGAGACCAGAGTGCGTGAAGGCTTCGTCAAGTCCTGTATGCCCGCCAGCGTGGCCATCAATGAAAATCTCGATATTGTCTACTATCACGGCGACGTGGACAGCTTTGTTCGTTTTCCCCAGGGGCGGCCCAATCAGAATCTGGGAAAATTGATCGCCGATGATTTTCGAATCGACCTGCGCGGCTTGGTTCACCGTGCTCGCGAGGCCGGCGCGGTCGCCATTGGAAGCAAGCGCCAACTGAGGGTCCGCGAGGGAGATATTATCGCAAGGCTGGTGGTTCGGCCTCTGCTCTCCGAGGCCAGCCACGAGGGGCTGTTCCTGGTCAGCTGCGAGAAGGTTGAAGCGGTCACCGAAGGCGGGCCGGTCGAGGCAACCTCGCCTCCCGGCAACGAAGTCCGCCTTAATGAGTTGGAGCAGGAGCTGACCGCCACCCGCGAGCACCTTCAGACGGTGGTCGAGGAGTTGGAGACCTCCAACGAGGAGTTACAGGCCCTCAACGAGGAGATGCAGGCGGCCAACGAGGAACTGCAATCCTCCAACGAGGAACTGGAGACCTCCAATGAGGAACTGCAGTCCACCAACGAGGAACTGACCACCGTCAACGAAGAGCTTCAGGTCCGCACGTCCGATCTGGCCGCCGCCAATGCCGACCTTCAGAACATTCAGGACAATGTCGGCTTCCCCATGCTGGTGGTCGACAGGGGGCTGCGTATCACCCGCTTCACCCATCAGGCCGCACGGCTGTTCGGCCTGTTGCCGTCCGACGCCGGGCAGCTGATCACCGCGGTGCCCAGCCAGTTTCACATCAAGGATTTGCGCAATCTGCTGATGACCGTGGTTTCAAGCGGATTGTCCCACGAAGAGATTATCGAAGCCGACGGCTGCATCTACCGCATGGGGATCGTCCCCTATCGCGACCTGCGGGAACAAACGGCAGGGGCCATCCTCACCTTCATCGACGAAACCGTGTTGCGCATCACCCAGAAGAGCCTGGAAGACAGCATCGAAAGTCTGCGCGCCACTCAGGACGAGCTGCGTGACGCCAAGGAAGTCGCCGAAGGCGCCAACCGCGCCAAGTCGGAATTCCTGGCCAATATGAGCCATGAATTGCGCACCCCGCTCAATGCCGTTCTGGGCTTCGCCCAGATCATGGCGGATGAGATGTGGGGTGAAATCGGCAATGACCGCTACAAGGAATATATCGGCATCATCGTCAACAGCGGCCAACATCTGCTGTCGTTGATCGGCCAGGTCCTCGACATGTCGGTGATTGAGGCCGGGCGCGCCACCCTTCGCGAGAATTCCGTCAATCTTCACGACGTCATAACCAGCGCCATCCGGCTACTGACGTCTCAGGCCGAAGAAAGCGACATCCGGCTGACTTCGTCAGTTCCTGCCTACCTGCCGAATCTTCGCTGTGATCTGACGGCGGTTCAGCGGGTTTTGATCAATTTGCTCGGCAACTCGCTCAAATTCACCATGGCTGGAGGCTCGATCACCCTGACCGCCACTCACGACCAAAGCGGCGTGACCATCTGTGTCAGGGATACCGGCATAGGTATCAAGCCCGATGATCTGGAGCGGGTGCTGATGCCGTTCGAGCAGGGCGGCCAGAGAGTCCTGCGCAAGGAGCAGGAAGGCGTTGGGCTGGGCCTACCCATTTCCAAGTCGCTGATGGAGCTGCATGGCGGCACCCTGACAATCGACAGCATCGAGGGCAAGGGCACCACGACCTGTATCCATTTCCCCGGCTCGCGGGTTATAGCCGTCAGTGATGCGGTGGTATGACAGAGGCAGTAAAGATGGCCATGCATCCTGTCAACGCCACCCAGAAGAGGGTGAACCGCGAACACGATCAGATGTAAGTCTGACAGTCCATCAAACTGTCCAACTTTTCGCCCAACTGTTCCGGCGACGTTCTCACACGAAAAACCCCGCTAAGTGCTTGACCTAGCGGGGATTTTTAGTGGTGGGCGCAGTAGGACGTGAGCAACCACGGCTCGTCGCTTGCGGTTCAACCTGATCCAGACCCAGGTTGGCGACCAGTGTATCCCCTGGCAGGTGTCACCGCCATTCCCGTCATCACGCCGGCAGTTCAGCGCGCGCATCTGCGCCCCCGTGTATCACCTGCCGTGTATCACTGCGGGTCTGGTTCGAGGCTACTGCGCCGCAAAATGAAAGAAACCCAGCCGGTTAGGGCTGGGTTTCTGGATTTTGGTGGGCGCAGTAGGATTCGAACCTACGGCCCGCTGATTAAGAGTCAGCTGCTCTACCAACTGAGCTATGCGCCCGCAGAGAATTTGCGGCTCCGTGAGGGGCTCGGGAGCCCCCGTGTGGAGGGCGGCTTTATAGGTCGAAGATCGCATCGGCGCAAGGGTAAAATTTCAAGTGGAACGAATGGCGCTTGCAGGCTCTTTCCAAGCTGTCGCTGCGGCGGTAATACTTTCGGCCTCTGTTGAATGGCTGAACTCCCAAGAGGGGCGAATATGACCGACAGCACCAAGTACCTGCTGGCCGAGGATCGGCTGCCCAAGGCCTGGTACAACCTCAACGCCGACCTGCCGGTGCCGTTGCCGCCGCCGCTGCATCCCGGGACCGGCCAGCCCATCGGTCCCGACGATCTTGCGCCTATTTTCCCCATGGCGATCATCGCGCAAGAGGTCACCACCGAGCGCTGGGTCGAAATTCCCGAGCCGGTGCGTGATATCTACCGCCTGTGGCGGCCGTCGCCGCTGGTGCGCGCCCGCCGCCTGGAGAAGGCGCTGGATACCCCCGCGCATATCTACTTCAAGTACGAAGGCGTCAGCCCGGCCGGCAGCCACAAGCCCAATACTTCGGTGCCGCAGGCCTTCTACAATCGGCAGGAGGGTGTTAAGCGCATCGCCACCGAGACCGGCGCCGGGCAGTGGGGATCGTCCATGGCTTTCGCCGGCTCGCTGTTCGGGCTGGAGGTCGAGGTCTACATGGTCAAGATCTCTTACAACCAGAAGCCCTATCGCCGTGCCCTGATGGAGACCTACGGCGCCACCTGCATTCCCAGCCCGTCGCCGCTCACCGCCTCGGGGCGCGCCATCCTGGCCGCCGACCCGGACTCCAACGGCTCGCTCGGCATCGCCATCTCGGAGGCGGTCGAGGTGGCCGCCTCGCGCGACGACACCAAATACGCCCTCGGCAGCGTGCTCAACCATGTCTGCCTGCATCAGACGGTGATCGGCGAGGAGGCCATCGAACAGATGGCCATGGCCGGCGAGCAGCCCGATGTGGTCATCGCCTGCACCGGCGGCGGCTCCAACTTCGCCGGGCTGGCCTTCCCCTATATCCGCGAGAAGCTGAAGGGCATGACGGTACGGGTGGTGGGGGTCGAGCCGGCGTCGTGCCCGACGCTGACCCGCGGCACCTACGCCTATGATTTCGGCGACACCGGCCACCTGACGCCCCTGGTCAAGATGCACACCCTGGGCTCGACCTTCATGCCGCCGGGCTCGCACGCCGGTGGCTTGCGCTATCACGGCATGGCGCCCATGGTCAGCCACGTCCAGCAGCTGGGGTTGATGGAGGCACGCGCCTATCACCAGACGGAATGCTTCGCCGCCGCGGTGCAGTTCGCCCGCTGCGAGGGCATCGTGCCGGCGCCGGAATCCTCGCACGCCGTCCGCGCCGCCATCGACGAGGCGCTGGCCGCCAAGGCCGAGGGCCGGAAGCGCGTGATCCTGTTCAACCTGTCGGGCCACGGCCATTTCGACATGCAGGCCTACACCGACTATTTCGCGGGCAAGCTCCAGGACCTCGATTACGACGCGGCGGCGCTGGCCGCGGCGTTGGGGGAACTGCCGGCGGTGGCGGAGTAGAGCGTCGCGCCATTCATATGAAACGCGGCGCTCATGCGAGCATTGAGCGAGCGGCCAAGCGGCCGGAGGGCCGCGCCCCGCGAGGGCGAAACCATAAAGGTTAGAGCGTGATGCACATTTAGGGCATCACGCTCTAGCTGTGAAGTCTCAGGAGGTTGCCCACTCGGTCTGAACAAACACGCCGGGGGAGGGGGTTCACCGCAACCCCTTCAATATCCCCCGCAGCACGTCGGCCGGCTTTTCCTTCTTGGGCGGCTCCTGATCCTGCGGGGCCGCCTCCTTGGGCTTGCGGCCGAGGAGGCTTTCCATCAGGCCGCCGCCCTTGCCCGACAGGCCCTTGCCGAGACCGCGCTCCACCAGCCAGCGCTGCAGCTGATTGATGTCGACCACCTTGCGCGGGCTGTCCAGCGGTCCCTCCAGGCGCAGGCCGAGCGGCGGCGCCGAGCCCTCCGCCAGGCGGAAGGCGATGCGGGTGTCCTGGGTGTAGCGCGGCAGGTCGATGGTGGTTTCGGCGGTGGCGGTGCCACCCTCGGCGGCCAGCTTGAGGTCGCGGCTGCTCACCACCCCGTTGTCGGCACGGAAGGTGCCGTTCAGCGCCGAGAAGCGGGTGGTGCCTCCCGACAGGCCGGACTGCACCAGACCCAGCAGGCTGCCGAGGTTCTCGATGTTGTTGAGGCGCTGATTGACGGCGGGCAGGTCGAAGCCGGTGATGAGGCCGTCCCGTACCGCCAGGCGGCCGTCGCCGTTCAGGGTCGAGACCAGGTCGAACGGGCTGCGGCCGGCGCCGGTCCATTTGGCGTCGGCGTCGAGGCGCCCTTGCGTTACCTGAATGCCACCGGCGCCCAGCTTGGCCTCCTTGATGTCGGCGCCCACGATGGTGAAACGGCCGGCGAACCCGGTCGTGGCCAGCCGCGCCGAGGCAGTGAGGGCGCCGCCCAGCAGCTTGCCGGTCAGCGTCTCCAGGGCGGCGGTGCCGTTGACGGCGGTGAGCAAGGCAACCGGGGCGTCGATACGCCAGCCGTCCAGTGCCAGCGATTGGGCGGTGAGGTTGATGCGGGCGTCCAGACTCCGCAACCCGCCCAGGTCGAGCGGCTCGCGCGACCAATGCTCTGCGCCGGCACGGGCAGCGGCCGGCAGCGCCCGGTCCGGTGGGGCGGGAACCTTGCCGCCGGGACCGTGCGGCCCAGGCAGCGGCAGCATCAGGCCGGTGCGCTCGGCGGGCAGGAAGGGGGTAAGGTCGAGGACACCGCCGGTGAGATCGGCCGTGATCACCGTGGTCGCGCCAAGGCCGAGCGTGACGTGGCCGCCAAGGGTGGCGGCGCCGGCCTTGGCCGAGAGGTCGGCGATATCCAGCGCCGCCGTGTCCCCCCTCACCCGGGCCGAGGCGGCGAAGGGGCCGCCACCCTTGGGCCGGTAGCCTTCGGCGAACAGGCGCGCCGCCTTGGCGAAGCTGTCGGAGCGGGCGGCCAGGGCGAGGTCGATGGTCGGCGATATCCGGCCCTCACCGGTGAGCTCGACGCCGCCGGACACCAGCTTGGCGTTGATGGCTCCCGTATCCAGCGTGGCGGTGACCGCCAGCGGTCCGAGGCGCTCCACCGCCTTGCGGGAGCCGCCGGTCAGGTAGGGGGCGAGGTCGAGCCGATCCGAGGACAGCGTGGCGCTCCATGGGCCGCCGGGGCGAAAGGCGGCGGCGGCGCGCAGGCGCTGATCGTCGACGGTGAGATCGCCGCTCGACAGCCGCACCGCGTCGCCGGCCAGCCCGACCTTGCCGGTGAGGGCGGCGCGCTTGAGGCGGCTGTCGGGGACGGCGCCGAGGTCGAGCTTGAGCCATCCCAACAGCCCGCGTAGGTCATCGGCGGTGGCTTGAAGGCGGCCATCGAAGGCGGGGTGGCCCTGCTCGGCGGCCAGCACGCCCGACAGCGCGACGGTGGTGCTGCCGGGCAGCGACGCGGTGGCGCGCGACAGCGACAGGCGTCCATCGTCCAGCATGGCGTCCACCGTCACCCGGCGTGCGGTGGAACCCTGCCAGGTGATGGCCTCGGCCGACAGCTCCAGATGGGCGGCAACACCGGTGGGAAGGGCGAAGCTGCCGGGAGCCGCCGGGGGGGCGGCCTGTGGCGGCGTCTGCGACTGGGGCGGCGCGGCTGGCGGCGCGGCGGGCTTGTTGGCGGTGGGCCGGGTGGCGAACAGGCGGTCGAGGTCGAGGGTGCCTAGCTTCAGCACCGCGTCGGCCTGCACCGGCGAGGCGCCCAGGGCGGCCACCACGCTACCGGTCGCCGTGGCATCGCCCACCCTCGCCCTGATGTCCTGCAACGCCGCTTCCTCGCCACTGACCGACAGGGTCGCGGCGGCGGACAGTGGCAGCGACGGCACCGTCAGGGTCAGCTCACCGCGCAGGTCGCGGCCGGCGGAAGCTTCGCCGAGCAGGCCGGTGAATTCGAGCCTTGCATCGGCGGACGGAAGCGCCAGGGCAGCGCGCAGGGGGGCGGCACCGTCGCCGCCCAGGCGATCCAGCGCGCCGTCGAAGGTTATCCGCTGCCCCTGCCAGCGCAGTTCACCGCGCCCGGCGAAGGGACCCTCCCGCGAGGCGAGATCGAACTCCGCCGCGATGCCGTCGATGACCGTGGCCGGCTTTCCCGGGCTGCGGAAGGCCGCGGCGCCGTTCCGGATGACAACGCCGTTCAGCGCCAGTGCGCGGCCGGCGGCTGGTTTGGCGGTGGGGGGGGAGGCAGGGCCGGAATCGCCACCGGCCTTGGCGGTGGGGGTGAATTCCCAGTTGCCACGGCCGTCGGCCAGGCGTTCCAGTTGGACATCGGGCTTCTCCACCACCAGCGAGTCGATGGCGACGCGGCCGGTCAGCAGCGGCAGCAGTTTGAGGCGCACCCGCACCGCTTCGGCGGTGGCGAAGGCGGGCGCCTCGCCGCCGGGCAGATTGGCGACGCTGACCCGCTCGGCGGTCACCGCCACCGCCGGCAGCACGCGCACCGTGAGGCTGGTGAAATCCACCTTGCGGCCCAGGGCCGCCTCGGCGCCGGCCACGATATCGGGCTTGTAGCGGTTCCAGTCGATCAGCGCCGGCACCACCAGGGCCGCCAGCGCCACCGCCGCGACAAGGCCGCCGCCGATAAGGGCTGCCGTCTTCATCCATCCGCCTCCCCAATCCATTGGCCGCCAGTGTAGGGGGGCCGCGGCCCGAGGGCAAACACGGCTGACGTGACGCGGCACGGTCAGGAGGGCATTACCCTCCCGCCACCGGCGCCCACAGCACGTCTTCGATGTTGGCCGCATCGGTCAGCAGCATGACCAGACGGTCGAAGCCGAGGGCGATGCCGGCACTTTCGGGCAAGCCGAACTCCAGGGCGGCAAGGAAATCTTCGTCCACCGGGTAGCGTTCGCCGTACAGCGCCTGCTTGAGGTCCATGTCGGCGGTGAAGCGGCGGCGCTGCTCGGCGGCATCGGTGAGTTCGCCGAAGGCGTTGGCCAGTTCCACCCCGCAGGCATAGGCCTCGAAGCGCTCCGCCACCCGGGGATCGCCGGGCGAAGGCCGCGCCAGCGCCGCCATGGACAGCGGATAGGAATGCAGGAACACCGGCCGCCCATAGCCGAGATGCGGCTCGATGCGCTCCAGCATGACCTTGAAGACGACGTCGTCCCAGCTGTCGGAGCCACTCACCGAGATGCCGATGCGCCGGGCCTCGGCGGCCAGCAGGGCGGTATCGGGAGACCACGGATCAGGGGCGGTGGCCAGCACATCGAGGCCGGCATACTCGGCGAATGCCTCGGCCACCGACAGCCGCCGCCAGGGGCCGAACGGGTCGCACATGGCCGCGCCGCGCCGCAGGCTCGCTACTCCGGCCGCCCTGGCGCAGGCCCGCACCAGTTCCTCGGTGTCCCGCATCAGGTCGTCGAGGCTGGCGCCCGCGCGGTACCACTCCAGCATGGTGAATTCGGGATGGTGGGTGGGCGAGCGCTCGCCGTTGCGGAACACCCGCGCCATCTGCCACAGCCGCGCCACCCCGCCGGCCAGCAGCTTCTTCATGGCGAATTCCGGGCTGGTGTGCAGGTAGAGCGCCTGCCGTCCCTGGCCGAACGGTTCGTCCAGGGTGGTGGCGAAGGCCCGCAGATGCGGCTCCAGCCCGGGCGAGACCTGCAGGCAGGGCGTTTCCACCTCGGCGAAGTCATGGGCCTCGAAAAAGGCGCGGGTGGTGCGTACCGCAGCGGTGCGGGCCGCCAGATTACCGCGTCGGGCCGCCATGCTGTCCGGATGCCACCACGGCAAACGCGTCACCGGAGCAAACGCCTCACCGGCGCTCCCCGGACATGGCCGCCATGACCTCGGCCAGATTGTCGTAGCTGTCGATGATGAACTGGGCGCCGGCGCTCTGCAGCTCCTCCAGGGAGTGATAGCCCCACGACACGCCGATGGCGGTACTGCGGGCGGCGCTGGCCATCATCATGTCGAACGAGGTATCGCCGATCATCACCATGTCGGCGGGGTCGACCCCCACCTCGGCGGCGGCGCGCAGCAGCATGGCCGGGTTGGGCTTGCTGGGATTGTCGTCGGCGGTCTGGATGGTGACGAAGCGGTCTTCCAGTCCGTACGCCTCAAGGAACGACTCGACCCCGCGCAGCGACTTGCCGGTGGCGAGGCCGAGCAGCCAGCCCTGCTCCTCCAGCGCGTCGAGCGCTTCATACACTCCGGGGAACAGCGGCTCCATGCTGTCGGGCAGCAGGTGGAGGGCGCGGAATGCCTCCTTGTAGGCCTCGGCCATGGCGCGGTGCACCGAATAGGGCGCGAACGGCATCAGCGCGCCGCAGGCCTCCACCAGCGACAGCCCGATGATGCCGCGCACCTTGGCCGGCCGCGGCATGCCGAGGCCGAGCTTCATCCACGCCTGGGTCATGGCCGAGACGATGTTGTGCTGGCTGTCGATAAGGGTGCCGTCGACGTCGAAGACGGCAAGGCGAGTGTGCGACATGGGGCTTTACGCCGGATGTTTCCCTGTTAAGTGCAGTTTAACCCATCCCCGCGGGAGAACCAACACGACGTGTGTGATGATTCTGTTGTGTATAGGCGGAATAAAATGGGTGCGATGAGACGGCGCCTCGATTTCGCGAGACCTGGGTCCGTGGCGGAACCGAGGCGCCAGCCCCTCCCCCCCGGGAGAGCGGCACGGGCGCGGGGCTATTCCTCAGTCAAGGAACCACCCCGCCCGGCTCCAAACTTCCCCCCGGTCGTTGGTGCCGATGCCCGTAACAATCCGGCATCCTATGCACCGAGCTGGTGGTGTAAATCAGGTATTAACCCGATGCGCTGATTTATCGCGGCAGGCGATAGAAATCGGCGATGTAGGCCCAGGCCTCCTCGGCGGTTTCGACGAAGGTGAAGATGTCCTTGTCGTCGGGGCCGATCATGCCCTCGCCCGCCATGGCGTCGAGGTTGACCACCCGCTCCCAGTACTCGCGACCGAACAGCAGGATGGGGATGGGTTCGATCTTGCCGGTCTGGATCAGGGTGGCGGCCTCGAACAGTTCGTCGAGCGTGCCGAACCCGCCGGGGAACACCACCAGCGCCTTGGACCGCGTCAGGAAGTGCATCTTGCGGATGGCGAAGTAGTGGAAACGGAAACACAGCTCGGGCGTGATGTAGGGATTGGGGTCCTGCTCCATGGGCAGCACAATATTGAGCCCGATGGACTTGCCGCCGACGTCGTCGGCGCCGCGATTGGCCGCCTCCATGATGCCCGGGCCACCGCCGGTCTTGACCACGAAGTCGCAGACATGTTCGCCGACGCAGGTGTTGGAGACGATCTGGGCGAAGCGTCGCGCCTCCTCGTAATAGCGGCTATTGGCCAGCATGCGGCGGGCGACGGCCAGACGGCGGGCGACGACACGGTCGCTCGGACTGTTGCGCGCGGCCAACTCGGCCGCCTCCAGCTCCTCCTGGGCCCTGTCCGGCTCGGCAATGCGGGCGGAGCCGAACACCGACACCGTCGACATGATGCCGTGTTCCTGCTGCAGCAGTTCCGGCTTCAGCAACTCCAGTTGCAGGCGTACCGGGCGCAGATCCTGGCGCAGCAGGAAATCGACATCCTCGAAGGCCAGCCGGTACGAGGGGGCGGCGGCCTGGGCCGAGGCGGCCGGCCGCTCGGCGACCAGTTGGGCCTCCTGGCGGGCGGTGGGAAAGGGGCCGGGCGGCGGAACGATGGACATGAACGGTGCCCCTCCAGGACTACGGACCGACCATTGTCTGCCGTCAAGGTTACCAGCCCGTAAAGACAGCGTGCTTGGAATGACCCGCCGCCTCCGCTATAGGGGGGAGGCAGCGACTCAAGGGAACCCTCAGGCATGTCTCACCAGCATCTCGGCGATTTCGGCGATTTCTCGGTCACGGTGGTGGTGACCAGCCCGCCCTGGTACGAGAACTGCTACATCGTCCGCCATCGTCCCTCGGGCGCGCTGGCGGTGGTCGATCCCGGCGGCGACGCCCAGCGCATCCTCGACGCGGTGGCGGCCGAGGCCGGCACGCCCGAGATGGTGCTGCTCACCCATGGCCACCCCGATCACCTGGGAGCGGCGCGGGCCATCGAGACGGCGCTGAAGATTCCGACCCTGGCCCACATCGACGAGTCGCCGGTGATCGCCGCCGCTTCCGACCTCAACCGCGCCTTCGCCGGCGAACCCATAGCCGGGCCGGGCGACCTGCAGCCGTTCAAGGGCGAGCCGGCTCTCAACCTGGGACCGGCCACCATCCGCGTCCATGCCACCCCCGGCCACACGCCGGGCGGCGTCTGCTACGACTTCGGCGCCTTCGTGCTGACCGGAGACACCCTGTTCAAGAACGGTCTCGGCCGTACCGACCTGCCCGGCGGCAGCGAGCAGCAGCTGTGGGCCTCCATCACCCGGGTGCTGGAACGGCTGCCCGACGACGCCATGCTGTTCAGCGGCCATGGCCCCGGCTGGCCGGCGCGCGAGGCCCGGCGCTGGTGGCAGATGGTGAGCTGAGGTGACGCCGGGCGAGGCCATCGCCGCCAAGGACGCCGCCCGCGAGGCGCTGCGTCGCGGCGATGCCGTCGCCGCCCTGGCCCACGCCGAGCGCGCCGTCGCGCTCGCCCCCTCGCTGCCCGAGGCCTGGGTGGCGCTGGGAACCGTCAGATTGGTGATGGGGGACGCGGCCGCCGCCTGCACCCATCTCGACCGCGCCGTCACCCTCGCCCCGCTGCTGGCCGAGGCCCGCCTCAATCTTTCGGTGGCGCTGATGAGCGCCGGGCGGCTCGACGAGGCCCGCGCCGCCCTGTTCGCCGCCGCCACCGTCGACCCCGGCCTCGATGTCCGGGCCGCTACCGAGCGCCTGCTGGTGTCGTGCCGCGCCGAGTTCAGCCGCTCGCGTCGGCCGGAAACCGCCGCACGGCTGGCCACGGTGCTGCAAGCAGCCCGGCTGTTCGACGAGGCAGCCGACGTGCTGCGGCAAATCCTGGCCGATTTTGACGCCGACGCCGACCTGTGGTCGCTGCTGGGGCAGATTCTGCTGGCCGGGCGCCGCCACGACGAAGCGGTGCTGGCCGCCCTGGAGGCCGACCATCGCGCCCCCGGCGACGTGGCGCACATCGCCAATGCCGCCGGCATCCTGGCCGACAAGGGCGATCTCGCCGCCGCCGTCGCCATGGCCGAGCGGGCCGCCCAACGTTTCCCCGACAGCTGCCGTCCCCACCTGCTGCTGGCCGACCTGACAGGTCGAACCGACGCCGCCGCCGAGTGGCGTCATATGGTGAATGCCGCCGATGCCGCCGATGCCACCGCCGCGGCCTTGTCACGCGCCTGCTTCGCCGCCTATGAACGATCGGATTGGGCGGTGGTTGAGCGGCTGAGGCCCCGGCTCGACGCTGCTCTGCGGACCGGTGAGGGCGTCCAGCCGTTGCGGCTGGCGGTGATGCCCTATGGTGCCGCCGAATTGCACCGCAACGCCGAGGCGTTCAGTCGCGCCCAGTGGCCGGCCCGCCGTCCGCTGGCCGCCGCCGCCGCGGCCAAGCCGCGCCTGCGTCTGGGCTACCTGTCGGCCGACTTCCGCGCCCATCCGGTGGGGACCACCATCCTCGACCTGTTTCGCCACCACGACCGCTCGCGACACGAGGTTCGCCTCTATGCGGTGGGCGCCACCGACGACGGCCCGGAACAGCGCGCCCTGGCGGCGGCGGCCGACGCCTTCACGACCCTGGGCGCCGTGTCCGACCTGGATGCCGCCCGGCGCATCCGCGACGACGGCATCGACATCCTGCTTGAACTGGGCGGCCATACCAAGAATGCCCGCCCGGGGATTCTGTCCTATCGCCCGGCCCCGGTGCAGATGCATTTCCTGGGCTATCCGGGAACCACCGGGGCCGGCTTCGTCGACTACATCGTCGGCGACCCGTGGACCATCCCCCCCGAGGCCGAGCGGTACTTCACCGAATGCATTCTCCGCCTGCCGGTGCCGGCCCTGATCAACACGCCGCGACCGCCCGCGGCGGCGGCGCGGTCCCGTTCCGCCTACGGCCTGCCCGAGGCGGCGGTGGTGCTGAGTTCGTTCAACCACTCCCACAAGATCACGCCGCAGCTGTTTGCCGTCTGGTGCGACATCCTGGCGGCGTTGCCCGAGGCGGTGCTGTGGCTGCGCTCCAGCCTGCCCGAGACCGCCGCCACTCTGCGAGACGCCGCCAGACGCCGCGGCCTCGATCCCGCCCGCCTGCTGTTCGCGCCCCGGGTGGCGTTGGCCGAGCACTTCGCCCGCTACCGGGTGTGCGACCTGATGCTCGACACCACTCCTTACGGCGCGCACAGCACCGCCGCCGATGCCCTGTGGATGGGCTGCCCCTTGGTGACGCTGGCCGGCGAAACCTTTGCCGCCCGGGTCTGCGCCGGCCTGCTCGACGCCGCCGGTATGGGCGAGTGCATCGCCGTCGATCTCGACGACTATCGTATCAAGGCGGTGGAGCTGGCCCGCGACGCAGCCGCCCGTTCCGTGGTGAAGGCCAAGGCGGAACAGGCGCGCCACGGCCTGCTGTTCGACACCCGCGCCTTCACCCGGTGGTTCGAGTTGGGTCTGGAGACGGCGTGGACCCGGGCCGCCGCCGGCCTGCCGCCCGCCACGGTCAATGTACCGCGCGTCCCCACGGATGAAACGGGATCAGCCTGAGGCCGGACGGAACGGTTGCCGCCGCAAGGTCGATGTCGTCGGCCTTGACCGGCAGGCGGACGACGCCGGCCGCCAGCGGCAGTTCCAGCACCCGCCGCCCCCCGTCGTCCTGGCGCAGCACCAGCCGCATGCCGGTGGTGGCGGCGCGCAGGGCTCGGGCACGGAACGGGTCGTCGGCGACCAGCAGCACCCGGCGCAGCACCTTGGTCTGGGTGGCGTAGGCGATCACCGCCACCGAGCGCGTCGGCATGTCGTCCTCGGCGGCGGAGACGGCGGCGAGGCGGCGCGATTCGCCGTCGGGGGACAGCGTCACCACCGGGCTGTCGGAGTCGAACAGCCACAGCCCGTCGGCCAACCCGTAGGCGGAGCGGCGGCCGGCGCGTTCCACCCACATCAGGCCATCGTCACCGAGCGACAAGGCAGTGCCGTTGGCCAGCATGGAATAGATCGGCGTCTTCTTGAGATCGGCCGCGGACTCCAACAGCCAGGCATCCACCCGCACGCGGCCCTCGGCGCGGCCCAAGGCGTCGGGCACCACCACCTCCTGACTCAGCAGCAGACGACGCGGCCTGGGCTCGCCGGGCATCATCACCGAGGCCGTGCTGAACGAGCGGTTGATCTGGCGCACCGCCATGCGGCCCTTGTCGTCCCGCACCAGGAACGACGAGCCGCCGGTCAACGTCGAATCGTCGTGGCGCGAGCCGTTGGTGACGGCCATCACCGCCGCAACCACGACGACGATCGGCAGGGTGAACATCGTCACCACGACCGCGACGATGACGCCCGCATAGAAAGCCCACAACTTCCGCATTTACGGCCCCCACGCGCGAATCCCCTGATGATTTGTCGCGCGCGGGGCCACATTACGCTGCCACGCTTCGTGCCGCAACCGGTGGCGCGGGCATCAAGGAGGAGCTGCCATGATCGACTTGTACACATGGGCGACGCCAAACGGCCGCAAGATTTCGGTGATGCTGGAGGAAGTGGCCCTTCCCTATCGGGTGCACGCCGTCGACATCACCAGGGGTGACCAATTTTCCCCCGATTTCATGGCGGTGAACCCCAACTCCAAGATTCCCGCCATCGTCGACCATGATGGGCCGGGCGGTGGCGCCATGAGCCTGTTCGAATCGGGGGCCATCCTGATCTACCTCGCCGAGAAGACCGGCAAACTGATGCCGGCCGAGCCGCGCGGGCGCTATCAGGTGCTGCAATGGCTGATGTTCCAGATGGGCGGCATCGGCCCCATGTTCGGCCAGGCCCACCATTTCCGCCGCTTCGCTCCGGAAACCATTCCCTATGCCATCGAGCGATACACCAAGGAAACACGGCGGCTCTACGGCGTGCTCGACCGCCGCCTGGGCGAAGCCGAATATGTGGCCGGTGACTTTTCCATCACCGATGTGGCGATTTTTCCATGGACGGTGCGCCACGACTGGCAGGGCGTCGACTTGGCTGCCGAGTTCCCCAACGTCAAACGCTGGTTCGACGCCATCGCGGCGCGACCGGCGGTGGCGAAAGGAATGGCGGTGCCTTCGCCCTGATCACAAAACGAGACGTTGACGGCCACAGAGCCTTTCCGCTAGAACCATCGCTTCCAGCCACCGGCAGCCTTAGCCGGCTGCTCCGCGGAGGGGTGGGTGAGTGGCTGAAACCAGCGGTTTGCTAAACCGTCGTAGTCCGATAAGGTCTACCGCGGGTTCGAATCCCGCCCCCTCCGCCATCTAGTCTTGATGACCTGCGATTCTCCGAGACCCTGCGCCGAAAGGCGCGGGGTTCCGGCGCTTTCCCCATGTGTCTCCGGACCGGAGAGAGCCTCCGGCCAGGCCTCGGGCCTCTCCAATTCTCCCTTTTTCTCCGTTGCCCATATCGGCGGTCCGGGTTCGCGAAAGGCCTCGGAAGCGATAAAGGCCCGAGCGGTCGCCCGGGCCATGAAGTCCGAAGGAAAGAGTCGGTCATCTTCGGCGCCACTTGCCCCGGCCGTGACACCGGCGTGGCCATCGTCATCACACGCGCTTCGGCCAAGGCCATGAACCTGCTGCTGGCCGAGGTCGCCCTGGCCCTGCCGCTCGGCACCCATGCCGTCCTGCTCATGGACAATGCCGGTTGGCACATCGCCGACGAACTGGTCGTCCCGCCCACAATCACCCTGGTGCCGTTGCCACCCTATTCCCCCGAACTCAATGCCATTGAGCGGGTGTGGCTGCATCTACGCGACCGCTTCCTTTCCAACACCGTCTTCCCCGATGTCGATGCCGTCATCGACGCCTGCTGCGACGACATGGAACGCCCTCCTCGCCGATACCGGACGCATCCGATCCCTCTGCTCTCTGCCTTGGGCGTCAGCAGTCAGAAAATAATGGAACTGGTATGATTTCAGGCTTGCCGCACACGCCACGCAGCCATTCGTTCCGGCAAACCGGGGAGTAGCCGGATTTCCCAGTCTTCTGGTTTTCCCAGCGTCGTGGGAATACGTCTTCGCGGCCGCGGAACAGGCTATGAAACAGCGCGACCTCGGCTGCGGTCGGCGATGCCATGGTGACGGGAGCATCTTGGGGCGAAATTGCATGGTTCTCGCATTCGTCTCCGGTGGCGGCCGACAACAGGCGAGTTGCCTCCTCCAACTCGGCCACGACGTCAGCACGCTCCTGATCGAGAACTGCCAGGCGCCGTTCCAGTTCCTCGATCCGTGCCCGCGCCTTTTCCTGTGACGGCATCGGATCCGCCCCCATTCCTCTCCATTTCCCGAGACATAGGATAAAGTATGGAAACGCGGTGACGATTGCCAACTGTCAACGCCATCCTGGCTGCACTCTGAAGGACCGGCTATTCTGGACCCTTCCAGCAGCAGGAGCGACCGTGATCGACGACCCGGCCAAGACGGGGCATCTTCTCGAACGGCTGAAGGAATGCCTGCCATTCCCCGCCACCCTGTCGCCGCCGTTGGCGGCCATGATCCGTGAGCAATCCGGCGGCCACGACGTGCCGCCGCGATGCGACATCACCCGAGTGTACTATGCCGGTGACGAGGGCGGAATCCTCTGCGGCCTCGACCTCACCATGGACACCGGCAAGAAAACACTCTTCGCCTCGATCACCTACCTGCTGTTCGACCACCGCATGCCGCTGGCACGCGAGATCACCGCCTATCAGAAACACCGGGCCAAACGGATGCGGCGCCAGGGAACCCGCTCATGAGCGAATACCAGTACTACGAGTTCCAGGCCGTCGACCGGCCACTCGACGAGACGGCGCGAGGCGCCTTGCGCGCCATCTCGACGCGGGCCCGCATCACCGCCACCAGCTTTGTCAACAATTACGAGTGGGGCGATCTCAAGGCCGATCCCCGCGACCTGCTGAAGCGCTATTTCGACCTGTTCTTGTACCTGGCGAACTGGGGAAGCCGCCGATTCGCCCTGCGTATGCCGAGGCACCTGCTCGACCTCGAGGTTCTCGACGGCTTCCAGTTGGACGACGAGGTGGCCTCCCTTACGGTCGCCGGCGGGCATGTGATCGTCGACATCCACCGGGACGAGGTCGATGCCGAGGATTGGGTCGACGGCAGCGGTTGGCTGTCGGCGTTGGCACCGCTGCGGGCTGAGGTTCTGGCCGGCGACCTCCGGCTGTTCGTGCTGCTATGGCTGCTGCAGGTCGAGAACGGCTGGACGCCCGACGAGGCCGTCATGCCGGCACCCGGCCTCGGGCCGCTGACCGGTCCGCTGGCGGCGCTGGCCGAATTCCTCGATGTCGACGGTGACCTGCTGGAAGCGGTCGCCGGCTTTGCTGCGGCGGCATCGGAACCGTCCCCGGCCAAGGTCGAAGCCCGTATTCGTGCCCTGACAGAGGACGAGAAGGTTGCGCTGCTGCGGCGCCTCCATGACGGCGACGCCCATGTCGGGGCCGAGTTGCGCCGCTGCTGCCGGCCATTGCCGGCCGGAACCGACGGGCCCACCGCCGGAGAATTGCGCGCCGCTGCCGCAGCCATCGGGGCGAAGCGCCGCCAAGCCGCCGAAGAGCGGAAAGCCGCCGAGAGCCGTAGGCGCGAGCAGGATCTGGCCGCGGCACGGGCGAAGCATCTGGTCGCCTTGGCCAAGCGGGGCGACTCGGCATGGCGCGAAGTGGATGAGCAGATCGCGCTGCGCAACGCCGGCGGCTACGACCGGGCGGCGGCGCTGCTGGCCGACCTCGGCGAGATCGCTGCGACCGCCGGCAGCCAGGACCAGTTCACCCGCCGGATTTCTGACATCCGCACCCGTCACGACCGCAAGGGCAAGTTCATCGACCGACTGGACAGGGCCGGCCTGCGGTGACTGCAGAGGTTGAAATCTGAGCCGCACTGGCGTATGTACTATGTGAGTACGCTTTGTCTACCCCCGAGGATGTCATGCCGCACCCACAGTCCGGACATTCCGATTCCGCCCGCAAAGCGACACGCCTCAATTTGCGCGCGTCCGCCCGACAGGACGCCTTGATCCGCAAGGCCGCGGAATCGGTCGGCCGCAGCGTGACCGAGTTCGTGCTCGACAGCGCCTGTGCCAGCGCCGAACATGTGCTTGCTGAGCGGCGGCAGTTCGTCCTTGATGACGAGGCTTGGTCCCGATTCATGGCGGCGCTGGATCAGCCTGCTGCTGACAAACCCAGGCTGAAGACGCTGCTCTCCGAGCCAAGCGTTCTCGATCGCTCGTGAGCGTCGGCCTTTCCTCGGTCGAGAAACTCTCGCCGGACCACGTCGTCGCCGGGTTTGATAGCGGAATCGCAACGCTCAACGACTGGCTGTTTCGTTTTGCTCGGCCCAATCAGGCTGCGGGAACCTCGCAGACCTATGTCGTTCTGCGCTCAGGGCGGGTCATCGGTTATTACGCGGTCGCCGCAGGCAGCGTGCGCCGTGACGACAGCCCGGAACGGATAGCCAAGGGGCAGTCCCGCCATCCGGTGCCGGTCGCCACGATTGCGCGCCTTGCAGTCGATCGAAGCGAGCAAGGCAAGGGCATTGGCGCTGCCTTGCTCAAGGATGCCCTGGTGCGGATCGCCGGGGCTGCCGACATCATCGGCGTCCGGGCCGTGCTGGTCCACGCCAAGGACGAGATGGCGCGCGCCTTCTATGAGCGGTTCGACTTCGTGCCCTCGCCGGTCGATCCCCTGCAGATGTTCCTGCTGATGAAGGACGTGCGCCATGCCTTGGGGCTCGACTGACCCTAGGACCGGGCCGTTCGCGCATCGTACCCGCCTGATTGGCCCTTTGCTTCCCTGAAGGAACCGGCGCAATTCCCTGTTCCGTTCGACAGGGAATTCGGCCCCGTTCATCGCCGAGTCGGCCGCTGTCCCGGCCGGATATTCACTGCCCACAACCACCCAAAACACAACTTTCCCTGTATTTTCCCTAAATTTCAGGGAACGCACCCAAGAGACCGGTTCGCCCCAGACTGCCCCCTCCGCCATACAGTCTTCATAAGTAAAGACCAAGGCGCCGCCCCTGCTAAAGGGGCGGCTGCCTGGGCGCTTCCCCGGCATGGTCCGGACCGGAGACTGGGGTCGTGGTCATATTCACCGCCTCTCCTGCCCCCTTTCTCTCCGTTTTCCTTTTTGGCGGACCCGGAATGATTGCGGCCAGAGGCGCAAGTACTCCGATCGCTGGCAAGTCCGGCGACTTTGACCTGATCAGCCGAAGCCCAGCAGTGCCTTCTGCTCCTGCCAGTCGATCGGCAAGTCGATGCGCTTGAACAGGGCATCGGCGGTGAGGTCGACCGGTTGGCGGCTGGTGAGGATCGCCGCGATGATGTCGGGGGCGAGGAAGGCGAGCGGCAAGTGATGGGCGATATGGCTGCCGCTCACGCCTTCGCGGAGGGCGATGGCGGTGATGGTGGCAGAGGTTCCGCCTGCCAGTTCCTGAAACCAGCCGATGCCGCGGGCGATGGCTTTGACGAGGACGGGATCGACCTTGGCTGTCGGGGCGCCGCCCTCGATCACCAGTCGCATCTCGACGCCGCGACGCCGGACGGTCATCGGGATGCGTCGGATCAGCATCAGCGCCGCCGGATCTGCGACCGCCGTTCCGACCGGCACCAGCGGAGACAGGGGCACCGCCAGCGACAGGCCATCTTCGCCCACCGTGACGCGCTCGACCGCATCGGCCAAACCATTCGTTTCCTCGCGTAATCGCTGGCGCAATGTTGCGGCCGCGGCAAGAACGGCAGGCAGCCTGCCGGCGGCAATCCCGGCCTCACGCGCAGCAGCGACCACGGCCGTTCCGTCGGCGAGCATCGCGCCAGCCGCATCGGCGACGCAGCGTTCGATAGTGCCGGCCGGCAGACGCCATCCCTGCCCGGAGTGTTCGACGCTGCCGGTCACCAGCCGGTGCGACACATAGTAGCGGTAGCGGCGGCCGCCCTTGGCGGCGTGGCTGGGAGTCAGCCGGTCGCCATCGGTATCGAACAGCTTGCCGGCCAGCGGGCTGACCTCCACCTTGCCTGGCCGGAACCGGCGCGCAGTGAGGTTTGCGGCAAGATGAAGCTGCACCTCGTCCCACAGGGGGCGGTCGACGATGGCCTCGTGCAGGCCGGGATGGCGGGCGTCCTTGTGGCGGATTTCGCCAATGTAGATAGGGTTGGCCAGCAGGGCGTAGAGGGCACCACATGCGAACGGTCGATCGGCCTTGGAGCGGAAGCCGGCTTGCTCCAACTCCGACTTCACCCGAGGCATGGGCGGGACGAGCGGCCAGGGGGCAGGCCAACAGAAAGGCGACGAGCGCCAACGCAACGGTTCTCGGATTAGTCATCTTCGAAATATCCTTTGTCGGCGCCCCGGTGGCAGGCCGGGCAGTTTGACTTGGTCACCACCTTGGGGTCCTTCCACACCCGCTCGGGGATGCGGTCATGCTTGCGCAGGAAGTCCGGGTTCTCGGTGATTTTCTGCGGTGTGCCGCTGGGCGCCACCCATTGCATGTATTTGCGGGCGCGGCCCTGGGTGAGCACATCGCCGGCATTGGTCGTGTAGAAGTCCCGAATAGCCTTCGTCTTGTCAGCCGGCAGGCTGGCATCCTCGCCGAAATGGTCGGCCAATTCGTCCATCATGCGGTTCCACGAGCGGGCCGGCAGGAAGGCCGGCTGGAAGGCCATATGGCAGGCGCCGCATTCCTTGAGGACCAGCGGGTCCTTGACCGGCGGAACCCAGTCGTTCCCGGCGAAAGCGGGTGTGGCGAGGGCGCCCAGTACGAGCGCGAGCAGAGCGGCGCGCATGTCACTGCCCCGCCATGAAGGTGATGTAGTCGCCCTTTTCGATGGGCGTGCATTCGCGGCCCAGCACGCCCTTGCAATCGCGGCCGAACTGCTTCTCCACCTCGTCCCTGTCGGTGAACCGCTTGGCATTGGCCGACACCGCCACCGGCTCGATGGGGCGGCCGGTCTTGGCGTTGCGGCCCGGGTTGCGGGGATCGTCGGTGTGGCAGGACGTGCAGGACGGGGTGCGCTCGTCCCCCTTGGCCCATTTGGTGCGGAACAGAGTCTCGCCGCGCTTGGCATCGAACCCCGCGAACGCGGGATCGGCCTTCTTCGCCTGGCCGGCGTAGTCGGACAGGATGGCGTCGCGGCGGGCATCGGCGGCCTGAACCAGTGAGGGCACAAGGGCAAGTGCGGCAACGGCGAGCAGGGAACGGATCATCGGGAGGTCTCCTTGGCGGGGGCGAGGCGGAAATCGGACAGCGCGTCCCTGGTGCGGGCCAGCAGGCGCTTGCCGCCATACATGAAGGTCACAAAGGCGATGTGGCCAAAGATCACCCACAGGCTGGCCTCTGACACCGCCTCGTGCGGATCCTCCAGCCAGGCCATCCCGTCAGCGAAGGCTCCAAGCACCGCCGCGATTCCGATGGCCGCCAGCAGCATGACGGCGAACCACGCGAATAGCGGGTTGCGACCCTTGCGGGCTGTGAGCCAAGCCAGGCTGTCCTTGACACTAGGCCGCGGAAGCCGCCACGGCCCGGATGTCGCCAGCATGCCCGCAACCAGCCGGACAGCTATGGCAATCAACACGGTATAGCCGGCGAACAGGTGCATGGAGTAGGTGTCCTCGTCCGCCGTGACATAGGCCACTAGGTATCCGCCGGCCAGCCAGGCGTGCCAGAGCTTCAGCATGGCGTGTTGGGTCTTGGGCGACATGGCTTCCCCCGTTCAATCGTCGTCATCGTCATGGCCGCGCTTGCGGTCGTGCCGCTCACGGTGGTGCTCGGAGCGGGCACCTTGGCGCCGCTCGTCCTCGCGGCCACGGACAGTGGCGTCCGTCGGACGGAGGTAGCCGTTGACCATGTCCGCGACCTCCTCCTTCCTCTGATCCGCCGTGGCGGCGGGAGCCAAATATCCGTTATCCTTGACCTGCGCGTAGACGGCGGCCGCAGAACCGAGGATGGCGGCGGCGACCAATCCGTGAATGAGCATTTTACCGAGCATCCTGCCCTCCTTGGGTTTCGATGCGTCGATCCTACGAAGTTCAGCCTGAACGGAGCCTGATCGGCTTGTTCATCTCCGGTTCAGGTTGATGGGCCTACCCTTGGATCATGAAACTCGGTCTCTGCATCCTTGCCGCATTGCTCGCCGTTTCGCCCGCCTGGGCGGACAGCGACCACGACCGCGCCCGGCGCGCCGTCGAGGAGGGGCGCATCCTTCCGCTCAAGGACATCCTCGCCCGGGCCGAGGCCAGCCATCCGGGGCAGTTGCTTGAAGCCGAGCTTGAGGACGAGCACGGCATGATGGTCTATGAACTGAAGGTACTGGCCAAGGACGGCCGCGTGATCAAGCTTCTCTACGACGCGGGCACTGGCGAACTGCTGAAGGTCAAAGGAAAAGGGGGAGGCCGGTGAGGGTGCTGGTGGTCGAGGACGAGCCCGCTTTGGCCTTCCGGCTCCAGCAGGTGCTGGAGGGCGCGGGTTTCGCCGTTGATGTCGCCTATGACGGCGAGGACGGCTGGCACCTCGGTGACACCGAACCCTACGACGCGGTTGTCCTCGACCTTGGTCTGCCCAAGCTCGACGGGGTGACGGTGCTGCAGCGTTGGCGCGAGGCCGGACGCGCCATGCCGGTGCTGATCCTGACGGCCCGTTCGCGCTGGTCCGAGAAGATGGCGGGCTTCAATGCCGGCGCCGACGACTACGTCACCAAGCCGTTCGAGATGGAGGAAGTGGTCTACCGTCTGAGGGCGCTGATCCGCCGTGCCTCGGGCCATGCCCAGCCCGAACTGTCGTGCGGCGGCCTGCGGCTTGATACCAATACCGGGCGCGTCACCCTGGACGGCGTGCCGATCCAGCTGACCGCCCAGGAGTTCCGCATCCTGTCCTACCTGCTGCACCATCCCGGTCGCATCGTCAGCCGTACCGAACTGATGGAGCATGTCTACGACCGCCTCTTCGAGTCGGATTCCAATTCGCTGGAGGTGCTTCTGGGCCGTGTCCGCAAGAAGATCGGGACCGGCATGATCCAGACCGTCCGGGGACAGGGCTACATGCTGACGGATCCGGAAAGCTGATGGGCGAGCGGACACCCGACCGTCCGGCGATGTCCCTTTCCGTCCGTCTGGTGGCGGGTGCGCTGGTCTGGCTGACCCTGATGCTCGCTGCTGGCGGCGGCGTGCTGGCCGTCGCTATCCGCGAGACCGTGGAGCGGGAATTCAGCCAGCGCCTCGACGCCATGCTGCGCGGGATGGCGGCCTCCATCGACGTGGCGCCGGACGGGACCGTGTCGCTGGGCCGCCCCATGGGCGACCCCCGCTTCGAGCAGATCTATTCGGGCTGGTATTGGCAGGTCTCCCCGCCTGGCGGCCAACGCCTGCGGTCGCGGTCGCTGTGGGACGCGGTGATCGCCACCGCCACGGGCGGCCCCGACCTCGTCAGCCGGCGGGCCATCGGCCCCAATGGCGAGCACATGCTGGTCGCCGAACGGGACCTCCGCTTTCCCGCGATTGATGGTCCGGTGCATGTGCTGGTGGCCGGGGACCTGAAGGAGGTCCGCGAGGGCGTGCGCGGCTTTGATCTGTTGCTGGTGTCCTCCCTCGGCCTTCTCGGTGCCGGACTCGCCTTGGCCGTCTTCATCCAGGTGCGGTTCGGATTGCGGCCCCTGCGGGTGATGGCCCGCGACCTCGACGCGATCCACTCGGGCGACAGCGAGCGCCTGACCGGCCGCTATCCCAAGGAGGTCGCCCCCCTGGCGAAGGCGATGAACGCCGTCCTCGACAAGGATGCCGAACTGATCGAGCGGGCGCGCACCCATGTCGGCAACCTCGCCCATGGCCTGAAGACCCCTCTCGCCGTGCTCGGCGCCGAAGCGGAGGGGATGCCGGACGGGAACGTCGTGCGCGGGCAGGTGCGCGCCATGCGGCGCCTGATCGAACACCATCTCGGGCGCGCGTCGGCCGTTGCCGGCGCCGGTCGGGTGGCGAGCGCCCGCGTCCCCGTGCGGGATGCGGCGGAAGGTATCGCCTCCGTCCTGCGGCGGGTCTTCGCCGAACGCCGCCTGACGATCGAGGTGGATGTGGAGGACAACGCGGCCTTCCGGGGGCACCACGAGGACCTTGAGGAGATTCTCGGCAACCTCGCCGAAAACGCCTGCAAATGGGCAAGATCCCACGTTCGGATATCGTCGCGGACGGATGGCGGCGACTTGCTGGTCACCGTGGAAGACGACGGACCCGGCATGACCGCCGAACAGGCGGCGGAAGCCTCGCGGCGGGGACGCCGGCTGGATGAGATGTCGGAGGGCTGGGGCCTCGGCCTTTCGATCGTCGCCGACCTTATCGAAGTCAACGGCGGCACGCTGGCGTTCTCCCGCTCGGACCTGGGTGGTCTCGCCGTGGCCGTCCGCATCCCGCCAGGATGAACGGCCCCTACCGGGGACGCTGCACAGGCCATTCAGGCCGTGACGACGACCGGTCACTCTCGCGTCGTGCAGCGCTGCCCACCGCAAATGCCACCTTTTTTTTGGCAGTGGCGACAACCCGTTGAAAATTCAGTAGAGAAGGTTCGATTCCGGCCAACTCCCCTCCGCCACCTTGCATTATCAAGTAAAGACCAAGGCGCCGCCCCTGAGACAGGGGCGGCTGCCTGGGCTGTTCCCCGGCAAGGTCCGGACCGGAGATTATGATCTCCGCGTAAAATTGAACATTACCGACGCCTTCCCGGCGGCGACGGCTTTCAGGGTAAGCACGCGTGTGGTGCCGCAGCATCCTGGCAAACGCTTGGGATTCAGCGCGGTCACGTTTTCCTCATGTTCGAAGCCGAGGACGTTCGGATCCGATACCCTGGTAATGCTTTGAACGCCGGTTCCAGTGTCGACGCGTTGCGTCACTGCGAAGGTGCGCCCGACATCCACGGTGATCGGCATATCAACCTTGTCGTAAGTGGCAATATCGACGCGCACCGCCCGTATCGCCTCCCAGGCCTCGGGGTTGCGTTCCACCATCGCCGCCAAGTCTTCGTAGAAGGCCCGCATCTGTGCCCGGGGAAGGTTTTTGGGCTGACTCCAGCCGGCGGTGGTGTCCTGCAGGTAGCCGTAGGAGGAGAGCAGGGCCGCACATTCCGGGTCGCAGTGCTTCGGGCCGACATACCACGACACCTCGCCGGTCGCCGCAATGCGCAGGGGGATGTACATGGTTCCCTCCCCCGGCTTCTTGCTGGTGGGCTGGCCGTTCTCCCTGCCGTCGGTGGCCTGGAAGATGAAGTGGCCGGGTGTCTTCAGCGCAATGAAGCCGCCGATCAGGGTGTGCGTGTCGTTGCGATCGAACAGGGTGATTTCGACGTGACCGGGCTGGTTGACGATGACGGCCGGCTTCGAGGAAATCGGTCCAACCTTATAATTGCCGTCGCGCAGCGGAAAGGTGTATTCGCTGGCGGCGAAATTCGTGGTGCCGCTTTCGAGGACGAAGGGGACGCAACCCGTCAGGCAGAGGGCGAACAGGGGGACGATCGTGCGCAACCACTTGGTCATGGGCAGCCCTCCTAAACCAGATCAAGGACACGGGCGAAGGTCGATGTGCCGACCCCGCTCGGGTCATCCCAATATTCATTGTATTCGGCACGTCCTTCATGCAGGGCGTCGCGCAATGCCGTGACGAAGGAGGCCTCGTCGGCCGTGGCGGCTCGCCGTTGGGCACGACGGATTTCCTCGATGGCTGCCCGGGCCAGCTTGGCCCGGCCGAAGTCGCCGCCCTTCTCCAAGCCGGTGGCGTACCGCGACTCGTCGCGCAGTACCTTGTTGATTGCGATGGTCAACTCACGCCGGGTCATCTGCATGGTCTCTTCTGTTTGCCGAGTACCATCTCGACTGGGGAGGGGCCCGTCTCCGGATGGTGGGCGAAGCCGGCCATAGGTGGCGGTGAGGATGGCAAACGTGCGCTCCAGCGCTGTTCGCGCAACCCGCAGCGTCCTGCCGATCCGCACCGCGGGGATGTCGCCCTTGGCGATGTGGCAACGGATGACCGGCACGTCGACGCCGACACGGACGGCCGCTTCATCCAGCGTCATCAGGTCGCGCTCCGCCGGGGCAGGCTCCCGCTTAATTGCGGCGACGAGTCTACGAATCACGGCCATCGTCCCACCTCCAAGGTAGAAGCTGGATGAAAATGACTTATCCTCCAATTGAGACCTATTTATGGAGAGGTGCTTTGCATGGCATCACATTCGCCTCTGCGGCAAGCGGCGAAAAAATCCACAATATTGACTTGATTGCATGCCCGTAATGGCATTCAACCGGGGCGGGGCTGACGGCCCACACCGACAGTGATTGTAGAGACGCCTCATGTCCGATCGTATCCCATCAATCCTCGTCGTCCTCGCGCTGTTGACGGCCCCGGGCCCGGCCCGGGAATGCGGTGGTCTACCGTAACCGGACTGCCGGCGACGGGGACGAATGGCACCCCATCGAGGTGTATGCGCAAGGTGTGGACGGGCTGTTCCTGGCGTCCACACTGGGAGTTTCTGCCCGCATCGTCTTCATTCAGAAAAGTGACGGCTGGCAGCTTTTCCCCGACACGGTGACACTGCTGCTTGAGGTTGCGCCGACGCCAATGTGCTGAGACGACGCCCTTTGGGGAGGGAAAAGATGGGACCTCGTGATTTCTTGTTCGTTCTGCTGGCGTGGATCGCTGCGGCATGGCCGGGGGCGGCCGAGGCCGTAGACCTCCTGTCCTGCCGATCGGCAAGCGGGCTTGAGTGCGGCGCCGCCGGCTGCGAGCGACAGGATCTGCACGCCACCTTGACCGTCGATTTCGGCCGCAAGGAGATCAGGTACTGCGCCGGCGAACGCTGCTACGAGGCGCGCGTGGCGATGGTCAAGGCCGAGGATGGTGGGGTGTCGTTCGCCTTCGACGCCAAGCCGGAGGGTGGGCGGCGTGGCGGGCGGGTCGATAGGCTGGTCACCATCCACCCTGGCAGGAAGGCTTCAACGGTCGGCAGTTTCCTCGCGGACGGCACGGTGCTGTTCAGTCGTCTGGACTGCGGGGAAGGGGCCGGCGAATAGCATGCGAGTTCATATGCTCGTAATTGCATGGTTCATTGCCGCGGGTGCTCCGGCCGCCGGTGCCGCCGAGGCTCCCTGCGGTGCGATCGATGAAAGGCTGGTTCTTGACACCGGCGCCTTTATCCGGGCGAAGGAGGCGCTTTCCGCCAATGGCGGCGGTACCATTTCCTTCGCGGTCGGCAAATCCAGTGTCGGGAGGGGCGCCAGGGCCGGACTCGACAAGGTGATCGCCTGGTTGATGGCCCATCCGGAGGGAAAGGTGACGCTCCAGGGCCACGCCGACGAGCCCGGCGCCGACGAATACAACCTGGCCCTGGGCGACAAGCGCGCCAACAGCGTACAGGCTTACATGGTGGCCCACGGCATCGAGCCCTCCCGGTTGTCCACCGTCACCTTTGGCCGCTCGCGCCCGCATTTACGGGGCGACGCCGGCGCACACCGGAATGGCCGTGTCGAACTCGTGCTCGGCATAGAGGGATGCAGATGACGCCGAGGCCAGCGACGGGTTCAAGCGGGCGAGTGCTCGTCCTCGCTTTGGCGATGGTGGCGGCTTGCACCATCGCATCACCCGCATGCGCGGCCTGCACGGAGTTGCTCTGGGTTGAGAGCGCAAAGCCGGAGGACGCACCCCGACTCTCCTTAAGCAATTGCGATGTGACCGCCCACTTCGAAGGTCGCGGCCGGACGTCGCGCGTAATACTGCAATTGAAGGAGCCGGCTGCCAATGTGTGGCGGTCCGCCCTGGGCCCTAACGGCGACCTTTTCGGCGCACTGCTCGGTGCGGATCTGGCGGTGACGTCCCGCGTCGGCAGCATTCCGGCGGCGCCGCTGCTCGCGTCCTATTCGGCGCGTGGTGCTGCAAGACATGCATGGCTCTGGGAGGCATCGTCGTCCGCACTCCGCATCGATCCGGTGGATCCCGCCGCCGGCACTGCCGGTGGCCGGTGCCCAAATGACGATGCCGGCACGCCAGTGCTATGGCTGAAGACGTTGGAAGCCCCGCCTGGAAGCCTGATCGCGCCAAGCCCGTTTCGAACGAGGCGCCCCGGCAGCTACGATCAGCTTGCACCGTCCTGCCTTGCCGGGTGGTTCCTCAGCGATGGCGCGCCAGCGGTCGTGCATCCTGCCCTGGGGCTGGCAATCGTGGCGCCTGAAGCCGTGGATGGCACGGTTTTCGAACTCCGCGCCCATCTGGCGGGTTACCCCAAAGGCACCACGGTGGCGGGGCTTGTGCGGATAACCGATCCCAAGCTGCATCCACTTGGTGGGCGGTGGACCGAGACAGAGGAGAAGCAGTGCAATGGCACCGCTTGGCGAATTCCGGCCCGGCCGATCGGCGAATTGGTCTTCAATGCCGACGGAACCTTTACCCTGGTCAAGCAGCCCTTCGAAAGCTACTACGACTATTGGGGTACCTATCACTACACGCCGCAATCAGGTGCTCTGACGATGGAGATCTCCGGCGGCAATAGCCTTCCGTCGGCGCGCTTGGCGAAAGGTACCGTCCGCATCAGTCCTGCCGGTGAGTTGCAGATGGAGGGGCTGCTGCCGGCAGATGCAAATTCCCCACAGCCGATCTGCGCACGCCGGCTTCGACGCGAATAGAACAACAATCTGGGGGGGGCGCCCGCCCGCGCAATCAGCGCAGTTGCGGCTTAACCTCGACTCGGCGGTTCCTGGCCCGGGCGGCTTCGCTGTCATCTTGAACCTCGGGGCGCGCCTTGCCGTAACCCAGGACTATTATCCGCTCGGGAACAATGCCGCGGGCAACCATGTAATTCTTGACCGCACCGGCCATGCGTTCGCTCACCGGCAGCAAATACTCCCGGGTGCCCTGATCGTCGGTATGGCCCTCCAGCACGACGGAGAATTCCGGGTGTTCCGTCAGCCAGGCAACCTGCTGATCGAGAACGGCCTTCGCGTCACCTCGGACTACGATGCTGTCCGCGTCGAAGTATAGCCGACTGCCCACTTTGCTGTAGAAGTCGTCGAGCGCCGGATCCGTCCCTGGCGGCGGTCCATAGACGCAGCCGGCTGTAAGTCCGATGACACCGGCACCACTGACGGCCATGGCCGAGGCGACGAAGCGGCGCAGAAAATTGCGTCTGTCATTGGCCATGGGTTTCCTCCTATTGCGACAGCATGGTGACGCCACGGCGATTTTGATTCCAGGCGGCCTCGTTCGAACCGAGAGCAACCGGTCGCTCCTTGCCGTAGGAGACGGTCTTGATGCGGTTGTGGGCAACGCCGTTGGCAGCCAGGAACTTCTTGATGGTGTCGGCCCGCTTGGCGCCCAGGGCGAGGTTGTACTCGCGGGTGCCGCGTTCGTCGGCATGGCCTTCGATGGTCATGGTGTAGTTGGCGTAGTGGTTCAGCCAGGCGGCTTGCTTGGCCAGGATGGCCTTGGCATCGGCGCGCAGGGTCGCCTTGTCGATGTCGAAGTATACGCGGTCGCCGACATTCTCGACGAAATCCCTCATTGTCCCAGGGGCCGTCATGAGGACCGGCCTTACCGGATTGGGGGGCGGCGCGCCGTAGACCACGTTATGGATGGGTTCCCGCTCGACCGGGAATTCGCAGCCGGCACCGGCGGCGGTCAGGGCGGTCGCCGCGAAGCGCAGCAGGAAATCGCGTCTGGTGTCAGTCATGGCACTCTCCAATTTCTCCAATTTTGCGCAGGCTGCAATTGGCGATGGTGGGATCCTCGGGATCGAACAGGTGAAACCCGCCGCCCTCGCAAAGATCCCAGTGTTCGCAGGCCTGGCAGGACTCGGGTGCGGTGGCGTGGCGCTCCTGGCGGAACCGGCCGAAGCCGCTATCCCAGAGTTCGAGAAAATCCGTGTCCTTGATGCTGCCTTCGGTGAAACGGCGCGAGACGCTGGGGCATCCGGTGACGCCGCCGTCATGCAGGATCGAGGCGATCACCGTGCCCGAGCCGCAGTAATGCATGCCCTCTCGAATGCGGCATTCCCAGTTCGGCCCCCAATAGCCCTCCTCGCTGAGGGTGACGACAATATCGTCGCGGGTCTGGCGGGCCTCGGCGATGAAGCTCAGCAATTGCCGGTATTGCTCGCCCGACAGCATCAGCCCCGACTTGCGGCCGGCGCGCCCGCGCGAAAACACCGGCGTGAACCGCACCTGCGGCACGCCCAGGGCGACAAGGTGGTCGACGAAGGGGCCAAGTCGGTCGATGTTCAGCGTGCTGACACAGCAGATGACGTCGAAGGCGCGGTAGAAGGGATCGGCGACCAGGCGGGATAGCGCCTGCGACACCCGCCGGAAGGCGCCTTGATGCTGACGCAGGGTGTCGTGATCCTCCTCCAGGCCGTCGAGGCTGACCGAGATGGTGCAAAGGCCGGCTGCCTTCAGCGAGGCCAGCCGCTCGGCATCCAGCAGCATGCCGTTGGTGGTGATGCCCCAGGCGAATCCCAGGCCGGCGGCAAAGGCCCCGACCTCATCGATGTCCGGGCGTATCAGCGGTTCGCCGCCGATGATGGCGAATGTGATGGATCGTGGATCGTAGCGGCCGGCGATGGCCGCCAACTGGCCCTTGACCAGTTCCGGCGCCAGTTCGCGGTCGCGGGTGGAGTTGTCGCGCAGGCAGTCGCTGCCGCAATGGCGGCAGGCGAGATTGCAGCGCAGCGTCGATTCCCAGAACAGGTAGCGCAGCGGATGGTCAGCCGCAAGGCGGGCCTTGCTGTCGATGAAGCGTTCAAGGCTGTCGGCCAGGGCTTCCGTGTGCCGATGCTCCATCACCAGGTCGTCGCCGATCATGCTGATCCCACCTGTGCGAAGAGCGCGTCCAAGTCGTGTGGCACGCCGGCGATCGCCTGCACGCGGCCGCCCCGGTCGGCGAAGATCAGCGTCGGATAGCCGGTCAGGTTGATCTTGGGCGCGACCGTCTTGATGGCCCCCTCGGACCTGACCAGCGTGAGCAGCGCCTGGGTGTTCTTCTGCAGGTCCGCAATCTCGGCCCCGGGCTCCAAGAAAATGCGCGTCAGCATATCGAGTGACCGGTTGCTGACCACGTTGAGATTTTGGTTGGTGGAGCGGTCGTCGCGGCTGCCGCCGGCAACCCATCTGAGTTGAACACCGTCGCGAGCCCCGCGAGTCCGCTGGAACAGGATCTTGCAGACGGGGCACCAAGGGGCGAACACTACATAGGCATGGCGTCGGCTTTCCGCCCCGTCGGCGATCCAGGGTGCCAGGGACAGGGCGTCGAGCACGTCTTTGCCTTGAGAGATTGGGCCCTGAGAGACTGGCTCTGCCATGGCCCGAAGGGGCAATAGCATGCCGAGCCCCAGGGTCAGTATTCCGCGCCGGCTGATGCCCATCCCATGACTCCTGATCTGCGCTGCAATTTCTCGCAAAAGGGAAAGTTTATCCTCGGGGTTGATTATGGCCAAATTGTGCCATTGGAAAACGCCGCGATTTTTCCAAAAACGCTAATAGCCGTCCAAAAAAGGTCTCAATTGAGTGATAATCAAAATTGTATGATTTTTTACACTAGGGAAAGAACCGCCGTGTTTCAGGCGGGGGCAGTTGGGGCTCGTTCAATCTATGGGGGGCAAAATGCGAACCTGGTTCGCCGTCACCGTGCTTTACCTGATGTCGCTGTTGCAGCCAGCCGTGGCACAGACGCCCGCCCCCATCATCAAGTCGAAAGAGCCCATCGAGGTCTGCGGTATCTGGATCAAGCCCCAGTTCCATGCCCGCGTGGTGGTCACCGAGACCGAGATCTGCCTGGAGAACTTCAATTCGACCCCGCTTGAAGGCGAGTTGCGCTTTCCGCTGCGGGAGGGCCAGACGGTGACCGGCTTCACCCTGTCGCCGGCGGTTCCGGGAAGTAGTGCCTTGCGGGCGGTGCCGGTGCCCAAGACCAAGGGAACCCAGGTGTTCGAGGCGATCGAGCGGGCCGCCGCCGATCCGGCCCTGATGGAAAAGGCCGAGGGCAACGTCTATTCCCTGCGGGTCTACCCCCTGGTTCCCAAGGTCAAGCGGGTCGTCACCATCGAAACCACCGAGCCCATCGTCGCCGATGCCAAGGGGATCAACCACTTCGACCCGGCCGCGACCTTTGCCGACATCCGGGGAACCAAGGACACCGTGCTTTCCGTCGAGGGCGAAACGGCCGGAATTCCCATGGGCGCGTTGCGCTTCGACCCTAGCTACAAGCGCACCGGCTACGTGCGCACCTCTCCCCAAAGCACCAAGTTCGCCGGATATCTTCCGCTGGACAAGCCGCGCACCGGATCGGGCTTGCGCATCGACTGGACGGCTCCCGGCGGTGACACCGTCGTCGGTTCGTGGTTCGAAGGAAAATCCTACGTCTACGTGGATGTGCCGGTTTCGGGCGCGACGGTACCGCGCCCGGCTCCGGTCGCCGTGGCGCTGATCTGGGACGCCTCCGGTTCGGGCGCCGCGCGCGATCATGACCGCGAATTCGCCCTGCTCGACGCCTATTTCCGCAAGCTGGGCTCAACCGAGGTGACGTTGGTGGTGGCCCGCGACCAGGCCGAGGCGCCCCGGCGGTTCGCCATCGCCAACGGCGACTGGTCGGAGTTGCGCAAGGCCGTCGAGGCGGCACCCTACGACGGCGCCACCAGCCCGGCCGCCTGGGCGGTGCCGGAGGGGTTGGGCGGCGACACCGCCGTGGCCCTCTTGTTCTCGGATGGGCTGGCAAATTGGGGGGCGGTGGCGCTGCGTTTTCCGGTGACGCTGTTCTCCCTCAACGCCTCGGCGAGCGCCGACGCCAACCGGTTGCGCCACATGGCCGAGGCCACCAATGGCCAGTATCTCGACCTCACCGCCCTGTCGCCCGGGCAGGCGCTGGCAGCCTTGACCACCATCGGGCCCCGCCTCGCGTCCTTGAACGGTGATGGTGTCGATGACTTGGTTTCGGCGTCGATCCACCCCGAAGGCGGCCGGTTGGTTCTGGCCGGCAGCGTGACCCAGCCGAAGGCCTCGGTGACGGTGGAGACCGTCGACGGCGCCGGCAAGCACAGTTACCGGCGGGTTCCGGTGCCCATGAACGAAGACGAGTCAGACGGGTTTGCCGCCAAGCGGTGGGCCGGATTGCGGATCGCCGGCCTGCAGAGCGACAGCAGCCGGAATCGAGCTGAGATCCTCCGCCTGGGTGAGAAATTCGGGGTCATTTCCGACGAGACGTCGCTCTTGGCGCTGGAGCGGATGGAAGATTTCCTTCGCTACGACGTGATGCCCCCCTGGCGCGACATGCGCGCCGAATTCATGGCCAGGCGGCGGCCGAGCCCCCTGGACCCACAGGCCAACAAGGCTCAGGTCGAGGACCTGGTGCGACGGTTCGACGAGTTGGCCTCCTGGTGGGGACGCGACTTTCCCAAGGGCGAAAAGCCGAAGCCGAAACCTGAGCCGGGCGACCGCTCCACCGCCACCGGCTCGTCTCCCCGACCAGTGGCGGCGATAGCATCGCCTGGCGGCCCGTCCAGCACGGCCAAGCCCGCCGAGATCGAAATCCACCTGCGCAAATGGGTGCCCGACGCCCCCTACCTGCGCAGCCTGAAGGACGCTCCGGCGGATCAGCGCTACGCCGCCTATCTTGCCGTGCGGCCGGGTTATGCCAACAGCACCGCCTTCTTTATCGATGCCGCCGACATCTTCTTCGAGGCGGGGCAGGCCGACCTGGCCGTGCGGGTCCTGTCCAACGTGTCCGAACTGGGCTGGAGCAACCGCTCCCTGCTGCGCATCCTGGCTTACCGTCTGCAGCAGGCGGGACGGTCCGACCTTGCCCTGCCGGCGCTCATCCGTGTCCGCGACCTGGCGCCGGAAGAGCCGCAATCGTGGCGCGACCTGGGACTGGCAAACGCTGCCGCCGGCAATGTCCAGCAGGCGATCGACTTCCTGTGGCACGTCGCATCCCACCGTTGGGATCATCGCTTCGCCGATATCGACCTGATCTCCCTGGGTGAACTGAATGCCGTGGCGGCCCGGGCCAAGACGGGCAACCTGTCGCGGGTGGACGCCCGCCTGGTGCGCAACCTGCCGGTCGACATCAGGACGGTGCTGAGCTGGGACGCCGACAACACCGACATGGACCTGTGGGTCACCGATCCCAACGGCGAAATGGCCTATTACGGCAACCGCCTGACCTATCAGGGCGGGCACATGTCGCGGGACTTCACCGGTGGCCTCGGGCCAGAGGAGTTCATGTTGAAACAGGCGAAGCCGGGTAGTTACGAAGTTCGGGCCAATTTTTACGGCCATCGCCAGCAGATCCTGTCGCCCTACACGACGGTGATGCTGAAATTCTCTACCAAGTACGGCACCGACCAGCAGAAGGACGAAAACGTCGTCCTGCGTCTGTCCGGCAGGGGAGAATCGGTTTGGGTCGGCACATTCGAGGTCAAGGAACCGGCACCATCGGAATGAGCCGGTGCAGGCATCCGGCTTTGGCTCCGATTAATTCTAACTATTGAAATCTAAGAACATCCTGGTGACCAGTGATGAGCAAGGGACTAGAAAATAGCGTGCCTATCCGTTTGACGCAGACACCCACTATATGTGGGGTGACTCGGCATCGCATCGAGGCCGCCCATTTGGCGGTTCATGACCCTCCCCGGTCATTCAGTGCCTGATGGGCCAATCAATCCGAACGCCCAACCCAAACGACCACGCAAGGGTCGAGCATATGCACACAATTGGTCTCGAATCTCTGCACTTCCAAGAGAAAATCGCCGGGAATATTTGCCTTGAATGGTTCTGCCGAATAGACATTCACCTTGCTGGCATGCTGCACAAGAACGTGAATTGATGCATCTTTCAGACTGAGAGCGACCAGGGCCGTGTCACTCGATCCGGAATGCGGCTTGTTTCCGCTGAGGATCATATGCGTACCGGAAAATGCGATCGGGGGGCTCACCTGGAGGTTCTCCACCAGGACTTTTTTCTCCTTCGCCGTCATCAACTTGTTCAAGGCGGCGTCCACATCAGGGTCAATGAGCACAGTATCGTAATGATAAGTGCCGATATGCTTGGCAAGGCGAGACAGCTTTCCAGCCTTCCAATCCACATCGACAATGCTGCCGCCCACAGCCATCTGAGGGACAGACGACAAAAGCAATGCCGCCATAGAAATCCAACCGACGCGCATGACCCCCTCATTCCGAATGCTTCCCGAGTATAACCGAAACTTGACCATGTCGTTAGCCCTGGGCCGTATTTTCAGGCGTCCGATAAGCCCCAAGGAAGGAAACCGCGGGGAGGGAGGTGAAGGCGTCGAAGCCAGCCTATGGGGATTTGGCGATTTCGGCGGGTAGCGGTTTAGTTCCATGGCACATCCCGATCGTTCAACGGTGAGTGTGCCACCCCTATATGTAGTGGGTGATCGTATCCAGTCTCGGGAATGACCAGCGGGAGCAGGTTGCCCATTTATCGTTCGTCACCCGACGCGCCACCCTGGCGATGGAGGCAGGATCGTGAACCGGGATCTGGTGAAGGGCTTGGCAATTGGAGTTGGCGTGGGATTGCTGGCGCCGGCGATGTTCCCCACCGTCAGGCGTGCGGTCGGTCCAGGTATGCGGGCGGATCGATCTGGCCAGCGCGGCGATCGTGGCATTTGCCGGTCTGGCCGTCGTGCAATTGGCCTGTGGCCAGGTCGGCGTCCCGGCGCTGGCGTTGCTGTGGTACGCGGTCGGTGCCGCTCGCATGGCGCAAGCCGGCCGCCTGTTGGAACCCCATCCCTGATCATCATGGAGGACGAAATGGCCCAATCAGAGGATTTCGATCGCGAAAAGGCCCGTGAAGACGCGCAGGTGGCCTTCGGCGAGAAGGCGACGCGGGGTGCGGCCGCAATGCGCGAGGGGGTGGTCGGAGGCCGCCAAGGGGTGGAAAAGGTTGCCGAGGAGGGTGTCCATCTGGTCCGCGACGTGGCGACGGACACCGTCCGTGCCGCCGGTGAGGTCGGCCTGGTCGCCATCGACACGGCGCGCAGCCTGCTGGTCGGTGTTGCCGATGGCTTGCGGGATGTGGTTGGGCATGCCAATCCATGGCGCATGCGCGGCGAGGCCGGTAAGGAACCGCCGGAACAGCGGCCGTAACCTGAAGGCGGCCGGACAAAGGGGCCAGGAACGTTCTGGCTCCTGAGTTGCACGTGGGAAAGATGGTCATCTGCAGACGCATGGCGTCGAGCGGCGCCGATACTTCGACCTTGACGGTGTCGGTGCGGGTCACCGGGTCGGCGGTCGGAGCGATCCGCTCAATGCGGCCGCGGGCGGCGATGTGCCGGGTCCGGACCTTCCGAGAGCTGCGCGCTGCCATTGAGCCGGGGAGAGCTTTCCGCTACAACGGGCGTGGCGCGACAGACGTTTTGGAATCGGCCACGGCACATGAGCACGGACATCGTCGTTCTTCCGGTCAATTCCGCCTTTTCACGGGCGGTTTTTGAAGAGTTGCGTCCGAAGATTCCGCGTGCGGCGTGGCCGGATGAGAGCATCAAGGGCACCTTCACCCCCAGCGCCAACGGTCTCTACCTGAATGTCGGCTTCGACGGGTTCCAGCCCAGCTATGCCCTGCTGGCCAGCCATCTGGTGCGCGAGGCCAAGGTCAAGCTGGTGCTGATGTCGCCCTGTTTCACCGAGGCCCGCCAGGTGATGCAGATTCGCCGCTGGCGCGACATGTTTCTCTATTCGGCGGTGCCGCTGCTGTTCGCCATCCCGCTGCTGGCTTCCTTGAGTGCTACGGCCATGCGGACCAGCACGGCCCTGTTCGCTGTGGATGCCGTCCTGCTGGCGCTCAGCCACGGCGTGTTGATGACCGCGCGGAGTAAATTGCTGGGTCGGCGCTTCATCGCCGATATTCCAGTGCCTGGCCTGCGCCTCAAGGCGGCCGCCGCCGCCGACGCCCGGCATCCCCTGTCGCCGGACTGAGGATAGTTGTCGGGCGGCGGGTCCGGCTGCTATCGTCCCCCCCCCCTTTTTTTGTGACGAGAGGCGCTGAGGCCATGGACAACATCAAGGTCGCCATCCTGGGCGCCAGCGGCTACACCGGCGCCGAACTGGTGCGCCTGCTGGCCATGCACCCCACCTTCCGCATCACCGCCATGACCGGTGACCGCAAGGCCGGCCAGCCCATGGCGGCGGTGTTTCCGCATCTGGGCGGTCTCGATCTGCCCGATCTGGTGGCCATCGACCGGGTGAACTTCGCCGCCGTCGACGCGGTGTTTTGCGCCCTGCCGCACGGCACCACCCAGGAGGTGATCGCCGCCCTGCCCAGCACGTTGAAAGTGGTGGATCTGTCGGCCGATTTCCGGCTGTCCGAGGTCAAGACCTACGCCCAGTGGTACGGCCACGAGCACAAGGCGCCGCAGTTGCAGAAGGAGGCCGTCTACGGTCTGGTCGAGCTGGCGCGCGAGCGGGTCAAATCCGCCCGGCTGGTGGCCAATCCCGGCTGCTATCCCACCGCGGCGCAGTTGCCGCTGGTACCGTTGCTGGAGGCTGGCGCCATCCTGCCCGAGGACATCATCATCGACGCCAAGTCGGGCGTGTCGGGCGCCGGCCGTTCGGCCAAGGAGGGCAATCTTTATTGCGAGGTAGCCGAGGGCATCCATCCCTATGGCATCGCCAGCCACCGCCATGCCCCCGAGATCGAGCAGGGCCTGTCGCGCGCCGCCGGCAAGGCGGTGGTGGCCAACTTCACGCCGCACCTGATGCCCATGAGCCGCGGCATCCTGGCCACCATCTACGTCAAGCTGCGCGGTCGCCACAAGGCCGCCGACCTGCGCGCCCTGCTGGCCAAGCGCTATGCCGGCGAGCCGTTTGTGCGCGTGCTGCCCGAGGGGGTGGCGCCGGCGACCCGTTTCGTGAGCGGCTCCAACCACTGCCTGATCAATGCCTTCGACGACCGCGTCGAGGGCCGCGCCATTGTGGTGTCCACCATCGACAATCTGGTCAAGGGCGCCTCGGGCCAGGCATTGCAGAACATGAACCTGATGTTCGGTCTGCCCGAGACCGCCGGACTCGGGCAGCAGCCCCTGTTCCCCTGACGGAGACGACGATGTCCGGACATATCCTTCCCTACAACGGCCGGTTGCCCACCATCGCGCCCGATGTCTTCGTGGCGGCCACCGCGGTGGTGATCGGCGACGTGGTGATTGGGGCCGCAACCAGCGTGTGGTTCGGCTGCGTCATCCGGGGCGACGTGCACGAGATCCGCATCGGCGAGCGAACCAACATCCAGGATGGCACCGTGGTGCACGTCACCGGCGGCAAGCTCGGCACCTATATCGGCTCCGACATCACCATCGGCCACAACGCCACCATCCACGCCTGCACGCTGGAGGACAGCTGCTTCATCGGCATGGGGGCGGTGCTCCTCGACGGTGTGGTGGTGGAATCGGGCGGCATGGTGGCGGCGGGGGCGGTGGTCACCCCCGGCAAGCGGGTCAAGCGGGGCGAGCTGTGGGGCGGCAACCCGGCCAAGCTGCTGCGTCAGCTCTCCGAAGACGAAATCGCCTTCTTCCCCAAGTCGGCGGCCAACTACGCCCGGTTGGCCGAGGCCTATCGCGGCGCGGCCGGCTGAGCTATCCTCCGCCGGGACGATAGGGGGACTGATGGCGGCCAAGAGGCAGAAGGAGGGCATGCTGTCGCGCGTCGCAGCGGCGGCGCGCCGCGCCCTGCGGTTCGGCGAGGCGGACGAAGGCGGTCCCGTGGCGGCACCGGTGGCGGCGAGCCCGGTCGACGCCCTGGTCGAGGACAGTTTTCATCTCGTGCTCAAGCAGATGCTCGACGAGGACGAGGGCGACTTCAACACGCGGCTGCATGTGGTCTCGCTGGTGGAATTCCGCGAGGCGGTCGGCGACAAGTGGAAGCGCATCTCGGAAAAGGTGATGCTGATCGCCGAAGGCATCATCAACAAGCATCTGGGCACCGGCAATGTCTGCGGCCGTCGCGGCCAGGATCTGTTCATCCTGGTGTTCCGCGGCATCTCGGCCGAGGAAGGCCGCCGCCGCGCCGTCGTCATCGCCGAGGAACTGGGCAGCCGCCTGCTGGGCAGCCAGTTCACCGGCTCGGAACGGCCCCTGGCCCTGGCGGCCGAACTCTCGGTCACGGACGGGATCAATCCCGACGGCAGCATCAATCTGGCGGCAGTGCACAATGCGGTCGGCGAGATGCGCGCCATCATCGCCGACGCCGCCGAGGATGACCGTCTACCATTGGAATTGCCCGACGAATCGCCGCTCAGCCACTCCGCACTGCCCGGGCCATTGCCTAAGCTGGAGCCGGTTCTGCCGCGACAGGTCAAGCCGCTTCCCTCATGGGCGGAAGCTCCGCGCGCCCCGCGGGGGAGCAAGGACCCCGGCTGGGAGGCGATGGCTCCGGTCCGGGAAGCCGGCCACACCCCGCCGCCGAGTGCACCGCCCTTGCCCGCCGGAGCCGCCCTGTCGCTGCTCTACCGCCCCACCTGGGTGGCGGCCGGCGAGAGCATCGGAGCCTACAAGGCCCACATCCAACGGGTCGATAGCCCCGGCCGGCCGGCGCTGGAAGGGGCGCTGGCCTATCCGCGCTCGGATGCCGCCTCGGCCCACAGCCTCGACCGCTTCGCCATCGCCCAGGCGGTGCGTGACGGCTTGACCGCCGAGCTGGCCGGCATGACTCCCATCCTGCTGGTGCCCATGCACTGGGCGACGGCGACCTCGGCCAGTCGTATCTCGCTGACCGAGCCGTTTGCCACCATGCCCGAGGCGACGCGGCGGGGCAGGGTGGTGATCGACCTGTTCGGCGTCCCCGATGGTGCCAGCGGTGGCGTCCTGACCGAGGTGATCCGTGCCCTGAAGCCGCTGTGCCGTGCCGTGCTGCTGCGTGCCCAATTGCCCGACTCCCGCGCCGCCGTTGCCGCCGCCGCCGGTGCCGCCATGGTCGGTGTCGACCTGTCCGAGCTGTTCGCCGACGAGCGTACCGACGATGCCCGCCTGCTGGCGGCCCTGGTCCAGTTCCGCGAGGCCACCGCCTTGGCCGGAGTCGGCGCCTATGTTTGGGGGGTGCGTCGCCGCGCCGTGATCGTCGGGGCGGTGACGGGGGGCTTCGCCATGGTCAACGGTCCTGGCCTGATGAAGGACCTCGCCCGTCCCGCCAAGGTGCTCCCGGCGCCCAAGGCCCGTTTCTCTGCGGCATGAACAAGTCCACCCTATCCACACTGGCCATGCTGCTGGTCATGCTGGGCGGTGTCGTTGCGGCGGTGTTCCATATCGACGCCGCCCGCATGGTGGCGGGGGCGGCGCTGTTGGTCTATTTCGCCATCGAGGGCCGGGCGGCCGTCGGGCGCGGCAAGATCACCCTGCTGGTGTCCGCCCTGGCGGCGGCGGCGGCGCTGGCCATGCTGCCCGACCCCGGCCGCGTTCTGTTGCTGGCCCTGGGCGAGGCTGCCTTCATCACCGGGCTGTTCGTGGCCTTGGGCATGCTGCGCGACGCGGCCGAGGGGTCCGCCACGGTGCAGGCCTCGGGCGAGTTGATGGTGCGTCAGCCTCCCGGCCGGCGTTATCTGGTGCTGTGCCTGGGCAGTCACGTGATTTCGCTGGTGCTGAACTTCGGCGTGCTCACCCTGTTGGGCACCATGGTCAACAAGGGCAATACCCTGGCGGCGGCCGGCGGTGACGCCCGCATCACGGCCATTCGCAACCAGCGGATGATGACGGCGATCCTGCGCGGCTTCGTCCTGATGACGGTGTGGTCGCCGCTGTCGGTATCGTTCGCGGTAGTGCAGTCGGTGGTGCACGGCCTGCCGTGGCGGACGCTGCTGCCGCTGCAAATCGGGCTGACGGCCTTGCTGCTCGGGCTGGGCTGGGTGCTCGACCGCCGCGCCTTCCCGCCGGTGGCCAACCTGCCCGGTGTCGGTGGCCCGATGGACTGGACGCCGCTGGTCCGGCTGTGCCTGCTGGTGGCGGCGGTGGTGGCGGCCTCGGTGACGGTGGGCGAGGCGTTGAACGTCCGTCTGGTGGTGGGGGCCATGCTGGTGGTGCCGCTGTCCGGGCTGGTCTGGCTCGCCGTGCAGCGCCGCAGCGCGGTCGCCGGCGCCCGCCACCTCGCCCAGCGCCTGACGGTGGGAATGCCGGCCTTCCGCAACGAAGCGGCGATCCTGGGCGGCGCCATGTTCTTCGGCACCGTGCTGACCGCCTTCGTCTCGCCCGCCGCCACCGCCCAGGCCATCGCCACCCTGCACCTGCCGCCGGCGGTGGTGGCGGTGCTGCTGGCCTGGGCGGTGATGGCGTTGGCGCAGGTGGGGGTGTCGCAGATCATCTCGGTGACCATCCTGGGCGGCGCCCTGGCCGATCTCTCGGTGCTGGGCATCAATCCCCTGGTGCTGGCCAGCGGGCTGATGGGAGCGTGGGCGCTGTCGGCCTGCTCGACGCCGGTGGGGGCGGCCATCATGACCGTCGCCCGCTTGTCCGAGGTGCCGGTCACCGTGGTGGCCAGGCGCTGGAATGGCCCCTTCGTGCTGACCGGCGCGGTTCTGCTCGCCGGCTGGATGCTGGGGTTGTCCGCGGTGCTCGGCTAAGGCGCACTGGAATTCTCCGCCGAGGAGTCGTATAGAGTTCGCTTCGTTTCGCGGGCGCGAAACCAGGATGCCAGAGGACTCCCATGCTTGAGACTTGGTCGCCGGACAGCTGGCGCGCAAAGCCCATCCAACAGGCCCCGACCTATCCCGACCTGGACAAGCTGGCCGCGGTCGAGGAGCGGCTGCGCAACTTTCCGCCGTTGGTATTCGCCGGCGAGGCGCGCCGTCTCCGGGATTCCCTGGCCCGGGTCGCCGACGGCAAGGCCTTCCTGCTGCAAGGCGGCGATTGCGCCGAGAGCTTCGCCGAGTTCCGCGCCGACAACATCCGCGATACCTTCCGGGTGATGCTGCAGATGGCGGTGGTGCTGACCTACGGCGCCGCCATGCCGGTGGTCAAGCTGGGCCGCATGGCCGGCCAGTTCGCCAAGCCGCGTTCGGCCGACATGGAAACCATCGATGGCGTGACGCTGCCGAGCTATCGCGGCGACAACGTCAACGGCATCGAGTTCACCCCCGAGGCCCGCGTGCCCGACCCCGAGCGGCTGGTGCGGTCCTACAACCAGTCGGCGGCGACGCTGAACCTGCTGCGCGCCTTCGCCCAGGGCGGTTACGCCGATCTGCACAAGGTGCACCAGTGGACGCTGGGCTGCGTTGCCGGCACGCTTCAGGCGGCGCGCTATCAGGACCTGTGCAACCGGCTCGACGAGACGCTGGCCTTCATGGAGGCCTGCGGCATGACCTCCGACACCACGCCGCAACTGCGCGAGACCGACTTCTTCACCTCGCACGAGGCGCTGCTGCTGCCTTACGAGCAGGCGTTGACACGGGTCGATTCCACCACCGGCGACAGGTATGACTGCTCGGCCCACCAGTTGTGGATCGGCGAACGCACCCGCCAGCTCGACGGCGCTCATGTGGAGTTCCTGCGGGGCGTGAAGAATCCGCTGGGCTTCAAGGCCGGTCCGGGCATGACGCCGGACGATCTGCTGCGCCTGATCGACACCCTCACTCCCGCCAACGAGTCGGGCCGCCTCACCGTCATCACCCGCATGGGCGCCGAGCAGGTGGAAGCCAAGCTGCCGGCGCTGATCCGGGCGGTGCAGCGCGAGGGCCGCTCGGTGGTGTGGTCGTGCGACCCCATGCACGCCAACACGGTCAAGGCCGCCTCGGGCTACAAGACGCGGCTGTTCGACAGTATCCTGGCCGAGGTGCGCGCCTTCTTCGCCGTGCACAAGGCCGAGGGCAGCCATGCCGGCGGTGTCCATTTCGAGATGACCGGCCAGGACGTCACCGAATGCGTCGGCGGTGCCCAGGCTATCACCGAGGCCCGCCTCGGCGACGCCTACCACACCCATTGCGACCCCCGCCTCAATGCCACCCAGGCGCTGGAGCTGGCCTTCCTCATCGCCGAGCAGCTCAAGGACGAGCGCGCCCTGGTGCGGGACAGGCTGCGGGCGACGGGGCGGTAGGGACGGCTCGCTAGAACAGCGCCGGAGCCCAGGCCGCCGCCACCGCGAGGCTGCCGGCGAGGCCGGGCAGCAAAGCGGGGATGCGGCGCCACGGCGCCAGTCCCTGAGCGGCCAGGATGCGCTCGCCCAGGCGCAGCGACCACAGGGTGCCGAGCACGAACAGCGCCGCCTTGAGACCGGTGACCACTTCCGTGGTCAGGCCGACCATCTTCAAGGCGGAAAACAGACCGCCGCCCAGGCCGATCAGCAGCGATACCATGGCCACCGGGGCGTACTGGTAGCCCAGTTCGAGGAAACGGCGGCTCAGGCTGCGGCCGGCGCCCAGCCGGCCGGCGATCCAGGCCTCGGCCAGGGTGCAGGCCGACAGCAGGGCGGTCATCGCCAGCATCACCGCGACCATGAAGCTGGAAATCATCAGGAAGTCGAGCCAGACGAACACCTCGCGGCGTTCGGGATAAACGCTCATCAGCCAGGACGGGCCGGATTCCACCACCCACAACAGGTCGCGGTCGATGGCCCATTCGCCCAGCACGTCGCGGATGCGGCCGAACCACTTGCCGACCCCCCACAGGAAGCCGCCCAACGCCACGCCGCCGCCGAGGACCAGGAACAACAGCTCGGACAGGTTGGGATTGCTGTCGGCGATGGCCTCGATCTCGCGGCCGGGCAGGCGGAACTTGAGGAACAGGCCGCCCTTGGCCGGCGGGCTGACACAGCGGAAGCACTCGATGCAGTGGCGCGATTCTGTCTTGTGGCGCAGGTCGATCATGGTCGGGCAGACGCCGCGCGCGTTCCACAGGTCGCCACCCGCCTCGGGCCGCTTGGGGGCGAACTCGACGGCGCCCAGGCGTGAGAACACCCCCAGCAGCAGGCCGATGGGGCAGGCATGGCGGCACCACGGCCGCTTGCCCGGGGCGAACAGCCAGCCCAGCACGATGGCCGCCGCCATGGTGCCGCCGAAAATCTCGGCCGCCGCCTCGGGGTGGCTGCGCACTCCGGTGGTCTGGCCCAGCACGGTGATGATGATGAACGACACCACCGGCGTTCCCGGCCAAGTCAGCCAGGCCGGTGCCTTCAGCCGCAGGCCGCGCTTGCTGGCGGCCTCGGAGGCGGCGCCCATGGGGCACAGCAGGCCGCACCACGAGCGCCCGGTGACCAGCACCGAGAGCAGCAGCAGCGGGAACCACACCCCCCACAGGGCAAAGTTGGCGAACACCGTCAGGTGGTCGAAGATGCCGGCGTCCTCGGCGGGGTCGGCCAGGAAGGGCGGTACCAGCAGCAGGGTGACGAACACCACGAACATGGCGGCGTGCACCTGCGGCAGCCAGCGGATGTTGCGCACGAACCACCACTCGACCGCTCCCGCCACCCGCGACGAGGGGCGACGGCGTTCCTCGGGTGGGACCTGGCGCAGCATCATGGCGTCGTCCGCAGTCGCCTGAGCGCCCACAGCCCCAGCACCGGCAGCAGCAGCGCCAGCACCACCGCCTGGGCGGCCAGGGTTTCGGCGGTGGGGAACAGGCCCAGCGCGGGGACGCGCGGCATCCCGGCCATGGGCGTCACGCCGATCCAGCGGGCTTCCTGCAATTCCAGCACTCCCTGGCCGGCGAACACCACCGCCAGGGCATAGAGCAGGACCGCGGTGCCGGTGAAGAACAGGCCCAGCGGCAGCTTCATCGAGGCGCCGCGCATGACCCGATAGATCACCACCAGCGCCATCGCCGCCGCCACGAAGCCGCCGGCCACCGCCGGCTCCTGGCCGGGGGTGCTGGATAGCAGCGCCTGATAGAACAGCACCGTCTCGGCGCCCTCGCGATAGACGGCGAGGAAGGCGGCGAAGCCCAGCGAGAACAGCTGGCCGCTCGACACGGCGCTTTCCACCTGGCCGCGGATGTAGCCCTGCCAGCGCGAGGCCTCGCGGCGGGCGAACAGCCAGTGGCTGACATAGGCCAGCACCGCCGCCGCCAGCAGCATGGTCAGCCCCTCCACCAACTCCTTGGCGGGACCCGACAGCTTGATCAGCACGGCGATGGCCCAGGCGGTGAGCAGGCTGGCGGCCAGGGCCAGCCAGACCGCTCGCCAGACCACCTTCAACTGGCTGGTGGCGCCCAGGCGGCGCAGATAGGTGGCGAGGGCGCCGATCACCAGAATGGCCTCGAAGCCCTCGCGCAGCAAAATCAGCAGGGACTGGAGGAAGGCCGGCATCCAGCCCCCGGACATCTCGGCGCGCAGGCTGACCGCCGCCGCCAGGGCAGCCTTCAAGGCGTTCCACTCGGCGGTGACGCGGTCCCTGGGCGCGGCCTTCATGGTCAGGCCGATGACGGCGGCGAAGTGCGATTCGACGGTGGCCTTGGCGGCGGGGTCGGCGGCGCCGATATCGGCCTCCAGCCCGCTCTCTTCGAACACGTTGAAATAGAGGTCCGAGAAGCCGTCACCGGTGGCCTCGCCCTTGGCCGGATCATAGGCGTCCACCAGTGCGTCGCCGGCCGCCACCACCTGTGCCTCGACGGCGCGGTGGTCGACGGCGGCATGGGCCGAGCCGCCGAAGGCGAGCAGGGCAAGGGCGATGAGCCAGGCGCGCATCACTGGTTCACCGCGAAGACATCGGGCGACACCTTGGCGGCGTCGAGGGTCTTGGCGTCGGCCGTCAATGACTGGCGGATTTCCGCCGCGAATTTCGCCACCGCGGCCTGATCGCCGGCGGTCACCGCCTTGCGCATGTCGGCGAACAGACGCTCGATCTGAGCGGCCCGCTTGGCGCTGATCTCCTTGCGGATGGCGGCCTCCAGCTTGGCATCCTCGAAACGGCGGAAATAGGCCTCGTTGATGGCGCGCTTGGCGGCGTCGACTTCGCCCCGCGCCGAAGCCGCCTCGGCCTCGGCCAGGGTGGCGGAAACGCCGCCCGCCACCCCGTGCCAATAAGCCTCGGCGGCCCGTGCCGGCATCGCGCCAGCGGCCCACAACAGCATGACGGCGACAAGGATGCGGAGCGGCATGGCGATATCCCGATTGAGAGCGATAATCAATAACCACAAATTTGCTGTTGAATGCAAGGTGAGAATGGCTCGCGATTGCATCTTGCCGGACAGGAAGCCCACTCCAAAGTCGGACGGCGATTCCACCGATGGAGAGGGAACCTTGATATGCCCTAGGGCAGAGGCCACGTCAGCCAAGGCGATCCATGGTCCGCTGCAAAGGGGCGGGGATTGGCTGTGTCGGCAACTGGCCTCTAGGAGAGTCGCATGGCGGTCGGTATCGTGAAATGGTTCAATGCCACCAAAGGTTATGGCTTCATTCAGCCCGAGGGTGGCGGAAGTGATGTCTTCGTCCACGTTACCGCCGTGCAGCGCGCCGGTCTGGACAAACTGGACGAGGGCCAGAAGGTGAAGTACGAGTTGGTCCGTGATCGCGGCCGTGTCGCAGCGGGTAACCTGCAGCCCACGGAGTAGCAAGCCGTTCAGGCCCTGGGGGGATGTCGTCCCCTCCCTGCGGCGGCCCCAGTGGCCGCCGATCTTTTTTTGGGGGGCGTGGCGAGGGGGAGGGGATGATGGGGAAGAGCAAGACCTGTTGGGCCATTCGCCATGTGGCGTTCGAGGACCTCGGCAGCTTCGCGCCGGTGCTGGCCGGCCGCGGCTATGAGGTGCGCACCTTCGAGGCCGGCGTCGATGATCTCGCATCGCTCGATCCCGCCGCCGCCGATCTGCTGGTGGTGTTGGGCGGTCCGATCGGTGCCGATGAGGAGTCCCTTTATCCGTTTCTGCTCGACGAGTTGCGGCTGGTCGAGGCACGGCTGAAGGCCGGCCGGCCGACGCTGGGAATCTGCCTGGGGGCGCAGATCATGGCGCGAACCCTGGGGGCGCGGGTTCATCCCAACCCCGCCGGCAAGGAGATCGGCTGGTCGCCGCTGGTGCTCAGTGCGGCCGGGGAGCGCTCCGCCCTGGCAGCGCTCGACGGATGCGCCGTGCTGCATTGGCACGGCGACACCTTCGACCTGCCCGAGGGGGCCGAATTGTTGGCCTCCACCGCCGTCACCCCCAACCAGGCGTTTTCGTGGGGTGCCGCGGCGCTGGGTCTGCAATTCCACGTCGAGGCGGTCGGTCGCGACCTGGAGCGCTGGTTCATCGGCCACGCCCTCGAAATCGCCAAGACCCCGGGCATCGCCGTTCCCTCCCTGCGCGACGCCACACGATTCCACGCCCCCGCTCTGGAAGCCCGCGCGGCCGAGGTGCTGGAGCGCTTTCTTGACGCGTCGGGGGGCTGACCGCAGGCTGCCGCCTGTTCATGTGCATCGAACCAATGTATAGTCTGCTCCACGGGAATGCCCGAAGGGGACCAGCCGGAAGAAAACCGTGGAAACAAAGCTCAAAGAAGAAGACGTTGCCCGCCTTCTTGCCAATCCATCGGGCGACACCCGCGTGGAGATCGCCGGCAAGATTGCGGCCCAGCACATCGCGCTCAGTGCCGGCGAACGAAAGTTGGCCGAGGACATCTTTCGCCTGATGGTGAAGGATGCCGAGGTGCGGGTGCGTCAGGCGCTCTCCCGTCAGCTCAAGGAGAACCCGACGGTTCCGCACGACCTGGCGCTGGCCCTGGCCCGCGACGTCGAGGACGTGTCGCTGCCCATGCTCCGCTTCTCCGAGGTGCTCACCGACGAGGATCTGGTGGAGATCGTCAAGAGCCAGAGTCCCGAGAAGCAAGTGGCGGTCGCCAGCCGTCCGCATGTCTCGGCCTCGGTGGCCGACGCCCTGGTGGACACCAGGAACGAGCGGGTGGTGGCGACCCTGGTGGCCAATGAAGGCGCCGAGATCACCGAGGCGACTCTCGGCAAGGTGGTCGATCAGTTCGGCGACAGCGAACTGGTGGGCAAGCCGCTGGTGGCGCGGGCGCAACTGCCCATCACCGTCGCCGAACGCTTGATGACCAAGGTCTCGGAGAACCTGCGCAAGCACCTGATGGCGCGGCCGGAGATGTCGCCCGAAGCCGCCGCCGGCATGATGCTGCAGGCCCGTGAACTGGCGGTGCTGGGGCTGTCCAACTCCGACAGCGACGTGGCCCAGTTGGTGGACCATCTTTATCGCAACGGCCGCCTGACCCCCTCCATCATCCTGCGCGCCGTGTGCATGGGCGATATCGGCTTTTTCGAAGTGGCGTTGGCCAAGCTGTCCCGCATCAAGGACGAAAACGCCCGCACCCTGATCCATGACGCCGGCAAGCGCGGCTTCGAGGCGCTGTTCGACAAGGCGGGACTGCCCAAGGCATTCTTCACCGCCATGCGGGCGGCGGTGGACGTTTCCTATGAATTGGAATACGACGGCCGCCCCAATGATCGCGAGCGGTTTTCCCGTCGCATGATCGAGCGTATTCTCACCCAGTACGGTGACCTGGGGGTCGATTTCGAGAACGACGATCTCGAATACCTGCTGTCCAAGATGAATCAGTTGCCCGCGACCATGCTCACCGAGTGAGCCGGACGGGTCGAGGGAGTACGGGGGAACAATGTCGAAGTCGGGCCCTGCCGCTGACGCCAAGCCGGTCGACAAGGACGCGGCTCTGCGCAAGGACATCATCCGGACCATCAAGGGGCCGATAACCGAGCGAGTCGCCGCCATGGTGCCGGCCCTGGCCTCGTCGCCCGAGCCGTATAGCGTCGTCATCTCCAGCCCCGAACTGCTGTACGCCTGCATCCAGCTGTTCCGGACCAAGCGCGAGATTTTCCAGGATCTGCTGGTGGATGAGGCCGGTGGCCCCGTCACGGAAGACACCTCCGCCCTGCGTTGCGGCCGCAATATCGAGCAGATCATCAGCATGGTGGTGCGTTCGGGCGCCAAGGCCTATTCCGAGAAGCGCTTCGCTCCCCAGCAGAGCGGCACCCAGCAACTCAAGCCCGAGACCCGTGGCCTGCTGGACAAGCTGATGGCGCTGGTGGGCGCCAAATGGGGTGGTGAGTCCGAGAAGGGGCCATCCAAGCCCGGCGTCAATTCCGCCGCCGATAAGTTCTATGCCGCCATCAAGGACAATCTCGATTTTGACTGGCAGGTGCCGCTGATCCCTTATTTCGCCGAGCTTCCGGTCAAGCTGATCATCGAGATGGGCCGAGGTGTCACCACCTTGCGCTCGCCCGAGGGCATCGCCGCCTTGGCCGACATCGGGCGGCACAGCATGGAATCGGCCCGCCGCATTCTGTCCGACGGCATGATGCGCGAAATGCTCGACACCCAGCCGCTGGCCGCCAAGGGCGTCGCCTTCCTGGGCAAGGAGCGCTATGAATTCCTTCATGGCACCGTCTACGAGAAGATGGGTGACAAGTTCTGGGAGATGTGCGTCGACTGCGACCGGCTCGAAGCCATGGAGACGCAGAACGCCAAGGACCTGGAGCAGATGGCCAACCACCTGCACATCATTTCCGCCGAAACCATCAACCAGGTGGTGCACTACATCCAGTTCAACCAAATTCCGGTGTTCCTCGACATCGCCCGCGACAAGCTGGGCGACGAGAAATTCACCGAGATCTTCGGCGTTCCCGGCAAGAAGAAGCTGATCAAGACCTTCTGCGAGAAGATCAAGGCAACCAAGGTGGATCCGGCCGATCCCGTTGGCGATCTCGCCAAGAAGCTCCCTGACGTCTTCGGCGCCTATCTTCGCGCGCCCAAGGACTTCGAAAAGGGGCTTTAACAGGGTGCGGAAAAACTCTTCCCACCATCCTTCATCTCGTCACCCCCGCGAAGGCGGGGGGTCCATGTTGGGGCAAGGACTGGCGTTTGCCCCCATATGCTGTGCTGCCGGACGCATGGATTCCCGCCTTCGCGGGAATGACGAAAG
>CAJANL010000295.1 GCA_903941105.1 uncultured Rhodospirillaceae bacterium
AGATTTAGCGTCCGATCCGCTCTCTCACGGCGTAAACCGGGGTTCGAATCCCCGTGGGGACGCCACTCGCCTTAGTGCGTTGATATTCCTGTACAAAGCGCCGCGTCGCTGATCGAGTCGCCGTCCATGATCTACGGCATTGGACATGGCGAAAACCCTGTGGCATGCCGTCGTCGTCCGTGAATAACGCCGAAGCCAGCCGCCCAGGCTGGTTTCAGCGTTGGTCAAAGTAATCGTATTTGCCGGATTCGCGGGGTTCACCCCCTGAAACCCGGCAAATTCCCATCGGCGAAATTCGCTCTTTTCCGCCCGCTCTGGTCGTGATTCCATCCTCGTTGTGGGCAGCGCGGAGGGGATGATGAGGCCGCCATTCATGCGAGGATCGAAGGCCGACGCCGACCTGTTCCGGTCGCGGCTGGAGCAGATCATCAACATGCGCCACGAGTTGGTGCGGTTGGCCGGGCTGGTGGACTGGGGGTTCTTCGACCAGCGGTTCTCGGCGCTGTATGCCGAGGCGGGGCGGCCCGGTGTCGCCACCCGGCTGATGGTTGGGCTGCATCTGCTCAAGCACATGCACGGCCTGTCCGACGAATCGGTGTGCGAGCGCTGGGTCAGTGACCCGTATTTCCAGTTCTTCTGCGGCGAGACCTTCTTCCAGCACGCGCTTCCGGTGGATCGCTCGTCCATGACCCGCTGGCGCCAGCGGATCGGCGCCGACGAACTGGCGGCGCTGGTCCAGGAAAGCCTGGCCGCCGCCCATCGCGGCGGGGCGCTGAAGCCCCAGGATCTGGAGCGGATCACGGTGGACACCACGGTGCAGCCCAAGGCGGTGGCGTTTCCCACCGACGCCAAGCTGATGCACAAGGCGCGAGAGAGGCTGGTGCGCCTCGCCGGGGAAATGGGCGTGACGCTGCGCCAGAGCTATCGGCGGGTGGGCAAGCTGGCGCTGATCAAGCAGGGCCGCTATGCCCACGCCAAGCAGCACAACCGGGCGCGGCGCGAACTCAAGCGCCTGCGCGTCTATCTCGGCCGGGTGGTGCGCGACATCCGCCGCAAGATCGAAGGCAATCCGGCACTGACCGACGCCTTCCGTCGGCCGCTGTGGCTGGCCGAGCGGGTCGCCACCCAGCTCAAGCGCGATCCCTTCCCCAAGGTCTATTCCCTCCACGCCCCCGAGGTGGAGTGCATCGGCAAGGGCAAGGCGCACAAGCCCTACGAGTTCGGCTGCAAGGTCACCGTCGCCACCACCAACGCCCGCTCTCCTGGCGGCCAGTTCGTCGTCCACATCGACGCCCTGCACGGCAATCCCTATGACGGACACACCCTCAAGGCCGCCGTCGAAACCGCCGAAGCCTGGACCGGCGTCACCGTCAAACGCATCTATGTCGACAAGGGCTATCGCGGCCACGGCCTCGACCGCTTCAAGGTCTGGCGTTCCGGCAGCAAGGCCCCCACCGAAGCCATCCGCCGCGAACTGCGTCGCCGATCCGCCATCGAACCCGTCATCGGCCACATGAAGAACGACGGCCTGCTAGACCG
>CAJANL010000296.1 GCA_903941105.1 uncultured Rhodospirillaceae bacterium
GCTTACGAACTTCCTCTACAAGCTGCTCGACAACCGGGTCTATCTCGGCGAGGCCGTCCACAAGGGCGAAGTCCATCCCGGTGAGCATCCGCCGATCATCGACCGCGCCACCTGGGACAAGGTACAGGCGGTCAAGACCGACAACGCGCCCCGCAAGCGGGCCGCCGCCGCCCGCGCCACCACCCCGGCACCGCTGAAGGGGCTGGTGGTGTGCGCCCATTGCGGCCGGGCGATGACGCCGACCCACACTCGCAAGAAGGGGCGGCTTTACCGCTATTATACCTGCATGCGGGCGATCAACGCCGGCCATGATTCCTGCGCGGTGCGCAGCATCGCCGCCGGCGAGATCGAGGCGGCGGTGGTCGGGCAGGTACGCGCCCTGCTGCGCGCCCCTGAGATCCGGGCGCGGGCCGAGCGGATGGCGCCCCATCTCGCTTCCGCCGATCTGTACAACGCCCTCGACCGCTTCGACGCGGTGTGGGGCGAACTGTTCCCCGCCGAGCAGGCCCGCCTTCTCCAACTGCTGGTCGAGCAGGTGCGCATCGCCCCCGACGGAGCGGAAATCCGCCTGCGCGCCGAGGGGCTGGCCAGCGTGGTCGCCGACATCACCGCCCAGGCCGCCGACAGGAGCGCGGCATGACCGAAATCCGCGTCGATACCTTCACCGTCCGGGTGCCGCTGAAGCTCCGCCGCCACGGCGGCCGCAAGCTGGTGATCGTGCCCGAGGGCGAGGGCATTCCGGAGCGCCCCCGCGCCAGTCCCGACGACACCCTGCTGAAAGCGTTGGCCCGAGCCCACCGTTGGAAGCGCATGCTGGAATCCGGGCAGGTGCGCTCACTGAACGAACTGGCCGAGGCTGAGAAGATCAATCCGTCCTATCTGACCCGTATCTACCGCCTGACCCTGCTGGCTCCCGACATCGTCGAGGCCATCCTCGACGGCCGCCAGCCCCGGACCATGCAATTGGCCGACATGATGGACGATATGCCGGTGGAGTGGGAGCGGCAGCGGGAAAGATTCGGGATGGCAGCGCGGTGACCGGGCATATGAATCCCGGCGGGACCATGCATATTGACAAAAGAACGAAATAGAAACACCCTGCGGTGGTCGCCCTTGCCGCAGGAATACCGCCATGGCCCTCGAAACCTTGTTCATCTGCCAGCCGTACATCCTCGGCAAAAGGGGTGGACTGAAACCTCAGCCCCCCATTTCCTACAAGACCGAGCCACAGGCCCTGCAACGCGCCAGCCGCATGATGGAGGGTGGCAGCGTTGCCGGCGTGGATGTCGTCCGTCAGACCGCCGACCCTGAAATGGGCGATTACGACGAGCCTGAATTTCTGCAACGGCTCGGATCGGTGCCGAAGGCCGAAAACTGAATTGTGATTGGCCATCCTGCCTTCGCCGGCTGGGTGGTCGTTGTATGCAATTGTTCACGGACGAGCGGGCGGATGCGGTGTAGACATCAGCCGTCGTCGAGAATAGCAGACCTTGGGAGGGGCAAATGCGGGCGCAAGACTTCGGGCTTGATCGGTGGATA
>CAJANL010000297.1 GCA_903941105.1 uncultured Rhodospirillaceae bacterium
CGGCGCATGGGATGCCCTACACGGTGCCACCAGTCCGGCGGCATTCTCGGATGCAATCAAGCGGGCAGCGGCACAGCACCACGGACAGGCGGGCCGGGCGTTTTTGGAAAAGCTGACTTTTGATGCAAGCGATCTTTGCGCCATGTTGGAGGAAGTGAAGGCCGCACCGATGTTTGCCACCGATGGCACCGAAGGGCAAGACAAACGGGCAGCGGCGCGGTTTGCCTTAATTGGCCTAGCGGGTGAACTTGCCACCGACTACGGCGTGACAGGCTGGCCAGGGGGGGCGGCAGGCGAAGCGGCAGCGCACGGGTTCAAGCTGTGGCAATCCATGCGCGGCAAAGGCAATGACGAACGGCGGCAGATATTGCAGCGGGTATCAGGCTTTATCGAGCGACACGGCGACGGGCGATTTTCCGATGCAGACACCACCAACGATGTGCAGATACGCGACCGGGCGGGCTGGTGGCGTGACACCAACGGCGGGCGGGAATACCTTTTCACCACGGACGGTATGCGCGAAGCAACCAAAGGGATCGACTTCAAGCGGGCGCTTGATGTGTTGCAGGAAGCCAAAGCACTACCGACACCGGGGGCGAATGGGGAACGGGCGCGGTTTATTCGGATTGCCGGGCGTGGCGTGAAGCTATATCCAATTGACCCGGACAAGCTGGCAGGGGGTGAGCATGGCGCTTAAATCGTGGCTGGCATCGTTAAAACCAGACGTATCAAACGTATCAGGCGTGCAAGCCCCTATTCATGCGGGTTTGGGCCGATACGTCACTGAAACGACATACGTATCAGGCGTATCAGGACAGGGCGGCATGGTGGCCAGTGATACGGCTGATACGGCAGGGAATATGCAGGCGTATCAGGCGCAACCCGCATGGGCATTGGCTTGCACGGGTGATACGGCTGATACGTGCAGAAGAATCAATGCCGACATTCAAACAACCGAAGCGGCATCTACTCCCGATCGAACCGAGCCAAAGCGACTATTCAGGCAGCGCGGGCCGTGGCTGACAGGTACAGAGCAATCAGCGGCGCAGGCTTACCACGCACACCACTTCAATTGCCATTCGTGCATTGCGGCAGGCCGTGGCATTCGGTACGGCAGGCGCTGCGCTGTGGGGTTGGCGCTGTGGAATGACTACGACGGGGAAAACGATTTACAAACCGAAGGGGGCAATCATGGGCAGGCGTAAACAAACGGAATACATCAATGGAACGGCGCAACACCGACGCACGGAAAGCGACTACATGGGCGTGTTGCTGGACACGGTGACATTGAACGACTGGCGTAGCGTTGTCAGTGGTGCATTACAGGCGGCAAAGGCTGGTGATCCGCAGGCGCGTAACTGGCTGGCGCAGTACCTGATCGGCAGGCCGGAAGGTAAGGCACCCACACCTATGAATATCGTGGTGCAGCAACTGAGCGGCGCTGATCCGGTGGTTGAAAAGCTTGCAAAACCTGCAATAGATCGTGCGCTTTACCCGTCTGGCTCTACAAACGATGACTTTAAGGCGCACATTCGGGCGTTAGTGGCAGCTGAATTGCAAACAAAAGTCAAACCCTTGGAAACCATCGAATCCCCAGCAACGGCGAGGCTTTGCGACGATTCAGGGGGTAAACCGGGCAGTCAACTTGACTAATGTTTTCGGTAAATCTTTTCGGGAGGGCTGACTATGGGCGGGTTTGGCAGCGGCAGGCACGGGGGAAAAAGCACCACGGGCGACATGTGGGCGTTGGACATTCGCAGGATTGCTCGGGCCGGGCGATTGACGCCGGGGCAGTCATTCAATTGGCAATGGTCACGCAACGGTGAACCTGTGGCGAACATCAATTTGCGTACCGACACCGACCGGGTGACGCTGGACTATCGGGCGCGGGATCGGGGCGGCGAATGGCAGGCCATGAATTACCCGGTGCGCCTATCGTGGACACCCTGCACCTACGGCGGGCAGCGTGCATGGTGGCTTTGTCCGGCGGCTGGATGCGGGCGGCGCGTTGCGGTTCTTTATGGCGGCAAAATCTATGCGTGCAGGCACTGCCACCAGTTAGCCTACCGAACCCAGCGGGAGCAAGCCCACGACCGGGCGGGTAGCAAGGCGGACAAGTTGCGGGATCGGTTGGGCTGGGAGGCTGGGATTCTGAACGGCAACGGCGCAAAGCCAAAGGGGATGCACTGGTCTACGTTTGATCGATTGGAGTCAGAGCATGATGCTTTGGTGAATCAGACTTTTGCGGGAATCATGGCTAAGTTTGGGCCGTTGCGGGAATTGATTGGGCGTTAGCTGGTCGTCAGCAATGCCGCGACAGGAGTCGTTCGGGTTTTGACCAAGGAAGACTCAAGAAGGCACTTAGCGGGGGCAGAAATTAGCAATCTACCTTCGCCAAACCGGGCATTCGCACTTACAGACTGACAGTCGGCTATGTAGCACCCATTTCTTTAAA
>CAJANL010000298.1 GCA_903941105.1 uncultured Rhodospirillaceae bacterium
GGACTGGCATTTGCCCCCATATGCTGTGCTGCCGGATGCATGGATTCCCGCCTTCGCGGGAATGACGAAAGGAAAGTTGAGTTTTTCCGCACCCTGTTAGCCGGCTGCTGGCCTCCTCCCTGTTGGCGAGTGAAAAATACGCATGACGTGAAGAAATGTCGGAGGAGGGAGCGCTTGGGGGCCGCTCCCCCCTCCATTCGCCCGCCCGCGGCACTGGGGTTCGGGGACGGCCGCGGGCAGACAAGAGGTAGGAGAGGAGATGTTTGGGGGCCATCTCCCCTCCAAGCTCCCCCGCGGCACTGGGGTTCGGGGACGGCCGCGGAGGAACGTTCGCATCAATGGGCGGCTTGAGGGGGGAGCGCTTGGGGGTCACCCCCCCCTCATGGATCCCCCGCGGCACTGGGGTTCGGGGACGGCCGCGGATGGATCTTGCCGCCAAGGTTCAGGCTGCCGCTTTGGCCTCCTGTCCCAAGTCCGGTGTTACGTGGGCGCCGGTCTGTCCCGGCAGCAGGAAGCGGAAGACGCTGCCTTCGCCCAGCTCGGATTCGACCCAGATGCGTCCCCCCAGGCGCTCGATCAGGCGGCGGGCGAGGGCCAGGCCCATGCCGGTTCCGCCGCCCTCGGTGAGGCGGTAGGGACGGTGCCAGATTTCAAACATGCGGCCGGCTTCGCGCGAGTCGATGCCGACGCCGTTGTCGCGGACACTGAACACGATGCCGCCGTTCCCGGTCGCGGTTGCGGAAATGCGGATCTCCGGCAGCCGATCCTGGGCGCGGAAGCGCACCGCGTTGTCGATCAGCAGGGTGAACACCTCGACCAGGAAGCGCTTGTCCGCCACCACTTCGGGCAAGGGGTCGGTGAGGATGACCGCGTCAGTGTTGCGCAACACCTCGCTCAGGCGTTCGCAGGCGGCGCCAAGCACCTCGGCGCTCGACACTTGGCAGGACGACAGCGGCAGGTGCTCGACCGAAACGAAGTCTTCCAATTCCCGTACCAGGGCACGCATGCGGTGAGCACCCTCCACCATGTGGGACAGGAACCCCTTGGCTTCGTCGTCGAGGCCGGTATCGGAGGAGTGGGTGGCCAGCAGCTGGGCATAGGCCACCACGCGGCGCAGGGGCTCCTGCAGGTCGTGGGCAGCCATTTCGGCGATGCGCTCCAGGTCGGCGACGTAGCTGCGCAGGCGCTCGCGGCTGTCGAACAGCTCTTGCTTCTTCTCCCGCAGGTGGCGGGCCGTCTCGTCCTGCTGCCGCACCAGCCGGAACAGCAGCAGCACCGCGGCTGCCACCACCGTCGACAACGTTAGGCCCACCAGAGTGTAGTTGACCGTCGTACTCTCCACCTGAGCCAGGATGTCCGCTTCGGCCCGTCCCACCACCACCACCAGCGGGACCGCCGCCGGTGAACGATGGCTCACGATGCGGCGGACGTCGTCCAGGGGGCCGGTCACAGTGGTGGTGCCCACCCCGTCGGCGACAGCCATGGTCTCGGCCAACTCGCCCGCGACGATCTTCTGCCCGAGAGCCTCGCTCGACTGCGTCGCAGATGCCCGAATGATGCCGTCCCGCCCGGCGAGCAACACCACGCCGCCGCGGCCAACGTCGATGGAATCGTAGAAGTCACCCAGATAGCCTGCATCGAGCGACAGCACCAGCACCCCGTCGAAGCCGCCATCCGCCCGATCGAGGCGGCGGGTGAGTTGGATCGACCAGCGCTTCGTGACGCGACCGAAGATCGGCTTGCTGATGAACAGGCCGATGCCGCTGTCGTCGCGGTGGACACGGAAGTGTTCGCGGTCGCTGAGGTCGAGCGGCACCGCGCCGTCGACGGTGGTTTGCATCAGTATGCCATCCGCCCCGATCATGCCGATCTGCGACGATACCTGGCGCAGAATGGCGCTGGCGGCGACGGACCTGGCGAAGTCGAACCTGGCCGGGTCACGTTCGTACTGTGCCTTGACGAACAGCAGCGTCTGGTCCAGCCCGACGACGGTGCGCAGGATGTGTTCCTCGAAGGCGCGGGCCAGATTGGCGGTGTCGGCACCGGCCGCTGCCAGGGCGCGTTCACGCTCGCGGTGGACATCCCAGGCGATGGCCACCCACAGCAGCGTCACGACAATCGCGCCGAACGCCACTACCAGCCGTCCGAGATAACCGGGAGACGGGGGCGGGAGCAGAGTCATGAGCGGTTCAAGAGGGACGTTGCGGCGGCGACATGGCGGGGCAACCAGGCGAAGATTTTCGCCCTTGGCATTCCCGTTCCATTCACCGCCTGCGCGAACATCGCAATCCATCCTCTTCGTTCGCCACCTTTATATCCGTTCAACCGCAATGGAATTCCGGTTCTGATTGAAGTTTCATGAAATGCCGTGTTAATGGATTGTGAACTTCCTCGGGCAGGGGGATTGCTTGTCTACAAAAGCGCATGTGTTGATCGTCGAGGACGAGCCGGTTACCCGCTCGAAGCTCGCCGCTTATCTGATGGCCGAGGGCTTTCAGGTCAGCGAGGCCGCCGACGCTCGGGACATGAGGGCGGTGATCAGCCGGGCGGTGCCCGACGTGGTGCTGCTCGATATCAATCTGCCCGACGAGAGCGGGCTTATCCTGGCGCGCGACCTGCGCAGCAAGTCGTCGGTGGGAATTATCTTGGTCACGGCGCGCCAGGACGAGATGGACCGCATCGTCGGTCTCGAACTCGGCGCAGACGACTACATCACCAAGCCGTTCAATCCGCGCGAGCTGGCGGTAAGGGTGCGCAATCTGCAGCGGCGGGTTGCCCCCACCATGGCCGCCGAGCGCTCGGCCAGCGGCGTCTATGCCTTCGCCGGCTGGCGGCTGGACTGCGACGCCCGCCAACTGATCTCGCCCACCGGCGAGGCGGTGCGGTTGACCCGTGGCGAGTTCGACGTGTTGGCTGCGCTGGCCCGTAACGCCGGGCGTGCCCTCACCCGCGACCAGTTGCTCGATCTCACCCAGCACGATGGCGACGCGGTGGTCGACCGTACCATCGATGTGCTGGTGGGCCGCTTGCGCCGCAAGATCGAGGCCGAACCGCGCAACCCCTCCATCATTCTGACGGTGCATGGCGTCGGCTATCGTCTGGTGGCCGGATAAGGGGCAGCGCGTTCATATTGCCAACCCCCGCCAACTTCCTTAAATAGGCCAATTCATTGTCCGCCGGCCCGCCGAGGGTCGCCACGGATCGGGAGGGGATTGCCCATGCGGGCCGAAATCGAGGCGCTGGCTCACGATATCAACCAGTCGGTGGCGCTGCTGAAGCGCCACCTGGATTGGGACGAAGCGCTGCGCCGGCTCGATGAGTTGAACGCCTCTGCCGAGAACCCTGATTTGTGGAGCAATGCCGACAACGCCCAAAAGATTATGGGCGAGCGCGCCCAACTGGAGGCCGCCATCTCCGGCTGTCGCGGCATGGAGCGCGAGACGGCCGAATTGCTGGAACTGATCGAGATGGCCGACTCGGAAGGCGACGCAGCGGTGTCGGCCGACGCCGAGGCGCAGCTTCGGGCCATCAAGGAGCGGGCCGCCAAGATGGAGCTGGAGACCCTGCTCTCCGGCGAGGCCGACTCCAATGACTGCTACCTCGAAGTCAATGCCGGCGCCGGCGGCACCGAGTCGCAGGACTGGGCCGAGATGCTGCTGCGCATGTACACCCGCTGGGCCGAGAAACATGGCTACAAGGTGGTGTGGGTCGAAGAGAGCGCCGGCGAGGGGGCCGGCATCAAGTCGGCCACGGTGCAGATCACCGGCCACAACGCCTATGGCTGGCTGAAGACCGAGGCCGGGGTGCACCGGCTGGTGCGAATCTCGCCGTTTGACAGCCAGGCGCGGCGCCATACTAGTTTCTCGTCGGTGTGGGTGTTCCCGGTGGTGGACGACACCATCACCATCGACATCAACGAGGGCGACTGCCGCATCGACACCTATCGCGCCTCGGGCGCCGGCGGCCAGCATGTCAACAAGACCGACTCGGCGGTGCGTATCACCCACAATCCCTCGGGGATCGTGGTGGCGTGCCAGACCGAGCGCTCGCAGCATCAGAACCGCGCCAGGGCGTGGGCCATGCTGCGCGCCCGCATGTACGAGGCCGAACTGCAGCGGCGCGAGGCGGCATCCCAGGCGCTGGAAGCCGCCAAGACCGACATCGGCTGGGGCCACCAGATCCGCTCCTACGTGCTGCAGCCCTATCAGATGGTGAAGGATTTGCGCACCAACGTCGAAACGTCGGACACCCAAGGTGTTCTCGATGGAGACCTGGATCCCTTCATGGCGGCCTCGCTGGCCAGCCGGATCAAAGGCAAGGAAGCCGGCGCCTAATTCCTGTCATTTGCATTCCAGTCTGGCCCACCTATATGGTGTTGGCTTATTGGCCCAACCGAGGGACGACCATGAAGACGCTCGTTGTCACTTTGATGATCGCTCTATTGGCTTTCGCCGGGATTCCCGACGCCTTCGCCAAGGCGGGTTCGGGGGGGAGTTTCGGCTCGCGCGGTTCGCGCACCGCCGATCGTCCCATGCAGCGCAGCGTGACGCCGCCACCGGCACAGGTGGCGCCGAGCCCTTCGCAGCAGCCCATGTACAACCCGGGTGCCGTGCGCCAGCCCGCCGCTCCCATGGCGGCGCCCATGGCACAGCCCAGTTTCTTCCAGCGCAACCCGATGATGTCGGGAATTCTCGGCGGTCTGGTCGGCGCCGGCATCGGCAGCATGCTGTTCGGCCACTCGCCGGCACTGGCCGCCGCCTCGTCCGCGGCACCGGGGGCGTCCATGTTCGGCACGCTGCTGCAACTGGCCTTGCTCGGCGGCGGCGCCTACCTGCTCTACCGCCTGTTCCGTCGCCGCCAGGAGGCCACCGCTACCGAGGCGCCCTATCAGCGCTCGACCTATCAGGATGGCGAGCAGCAGATTGAAATGCAGCCTGCCGGTCAAGCCCCGCGCGTCGAGAAGGAATTCGACGCCGCCGTCAGCGACCAGGAGGCTTTCTCTGACATTCTGCTGGGCGTGCAGAAGGCCTGGAGCAATGGTGACGTCGCCAAGCTGCGGTCGCTGGCCACCCCCGAGATCGTCTCATGGCTCTCGGACGATCTGTCACGCAATGCCAGCCTCGGCGTGGTCAACAAGGTGGAGAACGTCACCCTGGTCAAGGGCGACGTCATCGAGAGTTGGCGCGAGGGGGTGCGGGACTATGTGACGGCGGCCCTGACCTTCTCGGCCATCGACACCACCGTCAAGCTCGACACCGGCGAATTGGTCGAGGGTGACCCCAAGGTTCCGGCGGAGACCACCGAGGCCTGGACCTTCGTTCGCATCGAGGGTGGCCGTTGGCTGCTGTCGGCGGTGGAACGCGAGTAGTTTGCTCGGAAAGCCCTCTCCCTGGGCGGGAGAGGGCGGCGCCCGGGTCTCCGAGAGCCCGCCGGGCGGGCCATCTCGGGACGGGGCGGTCCCAAACCTAGTAGTAGTACGATGAGCCGCCGCGACCGCAGCGGAAGGCGGCGACGGTCGGGGTGATCAAGCCGCATCGCAGCGGTGTCCACTCCTGACCGATCAGAGCCGAAACCCCCATGCCGGAGCGTCCGCACTGGCGGTCGGCGATGCCGCGGACTTCCGCCGGGTTGGAGAAGGTGGAGCTGTAACAGACATAGCTGGCCGGACCCTCGGGTGTATCGGGGACCAGGGGGTGCGGTCCGGTCGAGCAGGCACCCAGGCCCAGTACCATCGATACTGCCACTATACTCATGCGCATGATGATTTCCCCTTCGGCCACATGGCGACAGGCCTACCGTTCCCAAGGATTCTTGGCAAGCCTTTTCAGGGGGCGCCCTGGGATTTCGCCGTAAACGGGCTGTTGCGCCGAGCGGGCTATTGCGCCGTGGCGGCCAGCGATGAGAGCGTGCTGGCGGCGCCGTTGAGGAATGTTGCAACTTGACGGGCCACCAGCTCATCCGCCGCGGGCTTGCCGTCGATGCCACAGCGCGTCACCACATAGCCGATGGCGCCGTGCAGTCCGGCGACACAGGCGATCTCGTCCTCATGGATCGGGGGCGCCTCGGGCAATTTGGCTTCGGCGCGCAGTTCACGCACCAGGGGCACGAACAGGCGCTCGCGGATCAAGGCGAGGTAGCTGCTGGCGGCGGCATGGTTCTTCAGGCTGGCGAACATCAACAGGCGAACCCGCTCGTAGCGGAAGTTGGCCCGGCTATAGGTGACGTAGAATTCGGTCAGGCGCTTGGCCAGGGGGCGCGAACGATCGGTCAGCACCGTCTCCCAGTTGGGATCCCAGCTCCCCCCCACAACCTCGGAAAACACGCGCTCGATCAGGGCGTCCTTGTCGGGGAAATAGCGGTACAACAAGGGCTGTGTGACACCAAGCCTTTGCGCCAGCGCTCGCGTCTGGCCCTCGAAGCCGACCTCGGAGAAAAATCGCATGGCTTCTTCGATGATCAGACGTTCTCGCTCCCGGCGGGGAAGACGGCGACGTACCTTTTCGGGCATACCCTGCAACAACGTTAAACCTCACCGAATCGGAGACAATGTTCGACAGCCCCGTCATCATTGTTATCATGTTCAACTTGCAGGTGCCAGGGTATCGTTAATGTGAAGTTGAAGTTATCGGGTGAAATCAACGCCGTAGTGCTGGAGGGTAGAAATATGGCAAAAAGCGAGGCGGAGCGGGGAGGGCGCGCCAAAGGAGACACCACGGTCATGGCAGCATCCGAGCCCCCGCAGCCGTCGGCGGGCCCCAGCACCTTTGCTGGGGTATTTGGCGAGGTGGTGTCGCTGCTGATCATGCCGGTCAGCCACAAGCACCTTTTCCTCGCCGATCTGGAATGGCTGGTGGTGCCGCCATTGAAGATGCGGCAATTTCGCCTGTGGCGTCAGGACGACCGGCCGGTGGCCTTCGCCAGTTGGGCCTTTCTGTCCGAGGAGGTCGAGGCTCGTGTGTTGGAGGCCCGTGTGTTGTCCGGCCTCCGCCGCCTGAAGCCCAACGAATGGAAAAGCGGTGATCGCGCCTGGCTGATGGATGTGGTGGCGCCACGGCCGGAGACCGCGAAGCAGATGATCGAGGAACTCAAGCGCACGGTCTTCCCCGATCGGCCGTTGAAGGTCGTGCAGCAGACCCCCGACGGCGGCTCCGCCGTGGCCGAGTATTGAGGTCGACAGGAGGCGGGGAAAAGCGGCGCCATGCCGTCTTCCCCGCCCCGCCCGAAAGGGTTTGCCAGGACGTCAATGGGACTGGCCGAAGCCCTTCATCACATCGGCCATGTTATTGTAGTTCTGGTCGGGGAGGTTGCGCAGCTCCGACAACACCACGTCATCGGCATTCTGCTGCTGGGCGTGATCGATCAACTGCTGCTTGCTGCACGGGAAGTCGACGCCACGCAATGCATGGGTGACATTGGCGGCCGAACCCTGAGTGCCTCCGCTGGAAGAGCCTTTTTGGGCCATATCGTCCTCCGCTTTCGCAATTGTGCGACACGCTGTAAACCATCCACGGCGGGTGATTGTTCCTCCCCCCGCCGTATTTGTGGCCGGCTCCTGCAAATGTTGCGATGGAACATGGCCGTAGCCGCCGGCGTTTTTACAAAACTGGGAGTGTCGTCGTTCACGGAAGGATCGCGCCATGTCTCGTTTCAGCCAGTTTACTGCCGTCGCCGCCATTCTGGCCTTGGCCGGATGCGGCACCACTACGTCCGAGCGCGCCATTTCGGGCGCCGGCATCGGAGCCGGAGCGGGGGCTGCCACCAGTGCCATCACCGGCGGCAATCCGCTGACCGGGGCTCTCCTGGGGGGCGCCGCCGGTGGCGCGGCCGGCGCCTTGACCAAGGAGGATCAGCTTAATCTCGGCACTCCGGTGTGGAAGCGATAGAGCGGAGATTCATTCAAAGGGTACACGCCATCCCTCCGCCGTCATGCCCGTGCTCGACACGGGCATCCACGTGGCGGCCACCCGCATCATTGAGTTCACCAGCTTTCCTGTGGCGCCGCGTGGATGGCCGGATCAAGTCCGGCCATGACGAGTCCGGAAGCCTCGTGAATCATCCGTCGGCATCAGTGCACTAATCTTACTGTGTCATAAAATACGATTTTGTGGTATGGATGGAGATTCGTTCTGCTCGAAAGGGGGCGAGCATGGGTCTCCAGGATTTTGGTGCCGACAGTGAATCGCGGTTTGAGGCGTATGTCGAGCGGCTTTCACGGGCAGTGAGGCATGCCGACC
>CAJANL010000299.1 GCA_903941105.1 uncultured Rhodospirillaceae bacterium
GGCATCAATGGTGTGGGAGGGCTTGACCTTGTAGATCATTCCGTCCTTCGCCCGGATAACCAACCCCTCGGCTTGGCCTGACGCGACAAGATCGTCGTAGAGTTGACGAACGTCTGATGCGGCGGAAACGTCGAATGTCTCTGCAACCTTCAACCTCTCGCTGCCTAGAATGGCTTTTCGCAGTCGCAGGAGACGGTCACCGTAAGCGAACACCTGATCGTCCTCAGGCAAAATATCAAAGGCTGCAAAGTACAGATGATCAACGTTAGCCTTCTCGGCCCCACCAATCGCGGCACCCAAATCTCCGACGCGGCACCGCCGCCCCTCGACCTTCGCATAAAGCTCACCAGCAATAATAAGGCGTCCCGTAAGTTTCGATGAAGCCGTCGCCGCCTCATTCAACAACGGGATATCCCCAGCGATCACAGTCCCTCGTGGATTAGCAAGCCAAGCGGAAGATCCATCAAGGCAAAGGAACCATAGTTCCCCATCGATCTTGGGCGACGCCCAACCGCTCAAAAGTGCTGAGCCGATGTCCTCTGGCAGCAGTGAGCGATAAGTTCCAGCGATGCGCCCCTTATACCCGCTGAACCGGCCCCCCAATGTCAAATCAGCGACCCCGCGCTCCGTGATGGTTCCTTTACCAAGCGGGCGAGCCTGAGCCAGATTGAGATCAGTCATTGGCCGTCTCCATCACCTTGCGTACAGGCATCTTGAATTCCATATCGCTCAGGTGCAACAGCAGCATATAGCGCTTGCCATCGGTTCTTCCTTCGAGAAATCCGCGATAACCGCGTCCGTTCGCCTGGAAGACCAGCGGCCCCGCACCCTTTTCACCGGTGCCGACCAGCACCATGACCTGGTCTTGCTCCAATTCGCGGGCCATTTCGTAGAGAAAATCGAAAGTCAGTCCATCCCCGTGCCGTAGTTGCAATGTCCGACGGAAGAAATACTTCCGGACAACATCTAATATTGGTAACTTTTTTCCGGTCCATCGAACGGGGGACTCAACATTGACGTTGGCAGCGACTTCCGTAGGCTCCCGGCGCTCCTTTTCGATGCCATCGGGGCTGTAGATGATGTCAATAACGCGCGGTTCGGCGTACATGAGCTCGCCCGCGGAATCAATATACACCACCGAAGTATCGGCGATGGCTTGGCCGATGGTTTCCATGTCGATTTCGGGGTCGCTCTCGGTCAGCGCAGCGGAGTAATCCTCGCCCAATCGCTTCTGCAACTCAACATCGATGCAGGATTCCGGTGCTGCGATGTAGCGGCGGAACGAGATTGATTCCCCCAAAATCCCAATGGCTGCCTGCGGTGGAGACTTGAGCGTGGTGATGCCGATGGTGGCATCACGGCCCTTGGCGTTGGTTAGGTGGAGTGCATTTGCCATCACATCATCTCGAAATCGAGGTCATCGTTGTCCGCGTCATCGCTGGGGTCCGCCACGAACACTTCGGCCTCTTCAAGCCACAAGGGCGCGGTCGGATTTCCGACGACAGCAAAGATGCCCTCGCCGTTGGCCAGCAGATAGGCGGTCTCGCAGTTGTAGTCGGCACCATAGTTAAACGGGAAGCGGAAAAGATCCCCGTTTCCCAGCGCCGTAAGCAACGCCTCATCGACGGCTTCTGGGGCCAGGGCGTAAGTCGCGACAACATCTAGGTCCAGCAACTCTCGAGGCGAAACAGGCCCTTCCAGTTTCTGCTCGACACCGAGTGTTGATGGTTTAAGTTCTGCAACAGTGCCATCAGGATTGATGCCGACCAACTCATCCTTCGGAACCCATCGCCCATCTCCGGCGAAGTAGGCTTGTGCTGTCATACCGCTCTTGATGACGTTGGCTCCGTCACCTGTCATAGCCGCTCTAGTGCACGCTGCTCCACTGCCGTCCAAAGGTACCCGTTTACGAATTTGGTAAAGTTTGGAGCGCTCAAGCTTGACCAGGTTGAACGATGACGTTTTACCATTGATTGACACAATCATGGGTTTGGCCATAAACACTCATCCTCCTGAAATTAGGATAATAGCCTTCTGGCTGCATCTGGCCGCCGCCCCGATGATCGCCCATCCGCTGTTCAGCCTGTTGGGCCTGCTGAACGCCAATCCGTCGGAAGCATGGGAAGCGGGCGCCGCCGTCACC
>CAJANL010000300.1 GCA_903941105.1 uncultured Rhodospirillaceae bacterium
CCGCCCGCCGTTAGCGGGCGGGACGCCCGCGCTCCACGATGTTGTCCGGCTCACGCCTCGCCGGCGGTTTCCAGCAGCGAGGCGGCAACGGCCTCGCGGGCACTCTTGCCGCCCCAGATGACGAATTGGAAGGCCGGGTAGAAGCGTTCGCACTCCGAGACGGCGATATCCACCAGATCCTCGACCTGCTCGGGAGACACGCTGGTCGCGCCGCGCAGCAGCGAGGTATGCCGGAACATGGGAACCGACTCGTCCTCCCACAGGCCGAAATGGCCCAGCCACAACTTCTCATTGACGATGGCCAGAAGATCGCAGATGGCGCTGCGCTTTCCCTCGGGCACCTTCATGTCGAAGGCGCAGGTGAAATGCAGCGCGCCCATGTCTTCGCGCCAGGCGAAGTACAAACTGTAGTTACACCACTTGCCGGGAACCTCGGCCGCCAGTTCTTCTTCACTGCGGCGCTCAAAGGCCCAGTCATTGCCGAGAACGAACTGCTCGACGAGATCCAACGGGTTGGATGCGGGCTCTTCTTCGTAGACGACGGAAACCGTCATGCCTGTGCCCTCCGTGGCATGCCTACCGTTTCGCGTGCGTGCCGGAATCAAAAGTTAGTGCCCGGCCTATCCCCGACGCACAAACAGTAGCCTACCGAAAGGCCTGCGGTTGGCGCAAGGCATTATCGGGACTCTACTTCGCATTTGTTGTGGATAACTTACAGATGCATAGGCCGATGGTCATGTCTACTGGACAGCAGCTTCCTTCGGCTTCTTGATCCGCGGCTTGGCCGGTGTGGCGGCGATGGTCACCGCCGGCTTCGCGGCGAGCTGCGCCTCCAGTTGGGCGACGCGGGCGGCCAGCGCCTCCTGCTCCTGGCGGGCCTTGACGGCCATGGCGCGCACCGCCTCGAACTCGTCGCGGCTGACCAGATCCATGCCTGAGGTCAGACGCTCCATCTGCTGGCGGACCAGTGCCTCCAGCTCGGCCTTGACCCCCGACAGGGCACCAAGCGCCCCACCGGCAACGCGGGCGATATCGTCGAAAAGAGGGTTCTGCATGGGGTGGCGCCTTCGAAAACAATTCCACCCTTATTATGGTGACGCTTTCGGTCGCGCGCTACCCCTTCTCGCTGACACCGGCCTCGGCGAAGGTGGCCATGCCGACGTGACAGGCGACGGCCCCCTTCAGGATGCCCACCGCCAGCGCCGCCCCCGAAGCCTCGCCCAGCCGCATGCCGAGGTCGAACAGCGGCCGCTTGCCCAGCCGGTCGAGCAGGCGGCGATGGCCGGGCTCCACCGAAACATGCGCCACCTGGCAATGGTCGAGGGCGCCGGGCCGGGCGGCTTCCAGCGCGGCGGCGGCGGCGGTGCAGACATAGCCGTCCAGCAGCACCGGCACCCGCTTGAGACGCGCCGCCAGGATGGCGCCGGCCATGGCCGCCAGTTCGCGACCACCGAGCCGGCGCAGAATTTCCAGCGGCGGCTGGCCGTGATGCAGGCGGACGCCGGCCTCCACCACCTCGGCCTTGCGCGCCAGGCCGGGATCGTCGACGCCGGTGCCGCGTCCGATCCACTCGGCGGCGGTGCCGCCGTAAAGGGCGCAGGGAATGGCGGCGGCCGGCGTGGTGTTGCCGATGCCCATCTCGCCCACCGCCAGTACGTCGGTGTCGGCCGGAACAGAGTCCATGCCGATGCGGAAGGCGGCGATGAATTCGGCCTCATCCATGGCCGGGCGCCGGGTGAAGTCGGCGGTGGGGCGGTCGAGGTCGAGGGCGGCCACCGTCAACTCGGTGCCGAAGGCGCGGCACAGCTGGTTGATGGCGGCGCCGCCATGCTCGAAATTGGCCACCATCTGGACCGTCACCTCGGGCGGGAAGGCCGAAACGCCCAGCGCCGCGACGCCGTGGTTGCCGGCGAAGACCCGCGCCCTCGGGCGCTCCAGGGTCGGCGGGTGGCGGCCCTGCCACGCCGACAGCCAGCACGACAGTTCCTCCAGCCGGCCCAGCGCTCCCGGCGGCTTGGTCAGCTGCGGATCACGGGCGGCCCAGGCGGCGGCGGCGGCCTGATCGGGGCCGGGAATTTGCGAGAGCAGGGTCTGAATGTCGGCAATGCTAGAAATAGACGAATTCAAAGGCCTGCTCCCCCAGATATTGCGATGAACCCGCCGCCGCTCTATAACGCGAATCTCATGAGCGAGTCACCCGCCGAAAGCACCCCCAACCTTCTTGCCGAGCTGCATCTGGCGGCCTGCTTCCTCACCCGCCTGCCGCTGCCCGACACCGGCCCGGTGGCGCCGGGTGGATTGGCGGCGGCCATGCGGCTGTTCCCGGTGGTGGGCGCCGTGGTGGGACTGGCGGCGGCAGGAATTCACGCGCTGGCCTCGCTGTGGCTGCCCGGCTTGCCGGCGGCGCTGCTGGCGGTAACCGCTCTGGTACTGCTCACCGGTGCGCTGCACGAGGACGGCCTGGCCGACTTCGCCGACGGCCTGGGGGCGCGCGGCGGTCGCGAGCGACGGCTGGAGGTGATGCACGACTCCCGCACCGGCAGTTTCGGGGTGCTGGCGCTGGTGTTCTCGGTGACGTTGCGCGCCGCGGCCCTGGCGGCGCTGCCCTCGGGCTGGATCGCCACCGGCGCCCTGGTCGCGGCGGCGGCGCTGTCCCGTGCCCTGATGCCGGCGGCGATGCAGGCGATGGCACCGGCCCGCGCCGACGGGCTGGGGGCCAATTGCGGCGTCCCCCATGCCGGCGTGGCCGCCACGGCGGTGGTGGTGGCGCTGCTGCTGTCGCTGCCCGGCCTCGGGCTGGCGGGAACCCTGTCGGCGGTGCTGGCGGGAGGCCTGGCGACCCTGGGCGTGGCGGCGCTGGCCAGGCGGGCCATCGGTGGCTATACCGGCGACGTGCTGGGCGCCATTCAACAGGTTTCGGAGGCCGCGGTGTTGCTGGCGGCAGTGGGGGCATTATGAGCACGACGATCACCCGGTGGTGGCTGCTGCGGCACGCCCCCGTTCCCTGTCCGCACGGCCGCATCCACGGCCAGTTGGACGTGGCCTGCGACACTTCCGAGACCGAGGCCTTCGACCAACTGGTGCAACGGCTGCCAATCAATCCGGCGCTGGTGGAAAGCGGCCTGATCCGTTGCCGCCAGACCGCCGGGGGGCTGGAGGCGGCCGGACTGCTGCTGGGTCCGCCCCAGATCGAGCCCGAGCTGATGGAACAGAATTTCGGCCACTGGCAGGGCCGCAGCTGGATGGAGCTGGAAGCCGCCAAGGAACCCGGCCTGACCGAGTTCTGGCGCGACCCCGCCGGCACCGCGCCGCCCCAGGGCGAAAGCTTCGCCGCCATGATCGGCAGGGTGGGCGGAGCCATGACACGGTTGACCCCGGTGCTGGGCGGCCGCGACGTGCTGGCCATCGTCCATGCCGGCACGGTACGGGCGGCCCTGGCCCTGGCGCTCGGCCTGGAGCCGGCGCAGGCGCTGCGCTTCGCGGTGCAGCCGCTGTCGCTCACCCGCCTCGACGCCACCCCCGAGGGCTGGCGGGTGGAGTGCGTCAATCTCACGCCGTATTAGAGTTATCCTCTCCCACCAGCCATTCCAGCCGATGCCCACCGGTGTCGGGCGCCAGCACCTTGGCCAGCCAGGGCAGGATGGCCGCCATGGCCTCGTCCAACTGCCATGGCGGATTGATCATCAGCAGGCCGCAGCCGTTAAGGCGGAAGGGATCGTCGTCGCAACGGAGCAGCAATTCCGCCACCAGCGTCTTGGGCAGTCCCTCGGTCGTCAGATCCTGGTGGAAGCGCTGCACCGGAAGCCGCGCCTTGATCGGGTACCACACCATGTAGCAGCCGGTGGGCCAGCGCTTCAGCGCCTGACGCAGGCCGCGGCGCAGGCGGTCGAATTCGTCCTTGGCCTCGAACGGCGGATCGACCAGCACCAGCCCGCGCCGCTCGGGCGGCGGCAGCAGCGCCTTCATGGAGGCATAGGCGTCGCCATGGTGGATCGCCACCTGACGGTCGCCGGCGAAACGGCCGGCCAGATCGGCGGCGTCCTCGGGATGCAGCTCCACCAGCGCCAGCCGGTCCTGGGGCCGCAGCATCCCCCGCATCAGGACCGGTGAGCCGGGATACCAGCGAAGCTCACCATCATTGCGCCGCCGCACCGCTTCCAGATAGGGCACCAGCTCGGGCGGCGGGTCGGCGGCCTCCAATACTTTCGCTATACCGGCGCGGTATTCCCCCGTCTTGTCGGCGGCGACCGAGCGCAAATCATAGCTCCCGATGCCGGCATGGGCATCGAGGCAGAAATAGGAGGCCTCCTTGCGGCCAAGATGGGCGAGCGCCAGTGTCAACGCGGCGTGCTTCAGCACATCGGCGAAGTTTCCGGCATGAAAGGCGTGGCGGTAATTCATTGCGTAACACAGCCTTAAGTTATGAAAGCTCTCATCGCTGATTGACCGGTGGTGTTATGTCCCATGACAGTTCCATACTTCTTCCGCCACTTGAGGCCCAATATCGGGCAAACTCCCGATTGATCGATGTTACGGAAACGGAGTAGTCTTTCAACAATAATAGGAGCTTACACGTAATGGTGGGCCGGCTTGGGGGTCGGCCAATTGCGATGCAATGGGGGAAAGATGGCACGGTCGGGAGTCCATCTCACGGGAGTCGAACGCACATTCGGCACCAACGAGATCATCGTCAGCAAAACGGATACCAAGGGGCGCATCATCTACGCCAACGAGGTTTTCCTCAATATCGCCGGCTTCAGCGAAGCCGAAATCATCGGCCAGCCCCACAGCATCATACGCCACCCAGCCATGCCACGCTGTGTCTTCAAGCTGCTGTGGGACACCATCGAATCGGGCAAAGAAATTTTCGCCTACGTGCTCAACCGGGCGCGCAACGGTGACCACTACTGGGTGTTCGCCCACGTCACCCCCACCTTCGACGCCAACGGCGCCATCGTCAGCTACCACTCCAACCGCCGCTCGCCGCGCCGCGAGGCGGTGATCAAGGTCGAGGGGCTCTACAAGGAGTTGCTGGCCATCGAGGAAAGCCATGCCGACCGCAAGGCCGGATTGGACGCCAGCTTCAACGCCGTGGTCGCGCAACTGCAGTCGGTGGGAGTTCCCTACGATGAATTCGTCTTCGCTCTCTAAGGCGGTTGCCGCCAGTCTGTTCGCCGCCGCTCTGTGCACCATCGGGGCGATCATGGCCCTGATGGGCGGCGTGATGAAGGACGCCGCCGCCACCGGTGCGGGAGCCGCGGCGGCCTTCCTTGCCGCCTACTACGTCAACAAGTCTGGCACCAACATCAAGCGCGCCGCCGGCGTCCTGCAGGAGGCATCGGGCGGTCGGCTCGACGCCCGCATCGTCGGCATCACCGAAGCCGGCGTGCTGGGCGGGCTCGATCGCAACATCAACCGCCTTCTCGACCTCACCGAGGTCTTTACCAAGGAGGCCGACGCCGCCATGGCAATGACCTCGGAAGGACGTTATTTCCGCCACATCCTCACTGAGGGAATGGTGGGCGAGTTCTCCGATCACGCCCGGCTGATCAACCGCGCCCTCACCACCATGGAGGGCCGCGCCAAGGAATTCGTCGCCGAGGCCACCGGGGTCGGCACCACCATCAAGCATGTCTGCCAAGCCGTCGCCTCCACCGCCACCGAGTTGGAAGCCACCGCGCAGCAGATGTCGGGCATCGCCCAGCAGACCAGCTCGCAGTCGCAGACGGTGGCGCGTGCCGCCGAAGACGCCTCCATTAGCACCGAGTCGGTGGCGGCCTCCGCCGAGCAGGTGTCGGCCGGCATCCGCGAGGTCGCCGGACGCATCCAGGAATCGGCCCACATGGCCCAGGATACCGCCCGTGTCGCCAGCGAGACCGACACCGCCATCCAGAGTCTGCTGGAAGCGGCGACCAAGATCGGCGAGGTGGTCAACCTGATCACCGAAATCGCCAACCAGACCAACCTGCTGGCGCTCAACGCCACCATCGAGGCGGCCCGCGCCGGTGACGCCGGCAAGGGCTTCGCCGTGGTCGCCAACGAGGTCAAGCATCTCGCCAACCAGACGGCGCGCGCCACCGATGAGATTTCGGGCCAGATCGACGCCATGCGCCAGGCCACCGAGACGGCGGTCGGTGCAGTGCGCAACATCGCGGTGAAGATCAACATCATCAACGAGAACGCCACCGGTATCGCCAGCGCCACCGAGCAGCAGAGCGCCGCCGTGGCCGAGATGAGCCGCAGCATCCGCGAAGTGTCGGCCGGGGTTCAGACCGTCGCCAACACCATCGGCGAGGTGGCGGAAATCGCCGGCACCGCCACCGAGGCGGCCAATCAGGTGCTGGTCGCCGCCGGCGACCTCGCCCAGCGCACCGTCAGCATGAACGAGGACATCGATTCCTTCGTCGGCCGGGTCTGCTCGGGCATTCGGCGATCGTAGCGCGGGGCGGTCAGTCGGCAATCGCATTTTGGCCGAACGGAGTCCCGGCAGTTTAGAGATGTTCGGGCGAATACCCGGCGTCGCCGTGTTGACGATTGCATGCAATCACGTCATCCTCCCGTTATGATGGATGACGAGATTCGCCCACTATCGTCAACGGAGCGTCTCGATTGGCTGCGGCTGATCCGTAGCGAGAATGTCGGACCACGCACCTTCTTCCGCCTGCTCGACCGCTTCGGCAGCGCCGCCGCCGCCCTGGCGGCCCTGCCCGACCTGGCGCGGCGCGGCGGCCGGTCGCGCCCCATCGCCATCGCCGCCAAGGCCACGGCCGAGAGCGAGATCGAAGCGGTGGTGCGCCTCGGCGGCCGCCTGCTGGCCAGTATCGAGCCGGCCTATCCGCGTTGGCTGGCCGCCACCGAGGACGCTCCGCCGCTGCTGTGCGTGCTGGGCAACGCCGCACTGCTCGCCAAGCCCATGGTCGCCATGGTGGGCGCCCGCAACGCATCCCTCAACGGTCGCAATCTCGCCCGGCGCATCGCCGCCGACCTGGGCCGCGCCGGACTGGTGGTGGCCAGCGGCATGGCACGCGGCATCGACACCGCGGTACACGAAGGCGCCCTGGCCGGCGGCACCGTGGCGGTGCTGGCCGGTGGCGCCGACGTCATCTATCCGCCCGAGAACGAGGCGTTGTGGCAACGCATGGTCGAGGCCGGCACCGTGGTCTCGGAGATGCCGCCCGGCACCCAGCCGCAGGCCAGCCACTTTCCCCGCCGCAACCGCATCATTTCGGGGCTGGCGCTGGGGGTGGTGGTGGTCGAGGCCTCGTTCAAGTCGGGATCGCTGATCACCGCCCGCCTCGCCGCCGACCAGGGGCGCGAGGTCTTCGCCGTGCCGGGCTCGCCGCTCGACCCGCGCGCCGCCGGCCCCAACGACCTGATCCGCCACGGCGCCACCCTGACCGAGTCGGCCGACGACGTGCTGAACGTGCTGTCCGACCTGCTGCGCCGCCCCCTCGCCGAAGGCCGCCGCGCCGGCTTTGCCGGAGCACCACGGGAGCTGCCGAGTGATCGGGAGATCGCCGCGGCACGCTCGACCATCGTCGAATGCCTGGCTCCGACACCGGTGACGGTTGACGAAATCATCCGCCAGTGCCAATTGTCACCCTCCGTGGTGTCCATGGTGTTGCTGGAGCTTGAACTTGCCGGCCGCCTGGAACGCCACCCCGGCAACCGGGTATCGCTGCTGGTCGGCTGATATCCCGGCTCCGGAGGAGTCCTTTGGGCTCCGAAAGCGTGGGGTATGGATGAACATCGTCGTCGTTGAGTCGCCTGCGAAGGCCAAGACCATCAACAAATATCTGGGAAGCGATTTCCTGGTGCTGGCCTCGTACGGCCACATTCGCGACCTGCCGGCCAAGGACGGCAGCGTGCGGCCCGACGAAGGCTTCGCCATGGACTGGGAGACCGATCCCAAGTCCGAACGCCACGTCAAGGAGATCGCCAGCGCGGTCAAGGGCGCCGGCAAACTGTTCCTCGCCACCGATCCGGATCGTGAGGGCGAGGCCATCTCGTGGCACGTCAAGAAGGTGCTGGAGGACCGTCGCGCCCTCAAGGGCGTCGAGGTCAAGCGCGTCGTCTTCCACGAGATCACCCGCTCGGCGGTGCTCGACGCCATGCGCAACCCACGCGACATCGACCAGGAACTGGTGGACGCCTATCTGGCGCGCCGGGCGCTGGACTATCTGGTGGGCTTCACCCTGTCGCCGGTGCTGTGGCGCAAGCTGCCGGGCTCGCGTTCGGCGGGCCGGGTGCAGTCGGTGGCGCTGCGCCTGATCTGCGAGCGCGAATCCGAAATCGAACGGTTCAAGGCACGGGAATACTGGTCGGTGGCGGCCGATTTCCTCACCCCCAAATCGGCGGTGGTGTCGGCGGCGCTGACCCATCTCGACGGCATCAAGCTCGACAAGTTTGCCCTCGGCGACGAGGCCGCCGCCCGCGACGCCGAGCGCAAGGTCGCCGCCGCCACCTTCGCGGTCGCCGCGGTGGAGCGCAAGCGTACCAAGCGCAACCCGTTCCCGCCCTTCACCACCTCGACCCTTCAGCAGGAGGCCAGCCGCAAGCTGCACCTGCCGGCGGCCCGCACCATGCAACTGGCGCAGCGGCTCTATGAAGGCGTCGACATCGGCGGCGAGACGGTCGGTCTCATCACCTATATGCGAACCGATGGCGTCACCATGGCCGCCGAGGCGGTGGCCGCCACCCGCGCCTTGATCGGCAGCGACTTCGGCAAGGGCTATCTGCCCGAGGGGCCGCGCCTCTACAAGACCAAGGCCAAGAACGCCCAGGAGGCCCACGAGGCCATCCGCCCCACCGACATCTCGCGCCGTCCCGATCAGGTGGCGCAGTATGTCGACCGCGACCAGCTGCGGCTCTACGAGCTGATCTGGAAGCGCACCGTGGCCTGCCAGATGGCCTCGGCTGAGCTGGATCAGGTGGCGGTCGACATCGCCAGCGCCGACAAGGCGGTGATGATGCGCGCCACCGGCTCGGTGGTGGTGTTCGACGGCTTCATGAAGGTCTACCGCGAGGATCGCGACGAGCCGGAGGACGACGAGGCCGAGCGCATCCTGCCCGACGTCACCGAGGGCGACGCCATGAAGCGTCAGGGGCCATTACGCACCGAGCAGCACTTCACCCAGCCGCCGCCGCGCTTCTCCGAGGCCAGCATGGTCAAGCGGCTGGAGGAGCTGGGCATCGGCCGGCCGTCGACCTATGCCTCGATCCTCAGCGTGTTGCAGGAGCGCAACTACGTCCGTCTCGACCAGCGCCGCTTCATCCCCGAAGACCGCGGCCGGCTGGTCACCGCCTTCCTGGAGAACTTCTTCGCCCGCTACGTCGAGTACAACTTCACCGCCGACCTGGAAAATCAGCTCGACGACATCTCGGGCGGGCGGATCGACTGGAAGACGGTGCTGGAGGAGTTCTGGCGCCAGTTCTCGGGCGCCGTCGACGAGACCAAGGAGCTGCGCGTCACCCATGTGCTCGACGCGCTCGACAAGGAGCTGGGACCGCACTTCTTCCCCGAGGCCGCCGACGGCCGCGACCCGCGCGCCTGTCCCACCTGCTCGGCCGGCCGGCTGTCCTTGAAGCTGGGCAAGTTCGGCGCCTTCATCGGCTGCTCCAACTATCCCGAGTGCCGCTTCACCCGCCCGCTCACCGTCGGCGGCGACAACGGCGATGCCCCCGAGGAAGCCCGTGAAGGCCCCAAGGAACTGGGCCTCGACCCGGTGTCGGGGCTGGCCGTCACCCTGCGCAAGGGTCCCTACGGCTATTACGTCCAGTTGGGCGAGGACGCCGTGAAGGACCCCGCCCCCAAGGAAAAGCCGGTCAAGGAGAAGAAGGCGAAGGGGGAAAAGGCCAGCAAGGACAAGGCGGCCAAGAAGCCCGGCAAGCCCAAGCGGGTGTCGCTCTATCGCGGCCTGGAGCCGGCGGCGGTGACGCTGGAGATCGGCTGCAAGCTGCTGGCCCTGCCGCGCGAGGTGGGCACCCATCCCGAGACCCGCCAGACCATCAGCGCCGGCGTGGGCAAATTCGGCCCCTATCTGCTGCACAACGGCGGCTACAAGTCGCTGACCAAGGACGACGACGTGCTGACCATCGGCATGAACCGCGCCGTCGAGCTCCTCGCCCAGGCCAAGGGCAAGGGGCCGGCCACGCCGCTCAAGACCCTGGGCGAGCATGCCGGCAAGCCGGTGACCCTGCACGAGGGCAAGTACGGCCCCTATGTCAGCCGCGATGGCGTCCACGCCACCCTGCCCAAGGGCAACGACGCCACCGCCGTGACCCTGGAAGACGCCGTTCGCCTGATCGAGGCCAAGGCCGCCAAGGGTCCCGCCAAACCGGTGCGCGGCCGCAAGCAGGCGGCCGCCCCCAAGGAGACGGCTCCCAAGGCGGCCAAACCGAAAGCGGCGGCCGCCAAGCCCAAGGCCAAACCGGCCACCAAGGCCAAGGGCAAGTCGGCGGCGGCCGAATAGGCTTACCCCGGAAGGCGGCTCTGTGCTGCCGGCTGTCCTCGTCACCATCTGATGGTGAACCCGCCGCCGGGGAGGACCGCATGACCGCCAAGGACAAGGAAGCCCTGAGCTTCCTCGCCACCCACCTGATGTGCGGGGTGGCGGGGGGGCTGACCTTCGGGCTGGCGGTGCTGGCCATCGACCTCGGCCACCTGCGCACCCTGGCGCTGCAATCCAACAACCCGGTGCTGGCGCTGGGACTGTTCTTCTTCGGGCTGTTCATCACCTTCGGCAGCGTCGGCATGGGGGTGGGCGTCATGAGCCTGGGCCGCAACGAGGACGATTAGCAGGGTGCGGAAAAACTCAACTTTTCTGTCGTCATTCCCGCGAAGGCGGGAATCCATGCGTCCGGCAGCACAGCATATGGGGGCAAATGCCAGTCCTTGCCCCAACATGGCCCCCCGCCTTCGCGGGGGTGACGAGATGAAGGGCGGCGGGACGAGTTTTTCCGCACTTTGCTAGTCTTACTGTGTCATAGAATACGATTTTGTGGTATGGATGGAGATTCGTTCTGCTCGAAAGGGGGCGAGCATGGGTCTCCAGGATTTTGGTGCCGACAGTGAATCGCGGTTTGAGGCGTATGTCGAGCGGCTTTCACGGGCAGTGAGGCATGCCGACC
>CAJANL010000301.1 GCA_903941105.1 uncultured Rhodospirillaceae bacterium
CCGTGCTCAAGGGCGGCGTCGCCTACACCCCGGCCGAGGCCGCGCAGGTGGCCAAGGATTTGGGCGGCCCGGTCTGGGTCGTCAAGTCGCAGATTCATGCCGGCGGCCGCGGCAAGGGCACCTTCAAGGGCGACGCCTCGGGCAAGGGCGGCGTCCGCGTCGTCAAGTCGGTCGACGACGTCGCCGCCGCCGCCGACGCCATGCTGGGCAAGGTGCTGGTCACCCACCAGACCGGCCCGGCCGGCAAGGAAGTCAAGCGCGTCTACATCGAGCAGGGCTGCGACATCAAGCGCGAGCTCTATCTCGGCATCCTGATCGACCGCGCCAGCAGCCGTGTCACCCTGATGGCCTCCACCGAGGGCGGCATGGAGATCGAGGAGGTTGCCGCCAAGCACCCCGAGAAGATCCTCAAGGTCGCCATCGACCCGGTACAGGGCTTCCAGCAGTACCACGGCCGCCAGCTGGCCTTCGGCCTCGGGCTCGAAGGCAAGCAGATCGGCGCCGCGGTCAAGTTCATGTCCGCCATGTACAAGGCGTTCATCGACCTCGACTGCTCCATCGTCGAGATCAACCCGCTGGTGGTGACCGGCGACGGCGCCATCATCGCCCTCGACGCCAAGGTCAACTTCGACGACAACGCGCTCTATCGCCACAAGGACGTGGAAGAGATGCGCGACGAGTCCGAGGAGGACCCGGCCGAGCTGGAGGCCGCCCGCCACAGCCTCAACTACATCAAGTTGGACGGCGCCATCGGCTGCATGGTCAATGGCGCAGGCTTGGCCATGGCCACCATGGACATCATCAAGCTCTATGGCGGCTCGCCGGCCAACTTCCTCGACGTCGGCGGCGGCGCCACCAAGGAGCGCGTCACCACCGCGTTCAAGCTGATCCTGTCGGACGCCAACGTCGAAGGCATTCTGGTCAACATCTTCGGCGGCATCATGCGGTGCGACGTCATCGCCGAGGGCGTCGTCGCCGCGGCGCGTGAGGTCAGCCTCAACGTGCCGCTGGTGGTTCGTCTCGAAGGCACCAACGTCGAGCTGGGCAAGAAGATCATGGCTCAGTCGGGCCTGCCGATCATCGCCGCCGACAATCTTGCCGACGCCGCCGAAAAGGTGGTCAAGGCCGTGAAGGAGGCTGCGTAACCATGGCCGTTCTCGTCAATTCCACCACGAAGGTGATCTGCCAGGGCTTCACCGGAGCCCAGGGCACCTTCCATTCCGAGCAGGCCATTGCCTATGGCACCAAGATGGTCGGCGGCGTCACCCCGGGTAAGGGCGGCACCACCCACCTCGACCTGCCGGTGTTCAACACCGTCGCCGAGGCGAAGGCCAAGACCGGCTGCAACGCCTCGGTGATCTATGTGCCGCCGCCCTTCGCCGCCGACGCCATCCTGGAGGCCATCGACGCCGAGCTGGATCTGGCGGTGTGCATCACCGAGGGCATTCCGGTCGCCGACATGCTGGCGGTGAAGCGCGCCCTGCAGGGCTCGAAGACTCGTCTGGTGGGGCCCAATTGCCCCGGCGTCATCACCCCCGGCGAGTGCAAGATCGGCATCATGCCCGGTCACATTCACGCCCGCGGCAAGATCGGCATCGTCTCGCGGTCGGGCACCCTGACCTATGAGGCGGTGGCGCAGACCACCGCCGCCGGCCTGGGCCAGACCACCTGCATCGGTATCGGTGGCGATCCCATCAACGGCACCAACTTCGTCGACTGCCTCGACATGTTCCTGGCCGATCCCGAGACTCAGGCGATCATCATGATCGGCGAGATCGGCGGTTCGGCAGAAGAGGAAGCGGCAGAGTTCCTGATGCGCTCGAAGATCAAGAAGCCGGTGGTCGGCTTCATCGCCGGTCTCACCGCGCCTCCGGGCCGCCGCATGGGACATGCCGGCGCGATCATCTCCGGCGGCAAGGGGGGCGCCGAGGACAAGATCGAGGCCATGAAGGCTGCGGGCATCAACGTCGCCGATTCTCCGGCGGCACTGGGCTCGACCATGCTGAGGGTGTTGAAGGGCTGAGACGCCCTATGAAATCGGCCCGGCGCACCGCCGGAGCGTCGGGCCGTGTTTTCCTGACTTAGCGCCGCGGCAGTCGGCGCCCGGCGGCGCCGCCACGCCCCCAATAAGAAAGGGACGCGGGCTCTTTCGTACCGCGTCGACCCCCCGACGATGACCAAGCAGTTCGATCACACGTCCTTCCTCAGCGGCGGCAACGCCGTCTTCATCGCCGAACTCTACGGCCGTTACCTCGACGATCCCGCCTCGGTGGACCCGTCCTGGGTCAGCTTCTTCCAGGAGCTGAAGGACGAGGGCATCGCCCTGGCCAAGGACTTCAAGGGCACGGGCTGGGCGCCGCGCGACCTCAAGGTGATCGGCGCCATCGATCCCGAGGCGTTGCTTGCCGCCGCCAGGAAGGGCAAGGATGCCAAGGGTGACGGCAAGACCGTCGCAGCCGGTCCCAGCGCCGCCGAGATCCGCCAGGCACAGATCGATTCCGTCCGCGCCCTGATGCTGATCCGCAGCTACCGCGTGCGCGGCCATCTGGAGGCCGATCTCGATCCGCTGAAGCTGACCAAGCGTGAGCCGCATCCCGAGCTGGACTACCGCACCTACGGCTTCACCGACGCCGATCTCGACCGGCCGATCTTCATCGACCATGTGCTGGGCCTGGAAACCGCCACCCTGCGCCGGATCATGCAGACGGTGCGCGAGACCTATTGCGGCAGCATCGGCGTCGAGTTCATGCACATCCAGGACCCCGACCAGAAGGCCTGGATCCAGAAGCGCATCGAGTCGATCCACAACCGCACCGATTTCACCGAGCGCGGCAAGCGCGCCATCCTCGAACGCCTCACCGCCGCCGAGGGTTTCGAGCGTTTCCTGCAACTGAAATACACCGGCACCAAGCGCTTCGGCCTTGAGGGCGGCGAGACCGTCATCCCCGCCCTGGAGCAGATCCTCAAGCGCGGCGGCCAGTTGGGCGTCACCGACGTGGTGGTGGGCATGGCCCATCGCGGCCGCCTCAACGTGCTGGCCAATTTCATGGCCAAGCCGTTCCAGGCCATCTTCTCCGAGTTCCAGGGCAACGCCAACAGCCCCTCGGATGTGCAGGGATCGGGCGACGTCAAGTATCACCTGGGAACGTCGGCCGATCGCGATTTCGACGGCAATGTGGTGCACCTGTCGCTGATGCCCAATCCGTCGCATCTCGAAGTCGTCGCCCCGGTGGTGGTCGGCAAGGTGCGGGCCAAGCAGACCCAGGACAGCGACACCGAGCGGTCCAAGTCCATGGCCATCATCCTGCATGGCGACGCCGCTTTCGCCGGCCAGGGTGTGGTGCCCGAGACCATGCTGTTGTCGCAGTTGACCGGCTATGCCACCGGCGGCACCATCCACGTCATCATCAACAATCAGATCGGCTTCACCACCGCGCCGCAATATTCGCGCTCGGGTCCCTATTCGTCGGACGTGGCCAAGGGCTTCCAGGCACCGGTGTTCCACGTCAACGCCGACGACCCCGAGGCCACGGTGCACGTCGCCCGCATCGCCACCGAGTTCCGGCAGCAGTTCAAGGCGGACGTGGTGCTCGACATGATCTGCTATCGCCGCCACGGCCACAACGAGGCCGATGAGCCGGCCTTCACCCAGCCGCTGATGTACCGCAAGATCGCCGGCCACCCCACCACCCGGCAGGTCTACGCCAGGAAGCTGGTGGCCGAGGGCACCATCGCCGAGGGCGATGCCGAGACCCTGGTGACCGCCTTCCACAACCGGCTGGAGCAGGAATTCGAGGCCTCGAAGAGCTTCAAGGTCAACAAGGCCGACTGGCTGGAAGGCAAGTGGCAGGGACTGGTGCAACTCGCCGAGGAAGAGGAATTCCGCGAGGAGAAGACCGGCCTGTCGCACGATGTGTTGAAGGAGGTCGGCAAGGCCCTGGCGACGGTGCCGGATGGCTTCAACGTCAACCGCAAGATCCTGCGCCAGTTGCAGGCCAAGAAGGAAATGATCGACAGCGGCAAGGGCATCGACTGGGCCACCGCCGAGGCGCTGGCCTTCGGCAGCCTGCTGATCGAGGGGCATCCCGTCCGCCTGTCGGGCCAGGACGTCGGCCGCGGCACCTTCTCGCAGCGCCACGCGGTGCTGACCGATCAGGAGAACGAAAGCCGCTACGTGCCGATCAACCATATCCGCGATCAACAGGCCCCGGCCGAGATCATCGACAGCCCGCTGTCGGAAGAGGCGGTGCTGGGCTTCGAATACGGCTATTCGCTGACCGAGCCCAACGGCCTGACCGTCTGGGAGGGCCAGTTCGGCGACTTCGCCAATGGCGCCCAGGTGATCATCGACCAGTTCCTCTCTTCGGGCGAGTCCAAGTGGTTGCGCCTGTCGGGGCTGGTGATGCTGCTGCCGCACGGCTATGAGGGCCAGGGCCCCGAGCACTCCTCGGCCCGCTGGGAACGCTATCTGCAGCTGTGCGCCGAGGACAACTGGCAGGTCTGCAACATCACCTCGCCGGGCAACTACTTCCATGCGCTGCGCCGTCAGTTGCACCGTAACTTCCGCAAGCCGCTGGTGATCATGAGCCCGAAGTCGCTGCTGCGGCACAAGCTGGCGGTGTCGGATCTGGCCGACTTCACCAGCGTCACCCGCTTCTACCGGGTGCTGGGCGAGACCCAGCCGCTGGTCAAGGACGAGGCCGTCCGCCGCGTCGTGCTGTGCTCGGGCAAGGTCTATTACGACCTGTTCGAGGAGCGCGCCCGCCGTGGCATCAACGACGTCGCCATCATCCGCATCGAGCAGCTCTATCCCTGGGCCAAGGATGCGCTGAAGAAGGAACTGGCGCGCTATCCCAACGCCGACCTGCTGTGGGTGCAGGAGGAGCCGGCCAACATGGGAGCGTGGCAGTTCGTCGACCGCCGCATCGAATTCGCCTGCGAAGAGCTGGAGATCAAGGCCAAGCGGGCATTCTATTGCGGCCGCCGCGCCGCCGCCTCGCCGGCCACCGGCCTCTACAAGACCCACGCCGCCGAACAGGAATGGATCTGCGACATGGCGCTCACCGGGGCGCTGGAAAACCTGCCGCAACCCTTCCGCCGCGCCACCAAGCTGTCGCGTCTGACCGCCTAGGAGACTTGAACCAATGAGCACGGAAATCAAGGTGCCCACCCTGGGCGAATCCATCACCGAAGCCACGGTCGCCAAGTGGCTGAAGAATGTCGGCGACGCCATCAAGGCCGACGAACCGCTGGTCGAGCTTGAGACCGACAAGGTCACCGCCGAGGTGCCGGCGCCGGCCTCCGGTACCCTGACCGAGATCATCGCCCTCGCCGGTGCCACCGTCGAGATCGGCGCGGTGCTGGGCCTGATCGGCGCCGCCGGGGCGCAGCCCATCGCCGCCGCCCCCGCCAAGGCCGCCCCCGCCGTCGCTGCGGCGGCGGCTGCCGCTCCCGCCGTCATGCCGGCCGCCCGCAAGGTCGCCGCCGA
>CAJANL010000302.1 GCA_903941105.1 uncultured Rhodospirillaceae bacterium
AGGTGGGGGGGAGGCAGGTGGGGGGGAGGCGGGTGGGGGGGAGGCGAATGATGCTACTCCTCCCGCAGCATGGGCGCCGCCTTGGTGGTCATGGCGGTCCAGGTGCCGGCGAAACCGGCCAGCAGGCTGGCGGCGACGCAGGCCGTCACGGTTGCCGCCGCGACACCGGGCAGGAAGGCCCAGTCGGCCTTCATCACATGCACCAGGATGGCCCAGGCCGCCGCCGTGCCCACCGCTCCGGCACCCAGGCCGGTGAGCAGGCCGACCATGCCGAACTCGGCCGCCCAGGTTCGCCACAGGTCGCGGCGGGTGGCGCCCAGCACTTTCAGCACCACCGCCTCGTAGACCCGGCGGCGATGGCCGGCCATCACCGCACCGGCCAGCACCAGCCCGCCGGCGGCCAGGGTCACCGCGCCGGCGATGCGCACCGCCAGATCGGCGTTGGCGATGATGGCGCGAACCGACTCCAGCGCCTCCTTGACCCGGATCGACGAGGCGTTGGGCAGGGCGTCGGTGACCGCCTTCTCGACGATACCCTCGCGGGCGGGGGCGGCGCGCACGGTGGCGACGTAGGTGTGCGGCGCCCCGCTGAGCGCCCCCGGCGACAGCAGGAAGGTGAAGTTCATGGACAGGCTCGACCAGTCGATATCGCGCAGCGAGGCCACCGTCACCGTCACCTCGCGGCCCAGCACGTTGATGCCGAGCGTGTCGCCCAGCTTGAGGCCGAAGCCCTTGGCGACGGCGGCGTCCACCGAGACCAGCGGCGGCCCGTCATAGCCGGCCGGCCACCACTTGCCCGCCACCAGCCGGGTACCGGCCGGCTGCTCCGCCGCGCTGGACAGGCCGCGATCGCCGCGGATGGCCCATTGCACCTCGGGCGCCACGGTGGCCTCGCCGGTGCCGACGCCGTTGATGGCGCTGACGCGGCCCCGCACCAGTGCGGCGGTCTCCAGGCGGGCGGACGGATCGGCGGTGCGCACCGCCTGCTCCAGGTTCGGTAGTTGCTCGGGCTGGATGTCGATGAAGTAGAAGGACGGCGCCTCGCGCGGCAGCCGTTCGCCGAACTGGCGGGCGAGGTTGCCCTCCACCAGGGCGATGGCCACCAGCACGGTCAGGCCGAGGCCCAGCGACAGCACGACGCTGACCACGGCGCTGCCGGGGCGGTGCAGATTGGCCAGGGCCAGCCGCCACGCCGGATCGACCACGCCGCCGTGCCGCCCGGTCAGCTTCGCGGCGCCGCGCGACAGCAGATGCGCCAGCCCGCGAAACAGCAGCAGGGTGAGGACGGCGCAACCGACGAACCATGCCGCCAGCGGCCGGTTGCCCGAACCCAGCACCGCCAGCGCCGCCAGGGCGCAACTCAGCAGCACCAGGGCGGCGGCGGTGGTTCTGTCGGCGAGAAACCGCAGCGGTACCGCCTGCTGGCGGAACAGGGCGGTGGCCGGCACGGCGCGGGCGCGGGCCAGCGGCCACAGGGTGAAGACCAGGGCGGTGAGCACGCCGAAGCCCGCCGCCACCGCCAGGGGCAGCGGATAGACGGCGGCGCGTGCCGCCAGCGGCAGATGCTCGGCGGCGAAGGTCACCACCAGCCACGGCACGCAGGCCCCCACCGCCAGCCCGAGGGCGATCCCGGCCACCGACAGCAGCACCACCAGCGAGAAATAGGTGCCGAAAATCACCCCGGCCGGGGCGCCGACGCTTTTGAGGATGGCGATGGTGCGGGTGCGGCCGTCGAGATAGGCCTTCACCGCGTTGGCGACGCCGATGCCGCCCACCAGCAGCGCCGTCAGCCCCACCAGGGTGAGGAAGGCCGACAGGTTGTCCATGAAGCGGCCCATGCCCGGGGCCGCGTCCGAGGTGTCGCGCAGTTGCCAGGGGGCATCGGGGAAGCGCGCCGCCAGCCGATGCCTGGCCGCCTCGACGGTGACGCCCGGCACCAGGGCGACGCGGGTGGTGTAGCGGATCAGGCTGCCGGGCTGGATCAGGCCGGTGTCGGCCACCGCCGCCCTCGCCACCATCAGCCGTGGCCCGAACGACAGGGCGGTGGCGATGCGGTCGGGCTCGCGGGTGATGGTGGCACGCAGCTCGAACTCGGTATCGCCCACCTGCACGCGCTGGCCGAGTGTCAGCCCCAGCCGCTCCAGCAGGTTGGCGTCGGCGGCGGCGCCCCACACCCCGTCGCGGCGCTCGAAGGCCTGTCGCGGCGTCTGGGCCGGGTCGAGGTCGAGGCCGCCCACCAGCGGATAGGCGTCGTCGACCCCCTTCAGCTCGACCAGACTGCGGGTGCGGTTGCCGTCCAGCTGGGCCATGGCCCGCATCTCGATGCCGGACGACACGCGGCCGAGGGCGGCCAGCGCCTCGCCCTGCTCGGCGGTGGGCTGGTGGTGCGACTGCCGCAGATCGAGGTCGCCGCCCAGCAGCGAACGGGCGTCCTCCTTCAGGGCGCTATCGAAGGCGGCGCGCAGACTCCCGGCGGCGGCGATGGCGGCCACCCCCAGCGCCAGGCAGGCGACCAGGATGCGGAACCCCTTGAGGCCACCGCGCAGCTCGCGCCGGGCGAAGCGGAGGGAAAGAGGAGTCATTTACTCTCTCCCCTGCAGTAGGGGAGGGTTTTGTCGCAGGTGTCTCGTCATCGCCGCATCGGCACCACGACGCCGTCCCCTCCCACTTCGGCCTCGGCGATGCGGCCGTCCTGGACGTGGACGACGCGATGGCAGCAGGCGGCCAGGGCGGGGTCGTGGGTGACCAGGATCAGGGTGGTGCCGTGGCGCTGGTTGAGGGCGAACAGCAGCTCGATCACCGCTCGGCCGGTGGCGCCGTCGAGATTGCCGGTGGGCTCGTCGGCGAACAGCAGGCGGGGGCGGCCGACAAAGGCGCGCGCCAAGGCCACCCGCTGCTGCTCGCCGCCCGACAGTTGGCCGGGGTAGTGGTCGAGCCGGTGGCCGAGGCCGACGGCGGCCAGTTCGGCCTGGGCGGCGGCGAAGGCGTCGCGGCGGCCGGCCAGTTCCAGCGGCACCGCCACGTTCTCCAGCGCCGTCATGGTTGGCACCAGATGGAAGCTCTGGAACACGATGCCCACCGTATCGCGGCGAAAGCGGGCCAGCGCATCCTCGTCGAGCGCCGTCAGGTCGTGCCCGGCCACCCGCACCACGCCGCCGCTGGCGCGCTCCAGCCCGGCCATGATCATCAGCAGGGTCGACTTGCCCGAGCCCGAGGGGCCGACCACGCCCAAGGTCTCGCCGGCCTCGACCTTGAGGTCGACTCCGCGCAGGACGTTGACCTCGCCCGCCAAGCTCGCCAAGTTGAGATGGACACCCTCCAGCAGGACGAGGGGTTCGGGGAGGTTGTTCATCGAGATGGGGTCTTTCCGAATGTCCAGGCTTCTCGCATATGGCGCGGCCCTGCTGCTTGTCAACGCGATGGGAGGAGCCGCCGTGGCCGAAACCACCCGCCTGCTCGCCCTGGGCGATTCGCTTACCGCCGGCTACGGCCTCGCGCCCGAGGCGTCGTTCGCCGCCCAACTGGAGACGAGGTTGCGGGCCGAGGGCTTCGACGTCAAGGTCATCAACGCCGGGGTATCGGGCGACACCACCGCCGGCGGCCGGGCGCGGCTCGACTGGGCTCTGGCCGACAAGCCGCAGGTGGCGGTGGTGGAACTGGGCGCCAATGACGGGTTGCGCGGCCTCGACCCCCAGTTGACCTACGCCAACCTGGACGCCATCCTGACCCGGCTGCGCCGGGACAACGTCAAGGTGGTGCTGACCGGCATGCTGGCGCCGCCCAATTACGGGCGCCGCTTCGCCGAGGACTACAAGGCGGTGTTCGCCCGCCTCGCCGCCGAGCACAAGGTGGTGTTCTACCCGTTCTTCCTGGACGGCGTGGCCAGTGATCCCGCCCTCAACCAGGGCGACGGGCTGCATCCCACCGCCAAGGGGGTGGGCGTCATCGTCGAGCGCATCCTGCCCTATGTGAAGCAAGTTCTGCCGCCATGAGCCGCGCTCATCCTCTCACCCCCTTCACTGTCGCCCCCTTCACCGTCGCCCATGCCGCGGCCGAGCACTGGGGGCTGGCGGCCAAGGCGTGCCTGGAGGGCATCCAGCCCGCCCTCGCCGAGGCCAATATCGGCTTCCTCTACACCACCGAGCAGTTCGGCCCGGCGCTGTCGTCCATCCTGACCTTCCTGCGCGAGACCACCCGCATCGAGCAGTGGGTCGGCGGCGCCGCGCCGGGCGTCTGCGCCCAGCGGGACGAATACCGCGACGGCGGCGCCCTGGCGGTGATGGTGGGGCGGCTGCCCGAGGGCGCCTTCCGGCCCTTCGCCTGCCGCGAGCCCGGCGACTTCCCGCCGGACAACGGCGCGTGGCTGACGCTACACGGCCCCGCCACCGGGCTGGTCCACGCCGATCCGCGCGATCCTTCGGCACCCGAACTGGTGGTGGCGGCGGCGGCGGCGGGCTTTCTCGCCGGCGGCTTCCTGTCGGGCGGCGGCCCGCCGGCCCAGGTGGCGGGAACGGTGAAGTCCGACGGGCTGTCGGGGCTGCTGCTGGGCGCCGAGGTGCCGGTGCTGGTGGGGCACAGCCAGGGCTGCTCGCCCATCGGCTCCGTCCACCGCGTCACCGAGGCCTGGGAGGGCGTGGTGATGTCCCTCGACGGCCGGCCGGCGCTCGACGTGCTGAAGGAGGAGGCCGGCGAGCTGATCGCCCGCAACCTGCGCAGTGCGGCCGGCTACATCCATGTCGGGCTGCCGGTGGCGGGGTCGGATACCGGCGACTACGTGGTGCGCAACCTGCTGGGTGTCGACATGCGGCAGAACTGGCTGGCGGTGGGCGAACGGCTGACGCCGGGCGACACCCTGATATTCGTGCGCCGCGATGCCAACAGCGCCCAGCGGGACCTGCGCCGCATGCTGGGCGACCTCAAGGCCCGGCTGGCGGGCCGCCGCATCCGGGCCGCCTTCTATTTCTCGTGCATCGGGCGCGGCGTCCACATGTTCGGCCAGGCGGGGCGCGAGTTGGCATTGATCGCCGAGGAGCTGGGCGAGCCGCCGCTGATCGGGGTCTACGCCAACGGCGAGATCAATTGCGACCGCCTCTACACCTACACCGGCGTGCTGGCGCTGCTGCCCGAGGCGGCGCCATGATCCGCCTGTTCGTCGGCCTGGAGCTGCCCGAGGCGGTCGCGGACCGGCTGGCGGTGCTGGCCGGCGGCATCCCCGGCGCCCGCTGGGTCGAGGCGCGCAACCTGCATGTCACCCTGCGGTTCCTGGGCGAGATCGAGGAGGGGCTGGCCGCCGAGCTGGACGAGGCGTTGGCGGCGCTGGCCGAGCCCGGCTTTGCGCTGGCGCTGGACGGCTTCGGCGCCTTCGGTGGCCGCCGCCGGCTCCATACCCTGTGGGCCGGGGTGGAGCGGGTGCCGCTGCTGGTGCATCTGCGCGACAAGGTGGAGACGGTGGTGGTGCGCCTGGGACTGCCGTCCGAAGCGCGCAAATTCAGCCCGCACGTCACCCTGGCGCGGCTCCGCGACACGCCCTCCGGCCGGGTGCACGACTTCATCGCCGGCACCAGCCCGTTCCATCTCGGGCCGTGGCCGGTGGACCACTTCACTCTGTTCCGCAGCCACCTGTCGCGGGGCGGCGCCGAGTACGAGCGGCTGGAGAATTACCCCCTGACCTGACACTTGCCCCCGATTCCGCTTCACTATACCTTGGGGGTATGCCGTCGCTCATCCGCAGAATAGCCGTCATCGCCGTCGCCCTGCTCGGGCTGTCGGCCTGCTCGCGCAGCACCAGCCTGCCGGCCAGCGCCGCCAACACCGGCGATCAGCCGACCAATTTCAGCCTCGTCACCGACATCCCCATTCCGGGAAGCGCCGCCATGGACAACGAGCGCTCGCTGATCCTGTCGGATCGCGATCGCTGGACCGGCCGGGTGGTGATGAAGCTGTCGCAGACCAACATCGAGATGACCAGCTTCTATCAGCAGCAGATGCCGGCCTTCGGCTGGCAGCCGGTGATGAGCATGATCTCCGATACCAGCGTGCTGACCTATATGCGCGGCGATCGCGCCGCCACGGTGCAGATCGAACGGGCCACCGTCTATGGCTGCACCGTCTTCGTGACGGTGGCGCCGCGTCAGGCCGATATAGGCCAGGAGGCCCCGGCGGTGCGCTCCGCCCCGGCCGAACGCATCCGGACGGAATCACTGCCGCCCGCGCAACGCCGCTAACAGGGTGCGGAAAAGCTCTTCCCGCCGCCCTTCATCTCGTCACCCCCGCGAAGGCGGGGGTCCATGTTGGGGCAAGGACTGGCATTTGCCCCCATATGCTGTGTTGCCGGACGCATGGATTCCCGCCTTCGCGG
>CAJANL010000303.1 GCA_903941105.1 uncultured Rhodospirillaceae bacterium
GGGATGCGCTTGCCGTTCAGCTTCCAGGCCATGACGCACAGCGCGAACAGCCAGTGCCGGTGAGCGGTCGCCCGCGTCATGCCGACCTGCCAGCAGATCACTTTCCATGGCGCGTTGGTGGCCCGCAGCCAGACGATCTTGGTGTCGATGGGATCAAGCTGGCGCAACCAGGGCAAGGCATGGTCCATGCGAGTGATGGCGGCGGCCGAGGGTGGCGGACGGCGCAGCTTCACCTCGGTGGGTTCCAAACATTCCTGCACATAGGGCGGCCAAGTGCTGGCGTGCCCCTGGATTCTGGTTTCGGGAAGACGGCGGAGGGTGTCGGCGGCTTCGGCAAGACGGTCTTCGACCAGGGAGGGCGTCCAGTTGATTTCAGTCATGGGAGGTCTCCTTGGTGGGACGGGCACCGTAGAGCTTGGCGCCCAACTGGCGGATCAGTTCACGCTCGGGCCAGGTGAGACGCTGATCGTCTTCGGCAATGACCAGGACGCCACGCTCTTGCCAACCGTCCTGCTTCACCTGTTCGGGATCACGGCGGGTTCCACCGAAGCCGGGGGGATGCCACTTCATCGCACACCTCCGGCGGTGTCGATGGCCCAGGCCAGGATGGCCAGGGCGTCGGCCTCGTTGTCGTCTTCGGGATCGAAACCCTTGGACCGCATGGCGGCGATGACGGCTTCTTTGCCGGCATTCCCCTTGCCGGTGGCATGGCGTTTGATGGTGCCGACCGGGACGCCCTGATACGGGATGTGCTTGAGTTCGCACCAAGCCGACAGATGGGCCAGGAAGCCGCCATAGAGGTGGGCGGCGTCGGTGCCGGCGTGGCGGCGTACTTCTTCGAAATAGACCGTGCCGATGCCCTTGGCACCGGCTTCGAGGTGGTCGAGCCAGGATCGGAAGCGCAGGAATCTCATTCCACCCCCCTCGAATCGGCCGGGGCGGAACTCCATGGTGCCGGAGACAATGACACCGTCGGCAAGGCGCATGGCCCAGCCGGCGGTCGATCCCAAATCAAGGGCAAGAATGGTGGTCATGGTGAAGGCTCACGAGATCTGTGGGCCTTCGGCTTCGGTCGAGGGAGAGTCTACGGATCGCGGTGTCTCGGGGCAAACCGAATTACGGAGCGGCATGGGATGGCCGTGTGTTCCCATGTTCCCAACCAGAATCGAATTTCTAAAACATTTCCCTGCCAGAAAAATTTGGTTCATCGCGGACTTCCGGGGAATGCTGCCCTGATCTTGAGGAAGAAGTAGGCGTCGTCGCGGTATCCGTAGGCCATGCGCTTGATGACCTTGATGCGGTTGTTGATGCCTTCGAGGATGCTGGTGTTGAGGTGCCACGAGGCACTTGAGACGATGCCGGCCAGGTAGGGTTCGAGCTTCCTGGCGAAACGGATCAGCGGGGCGATGCCGCTGCCGAGCGCCTTGTCCCACCAAGCTTTCCATGCTGCATTCGCGGCCTCGGTCGAGGGCTGGCGCCAGAGCTGTTTGAGTTCGTCCTTGAGTACATAGACGGTCATCAGCGCCTGGTTGGCGGCCAGCAATTCGTCCAGACGGACCTGATCCTGGGGCCGTTTCAGGTTGTCGCGGTTGCGCAACAGCAGCCAGCGTGCGGTCTTGACCACCTTGCGGGCCTTCTTGTCACCGCGCAGGCGGTCGGCTTCATCGACCCGGACGCGGTCGATGACGTCGTGGCCGTATTTGGCGACGACGTGGAAGAGGTCGTAGACGATCTCGGCCTGCGGACAACGGTCGCGCACCTCGTTGGCATAGGCGGCGTTCATGTCCATGGCGACAGCCCGGATGCGGCAACACCCGTCCTCGCCAAGCAGGTCGAAAAATGGCCGCACGCCTTCGCGCGAACGTTCGCGGCCGACCCACAGCACCCGACGGCTGTGCGGCTCGATCACTACGGTGGCATAGCGGTGGCCACGCTGGATGGCGAATTCGTCCATTGCCAGCATGGTGATACCGCCCAGATCGACGGGATCGAGTTCGCGCTGGAGCGCTCGCTTGTCGAGGTCCTTGACCGTATGCCAGTGCAGTCCGAAGAACGCAGCGACCTGCTTGATCGGCAGTACTCGGCACAGCCGCGCCACGCTCTCGGCCAGCCGTCGCGTCACCCGGGCATGGCGGTCCAGCCAGTCCAGCCGCTCCAGCTTGGGGCCGCAACAGGGACAAAGCACCCGGCGGCGCGGCACCGACAGCCATGTGGCGGCGTCCAGAATCGGCAGATCGCGGACCTCACGCGTTTCGACGTCGTGGACGCTATCCACGCTCCGGCCACAGCCGTCGCAGATCATTGCCGCGCAGGACTCACGCCCCAAGAAAATCCAGATCTCCCGCCGCCCGTCGTCACGGCGCTGAATTGTCTCCACCCGGTAGCCTTTCCAGCCTCCGAGCCATGACGTAGCATCTCCCTCGGGCAACGGCGCCCCCTCTGGCAGTCTGTTTGGTTTGGCGACTACCAGTGTGTCAGAAGGTGCCGTTGTCCGCCCGTCTCCCCGCTAATCCGCGATGAACCAAAAATTTACGCAATATAGCGTGTCACACCACCTTTATATGACAACCATAAGCATTCTTTTTTCTCTGCCTCCAATAACTTTCAAAAAGGTTGGGAACAATGGAAAGGTTGGGAACAACAAGGATTTCCGGGGCCTCCA
>CAJANL010000304.1 GCA_903941105.1 uncultured Rhodospirillaceae bacterium
GGTCGAGGTAGTGCTTGAGGATGCGTTCAATGTCTGCGTCCGCCAACTCGCAGTTCTTCTTACCGAGGTTGCGCCGCATTGGCAGGAACCACTGAGAGGTTGTGAAATTTTCTCACTCGAAGTTCCTCATTGTCGAACATGCTGATGGTATAATATGAAATGAGCTGAACTTGGGGTAGGAGAGATGGGCAAGACGCCAGCGCGAGTGCTGCTACCGAACCGAAAGCAGATGGAATTCCGGGCGAGCGATCTGGAGTCGCTGCTGCCGGAAGGGCATCGGGCACGACTGGTGTGGTTGTATGTCGAGCGACAAGACCTGAAGCATTTTTATGCAAGCATCCGTGCAGTCGAAGGTGGCGTTGGGCGGCCGGCGATAGCGCCGGAGATACTACTGGCGTTATGTACGCCACGATAGACGGGGTGGGCAGTGCGCGGGAAATTGCCCGGCTGACGGAAGCCCACGACGCCTACCGCTGGCTCTGTGGTGGTGTGCAGGTCAATCATCACACCGTCTCCGACTTTCGGAAGGATCACGGCGAAGCACTGGACGAACTGCTGAGCGTCAGCATCGCCAGCCTGATGGCGGCCGGGGTGGTCAAGCTCAAGCAGGTGGCGCAAGACGGCATGCGGGTGAGGGCGAGCGCCGGAGCAGGATCGTTCCGCCGCAAGGAGAAACTGGAGGGCTATCTGGACGCGGCGCGAGTCGAAGTGGCGCGGCTGAAAGCCGACCTGGAAGCCGACCCGGCGGCGGCGGAGCGAGCACGGAACGCCGCGAGGGCACGGGCGGCAAAAGAACGGGAAGCCCGCCTGGAGAAAGCGCTGGCCCGGCTGCCGGAGATCGAAGCGATCAAGCAGCGACAAGGCAAGAAGCCGGAAACGGCACGGGCCTCAATGACGGATGCCGAGGTGACGGTGATGAAGATGGGCGATGGCGGCTTTCGGCCGGCCTACAACCCGCAACGGGCGTCTGACGCCGACTCCTTGGTGATCGTGGGTGTCGATGTCGTCACGGTTGGCAGCGACCAGGGGCAGATGGCGCCGATGCTTGAACAGGTGACCGAGCGTTGCGGACGGGCGCCGGACGCTTGGCGGGTGGATGGTGGCTATGTCGGACACGAACAGATCGACCGGGCGAGCGAAAGCACGGTGGTCTATGGGCCGGTACCGGAGCCGAAGGATAAGACGGTCGATCCGCACCAGGCCAAGGCGGGGGACAGCGAAGCCATCGCGGCCTGGCGCCAACGGATGGGCACGGACGAGGCCAAGGACATCTACAAGCGTCGCGCGGCGACAGCCGAATGCGTCAATGCCCAGAGCCGCAATCGGGGCTTGCAGCAGTTCAAGGTTCGGGGTGTGGCGAAGGTCAAATGCGTGATGCTGATCTTTGCCCTGGCGCACAACCTGATGCGCATGGTGGCACTGGCACCGGACCTGATCGGGATAGGGACAGGAACGTCCATAATTCCCGGAATGATGACTTGAGGCCGCGAATTGCGCTGGAATTCGACAAATGAACCGTCAATAGCGATACAGGTGATGCGGAAGACATATTGCGCCCCGTGCGGCAGCGATCACGGCTATTGTGTGACTATCCAGTTGCGCGGGCAAAAGATTCACGGGCTCTGAGAAGCATCGATCAGTTGCACCTTGCCGCGCCGGTGCTCGGCCTTGCGGTTGGCCAGCACCCAAATGTAGGTGGCGATGCCGGTGTTGTAGAAGATGTTGAGCGGCAGGGCGATGATGGCTTCGAGCCAATCGTTCTCCAGCACCCAGCGGCGAATGTTGCTCTCGCCCTGGCCCGCGTCGCCAGTGAATAGCGCGGAGCCGTTATGTACCAGCGCGATGCGGCTGCCCAGCGGCGTGTTGTGCTTCATCTTCTGTAGCTTGTTCACCAGGAACATCAGCTGTCCGTCGCTGGAACGGGTGATGAGCTTAAACTCAGAATCGCCGCCGTGATTGACGATGAAGCGCGGGTCGCTGAATTCCTTTTTGCCGCCCATCCGGTCGAGGTCGGTCTTCCAACTCTTGCCGTAA
>CAJANL010000305.1 GCA_903941105.1 uncultured Rhodospirillaceae bacterium
AGATGGAGGTGAAGGGGTGGGTGGCCACCAGGCCCATCAGCAGCCGCGCGCCGGTGCCGGAATTGCCCATGTCGAGCACCTCGGCCGGCTCCCGCAGCCCGCCGACGCCGCGGCCCCACAGCCGCCAGCGGCCGTCGCCCTCGCGCTCGACCTCGGCGCCGAGCGCGCGCATGGCGGCGGCGGTGCGCAGCACGTCGTCGCCTTCCAGCAATCCTTCGACCACGCTTTCGCCCACCGCGAGGGCGCCGAACATCAACGCCCGGTGGGAAACCGACTTGTCGCCCGGCACCCTGGCGTTGCCCGCCAGCGGCCTTGCGGCGTGCGACGCCAACGGCTTAGCCATGACCACTCCCGTTACCCAATGCCGGGCGCACCTCTACCACACCCGGCCGGCCCGGGATAGGCCGGCGTTCCTGTGTGCACCGCGGCACGCTTTTTCGTTTTGACAGGCGGGAGCGAACGTGGCAAATGCCGCTCTAGGGGCCGACGTCCCGCGCAACGAGGAGAATTCGAGTGGCAAAGCCGGAATGGGGGCAGAAGCGCACGTGCCAGAGCTGCAGCTGCCGGTTCTACGATCTCGCCCGCACGCCCGTGACCTGCCCCAAATGCGGCGCCAATGTCGAGACCGACCTGCCGTTCAAGGTGCGGCGCGGCAGCTCGTCGGCTGCGGCGGCGGCGGAGCCCAAGGTGGTGGTGGCGGCTGCAGTGGCTGCGGTGGTCGATATCGAGATCGACGACCTGGTGGCGGTCGAGGATGACGAGGACGCCGCCGAGACCGATCCGGAGGGCGCGGAGGACGACGAGAGCCTGATCGAGGACGCCTCCGACCTGGGCGAGGACGACGATGACATGGCCGAGGTCATGGAGCACATGGACGAGGAGATCGAGGACGAGGTCTAGGGACGTCTTCCGGGGGTGGCGAGGGCGTATTTTTCCCTTGCATCCCCCCGGTGAGTTTCATATGTTCCGCGTCCACACGGCGGCTCCCCACGGCCGCCGCACGAAGTTTCAGGGGCCATAGCTCAGTTGGGAGAGCGCTTGAATGGCATTCAAGAGGTCGTCGGTTCGATTCCGTCTGGCTCCACCAAATGAATCAAGGGCTTAGCTGGCAACAGCTAAGCTCTTTTTCTTTGCCCGAGCGCTCCGGGGCACAAACGGGGGCACAAAATTCCTGCCGGGGCACATAGCCGACCATCGGTGAATTTCTCGACACCCACTCGTGACGGGCATATCCGTTCAATCGCGTCCCGCCAGTGGGCGACGGTCACTGGTTAAGGCCGTTGGTATAAGTCGCGCAAATTCAACCGGCCCCGGCAGCGCCCGGCACCGTCTTGGCGTAACTCATTTATTCCGTGTGGGAAAAATTGGCGCAACCGGTAGGATTCGAACCTACGACCTCTGCCTTCGGAGGGCGAGCAAATGGGCGCCAAATCTACAGAAAATCATTGTCTGTCAGCCGGTTATGCTGCACCGCTTTGCGCCTGATAGCACGTCACCGCACCCTGAGTGTCGCGCAGGTGTCGCGCGGAACCCCCTGCAACGCGGGCCATTGACGAAATTGTTTTCGTCGAGCAACCTAGGTTAGTGATCGCCACTGGGGACCCAAAGGGTCGGGGAGAACATAAGCGTCTCCCGGGAGCCCGATGCGGTATGAGCCTTACCAGCTCACCCGGCACGATTCCAGAGCGTCGGCGTCGAAATGGCGTGGTGTGCACCAATGGGCAGCGTGAAACATCGCATAAGGCCCGCGGTGTCGGCGCGGTGGTTCCGAAAGGGCCGCCCCAGGACCGGCAACCTAGAGACGGGGCCGGGACCGTCAAGCGAGGGACGGAAGGAAGCCCTCTGCGAGGACTGGGTAGTGCCACACGACGGGCCGGACTGCGCGCGAAGTCCTCCGGCCTTTTGTGCTGGGGATTTCCCATGTCTGACAAGCGGTCACGAAAGCATCTGCACCCCAAGCCCACCAGCGGATTCATGTCTTTCCGGCAGGTGAGCGAAGAGTTCGGCATTAGCCTTAGTTTCCTCTATCACCTCCCCGAGACAATTCTCCCTCGCTACCCGGTCGGTAGTAAGTTTGTTTTCGACCGAGCCGAGGTGATCGAGGCAATCAAGTCTCATCGCCTGATCAGTCCCAAGCGAAAACGGGCGGTCCGCAGGCGTGGCCGACCGCGCAAGCAGGCGGTGGCAGAATTGGGTTCAGCCGATACTTAGTCTGAACTTCCCGCTTCGAAGGAGCGCAACCCATTGATATGGCTACACTCTTCGTTCGGGGCCATATGCGCTACTGGGTACATTCGTCGAGCGACTCGATTTCACCCAGAGGTAATCAT
>CAJANL010000306.1 GCA_903941105.1 uncultured Rhodospirillaceae bacterium
TCACCCTGAGGAGCCACGAAGTGGCGTCTCGAAGGGCGGGGCGCGTCGCACGACCTTGGCCCGCCTCGTCGAGACGCTGCGCTCCTCAGAGCCTGAGGAGAAAATTCGGCGGCGTCACGCCGGCTTTTCTTTCCGGAGGCGCAGCCTCTTCGCCCCTTGCCCTTTTGCGGTGTCGATGATTCCATCTCGGGATGGCGACGGGGGGTGGCATCATGGCGGATGAACTTTTCGACGGATTGCCCGAGCAATTAGCGCCGGATCGTCCCCGAGGGGCGCCGCGTCTCGTCGAGGCGGACCGTCATCAAGTGAGGCTGCAACCGGTCGACCTTGATCAGCAACTTCCCCGGGATCATCTGGCGCGCCTGGTGTGGCGCTTTGTCGAGCGGCTTGACCTGTCGGCGATCCACGATGCGGTCCGTGCCCGCGACGGCCGAGCCGGGCGGCCCATGACCGATCCGCGCATCATGGTCGCGCTCTGGCTATATGCCACCATCGACGGCATTGGCAGCGCCCGGGTGCTGGCACGTTTGTGCCGCGACCACGTGGTTTATCGTTGGCTGTGCGGCGGTGTGGGCACCAACGCCCACACCCTGTCGGACTTCCGGGTTGCCCATGCGGCGGTCCTCGACAAAATCCTGACCACCAGCGTGACCGCCTTGGTGACGTCGGGCCAAGCCAGCTTGACCGAGTTGGCGCAGGACGGCGTGCGCATCCGCGCCAACGCGGGGGCGAGTTCGTTCCGGCGCCGTCAGACGCTGGAAGAGCGGGTCGCGGCCCGCGTTGCCCAATTGAAGAGTGAGGTCGATGCCGATTCCACGGCCAGCACCCGGCGGGCGCAAGCAGCCCGTGAGCGGGCGGATCGCGACATCGAGGCGCGCACCGAGCGCGCCCTGGCGGCGGCCACGGCTTTGGAAGGGGATCGCAAGGCCCGGGCCGTGCGGCGTGGCAAGAAGGGAAACGAGAAGAAGAAGCCCTCGGATGCACGGGCCTCGACCACCGATCCCCAGGCCCGCGTGATGAAGATGGCCGATGGCGGCTTTCGCCCCGCCTACAATGTCCAGGTGGTCAGCGACCCCCAGGCCCAGGTGATCGTCGAGGTGACGGTGGAGACGACCGGCTCCGATCGCGGTCTGGCGCGAAAGGGATTGGAACGCGTGAAACGCCGCTTCAACCGCACTCCGGCCCGCTATCTGGTCGATGGCGGCTTCACCAGCGCCGCCGACATCGAATGGGCCCACTCTTCCGAGGGCGGCGAAGTCGAAATCGTCTGCCCGCCGATCAAGAACAAGCACGGCTCGGCCCCCGAAACACCGCGACCGGACGATGGCCCCGGCGTCGCCGATTGGCGCCGGCGGCTCACCACGCCGGAATTCGCGGACGCCTATCGCCGCCGCGGGCCGCACGAATGCATCAACGCCCACCTCCGCAACCGAGGCCTGACCCGGCTGCTGGTGCGCGGGGTCGAAAAGGTCCGCGCGGTCATGTTGTGGCACGCCATCGCCCACAACATGATGCGGAGCTTCGCGCTCGCCACCGCCTAAGGCCAAAAGCCCCGCCGGAAGGCGGCAACCCAACCCGCGACGCCATCCCCGGCCGCCGACGCGCAGCCAAGACACCCGCCGCCAGCGCCCGGCTGGCGAGCCGCACCAATCGCAATCCCTTCCCGCGTGACACCATCCTCGGTCAAAACCGATTTCTTCTCAGGCTCTCAGGATGAGGCTATCGCTACGCTCGGCCTGAAAGGGCGGCTAGCCGAACTCCGCCACCATTTCCCGCCGCAGCGCCAGGACGTCGTCGGCCTCGTCGAGCACCACGTCGTCCCAGGTGACCACCTGGCCGCCGGCGACCGCCCGGCGCAGTTCGAGCCCCTCGGTCAAGCCGATGGGCATCGCCTTCAGGGCCAGGGAGGCCGAAGCGGGCACCAGCTTGCCCCACACCGTGGTGCCGCCTTCGCCGTCCAGCGGCGTGCCCCGGTCGAGATCGCGCTTGGCCACCGCCACCACGTCGGCCCGGAATCCGGTCGGGCAGCCGGTGGGACGGCGCAGGCAGCCGACATTGGCGACCGATATCCCCAACTCCATGCCCATGAAGTGGTGCGGCCGCCACAGGGCGGCGTAGTCTCCCGAGGGGTCGCTGACCAGGCCGTATTCCGAGAAGCAGCGCGCCGAATAGATGGTCGGGGCCTTGAAGGTGACGAAGACGCCGCGCCGCAGGTCGCCGAGCACATGACGGCCGTCCCGCTCCTCCGAGGACACCGCCTCCACCTGATCCATGGCCTCAAGCCGCCCGCCGTCGAAGGTGGGCTTGAGCAGGCGGGGCAGGTCGTGGGTGCCGCAGGGGTGAAAGGCCAGCCCGTTGGACGGCGGCCGCAGTCCGGTGGCGTTGCACACCGCCGCCAGCTCGATGGCGGTCTTGGTGCCGTCGACGATGGAGGTGAACCGCCGTGGCGCCATGCCGGCCGCCTTGGCCTCCTCGGGGTCGACGCCATAGTGCTGCCATACGGTCTCAGGCGTGGCGGCGTGGTAGCCCGGCAGGTACTTGGTGCCCTTGCCGGCGCAGGCCACCTCGAACCCGGCGGTTCGGGCCCAGTCCACCATCTCGCAGATGATGGCCGGCTGGTCGCCATAGGCCAGCGAATAGACCACCTCCGCCTCGGCGGCGCGCTTCGCCAGCAGCGGGCCGGCCAGCACGTCGGCCTCCACCGTCACCATGATCACCGAGACGCCGGCGCCGATGGCGGCCAGGGCATGGCGCACGCCGGCCCGCGCGTTGCCGGTGGTCTCGATGATCACGTCGAGGCTGGCGTCCTCCAGCAGGGCGAACGGATCGTCGGTCACCCAGGTACCCCCCGAGCCGATCGCCTGGTCGAGCGACCGCGCGATGGCCTTCAGCGGCGGCCAGCCGGCCAGCGCCAGTGCCATGTTGGCCCGCTCGGGCGCCAGATCGGCGACGGCCGCGACATGCACGCCGGGGATGGTGCGCGCCTGGCCGAGGAACATGGTGCCGAACTTGCCTGCACCGATCAGGCCGACGCGGACCGGCCGCCCATCGGCCATGCGGGCCGCCAAAAGCGCGCTCAAGGTCAAGGCCTGCCCCCTTGTCGGTATTACCAATGCCGTAAGGTATCTCCAAAACATCCCCTTGAAAACAGGCGCACCCGGTCGTGCGGCCCAAGGTGGGTTGTCAAGCACCGCCCGGGGACCAACATCTAGGGTGCAGGGTTTCATGGATGGGTGAATCGTCACGCGTTCTGCGCCTTTGCGCCCAACGACGGTCCCACCCGCGCCCATTCGATAGCGGGGAAGCGGAAAACGCATGAGGACAGGGATGTCTAAGGAGCTTGCTAACGACCACTTGGTAATATTGAGAGGCAATCGCATTACGCGAGAGGGCGATGCCATGTGGACTTTGGCGCCTCCCCCTTATCCTTCCGCCCCACCGCCCCATGGCGAGGCGGACTGGCCTGACGGTGCGGGGGGCTCCGGCCCCTCGGCTGGGGCCGATGAATTGCCCGCGCCGAATTCGTACATGAACGCGATGATCTTGATGATCTTCACGTCCCGACCCTCGCGATGGAGTGTCTGATGCTCGCGGCCGACGATATCTTCTCCCGTTATGCGCGCGCCTACGGCCGGCATCGCCAACCCCAAGGACTTCCGCAACGAGGTGGTGAAGTTCAGCTTGCGCTCGCGGGCGGCCCACGGCGGCAAGAACCCGTCCTGGACCTCCTACGAAAAGATTCGCGACGTCATCGAACGCCGCATGTTCAGCCAGGTGGAAGACCTGCTGCCGGTCATCAGCTTCGGTTCGAAGAAGGACTCCGACAGCGAGAAGAAGCACACCGAATTCGTCGACCGCATGATGGACCGCGGCTACACCGAACGTCAGGTTCGCCGCCTGGTGGAGTGGTATATGCGCGTCAAACAGGCGGGGTAGCCCATGAACATCATCGACCGTCGCCTCAACCCCAAGGGCAAGAGCCTCGCCAACCGGCAGCGCTTCCTGAGGCGCGCCCGCTCACAGATCATGCGGGCGGTGCGCGAGGCCTCCGGCGAGCGGTCGATCCAGGACATCGCCAACGGCGAGCGCATCTCCATCCCGACGGACGGGCTGCGCGAGCCGGGCTTCCGGCGCGCATCGCAGGGCGGCGAGCGTGACCACGTGGTGCCGGGCAACAAGGAATATGTCGAGGGCGACCTGATCGCCCGCCCGCCGGGCGGCGGCGGCGGCGGGAGCGGGTCCGAGGGCAGCCCGGACGGCGATGGCGACGATGATTTCGTCTTCATCCTGTCCAAGGACGAGTTCCTCGACATCTTCCTCGACGACCTCGAACTGCCCGACCTGGTGAAGAAGAACGTCAAGCGCTCGGACGCCCACAACCTGGCGCGGGCCGGCTTCTCGGTGACGGGCTCGCCGGCCAATCTCAACCTGGTGCGCACCATGCGCAACTCGCTGTCGCGGCGCATCGCGCTGCGGCGGCCGCGCCCCGCCGACCTCGCCGCGCTGGAGGAGGAGATCAAGGCGCTGGAGGAGTCGGGCGAGGATCCCGAGCGGCTGTCCGAGCTCCGGGTCGAGTTCGACCATCTGGTGTCGCGTTCGAAGCGGGTGCCTTACATCGACCCGCTGGACGTTCGCTACAACCGGTTCGAGGCGGTGCCCAAGCCTATCACCCAGGCGGTGATGTTCTGCCTGATGGACGTTTCGGGCTCGATGACCGAGCACATGAAGGACCTCGCCAAACGGTTCTTCATGCTGCTCTACCTGTTCCTGACCCGGCGCTACCGCCACGTGGACGTGGTGTTCATCCGCCATACCCACGAGGCCAAGGAGGTGGACGAAGAAACCTTCTTCTACTCCACCGAGACCGGCGGCACCGTGGTCTCGACCGCGCTCGCCGAGATGCAGCGGGTCATGCGGGAACGCTATTCGCCCGGCGACTGGAACATCTACGCGGCGCAGGCTTCGGATGGCGACAACACCGCCTCGGACAACGCCCAGGCGGCGGCGCTGCTGGAGGACGCCATCCTGCCCCTCTGCCAGTACTTCGCCTATATCGAGGTGGGGGCCGA
>CAJANL010000307.1 GCA_903941105.1 uncultured Rhodospirillaceae bacterium
AATGGCGTAGGAAAGGGAACCGCAACCCAACCCTCTCCGCTGGAATATCAAGAACTTACGAGGCTGTCCGGGCGCTCACCAGAAGTCGGAGTTACTTGGCCAGTTCGTGCTGCCGAACAGCACCTCCATGCGGGCCACGACCCAGCAAGGTTCTGGCGAGGGATATTCACCGATAGGCCTCCGCGGGCGAACGCTGTATCCCCGGCCATCCGCCGCAGGACATCGACAGCGAAGCGGGTCATAGCGGTTGGAGCAGCCCTTCCGCTTCCATCAGCGCCAGCGCCTCAGGCACGGTGATTCCGGCCTGGAAGCACAGCCACTGGCCGGTATGGCGGTGCCACATCAGATCGAAGCGCTCGCCGCTGACATGGTCGAGGCGGGCGAAGGCTGAGTCGAATTCCTCGCTCGCAGTGTCGGCAAAGCCAGAACGGTAGCGTTGGATGAAGCTGTAACGGTCACCGCGCCACTTGCCGGTAATGTCGATGGGGTAGTTGAATTCTGTGGGACGGATCTCGGGCAGGAAGCGGGGCTTCAGCACATCGGCGATGAAGCGCTCGCAGGTGGCGGCGATGGCCGCCTTATCGTCCTTCGACAGGGCTTTCACCCAGACTCTCTGTTTCGCCATGACACCTCCGAACAGGCGCATATCATGTCAAAAGCGGTGGCAGGGCGCTACGACCGCGTCACCGTTGTCGTGATCCCGCACCTGCGGCGATTTTCAGTCTGGTGATGGCCATTTCCAGTTCGGCGGCAATCTTGCGGCGTTGATCGGCGGGTTTGGTTTCCTTGAGGCGGCGGAGAGTGTTTTCGGCCTCGTTGAGTTCCTGCACCGCTGTTGAGCCCGGCTGGGTGGCCAGTTGCAGCTTGGCATTGGAGATTTCGGCGGCCTTTTCGGCCTCGTAGGTCCGGTCGACGGCGGCGGGCTGCGCCAGGGCCGGAGCGGCCAGCAGCAGGACCGCCAGGACCAGGGATTTCAGCTTCATGGCTTTCTTCTCCTTATGACGCATCATGCGCCCCATTCGCGGATCAGGACGGCGGCGACGGCGCGCAGGGCGCGACCCAGGGCGGAACGGCGTTCGCCTTCGATGTGGACCTTGCCGCGCTGGATGACAGAGGTTTCACCGGTCTCATTCAGCGACAATCTTACCCGATAGATACTGACATCGGGGATCAGGCTTTGCCTGTCGATGCGGGCCGGAATGGCGCCGCCAAACGGAACCGCCAGGGCGGGTTCGGTCATGGATTTGACCGCCATGCGGTCGATCGTTGTGATAGTGGCTGCGCGCGCGTTGGCGGCCCCCTCCGGGATGAAACTGGCCCTGGCCCCGGTGACGATGCGGGGCAGGTCCTCTTCGGTGACATAAGCCTCCAGAACGCTACCCTGCCGCAAAGCCAACAGGGATTCCTTGCCGTTGATCCACTGGCCGGGCTGTAGATTGGGGGTGAGATCGGTGACGATGCCGTCCATGGAGGCGGTCAAGCCGAGGCGGCGGATTTCAGCCGACAGCCCGGCCTGTTCCGCCAGGGCTGTCTCCAATTCCTTGGCGATGGATTGGGCGCGGCTGCGGAAGGTGTCGTCGACGCCGATAGAGGACAGTTCGTATTTCAGCACGCCGATGCGCCGCCCCGTCTGCTCCAGACGGGCTGCCAGATCGGGGTTCTCCAGCCGGGCGAGGACGGTGCCGGCGGCGACGGCTTGCCCCTCGGCTACCTCCAGCCCGGCCAGGATGGCGGGCGACGGGGCGTAAAGCTGGACATGCTCGGCAGCCTTGAGGATCGCTGGCGCCGACACCCGGCCGCTCCACGGCACCACCGCCAGCAACACCAGACCGGCCAGCAGGCCAAAGGTCAGGCGTGAGCGGCGGCTGAGCTTGACGGCCTCCCACCGCTTGGTCCATTCCGCCATCTCGGCGGCGATGGGCTTGAACACGAACCAGCCGATCTCGACGGCGAACAGAAACACGCCGACGATCTTGATGAAGAAGTGATAGACCAGGGCGGCGATGCCGAGGAACAGGGTCAGGCGATAGATCCACACCGCCCAGCCAAAGGCGATCAGACCCAAACGGGTGCGGGGCGGCAGGTGTTCCGGTACCGGCTCTCCCAGCTTGAACAGCACTTCGCGCAGATGCCAACGGGCCAGGGCGAAGCTGCGCGGATGCAGATTGGGGACATCCAAGGCATCCATGGCGAGGAAATAGCCGTCGAAACGCATGAAGGGCGAGAGATTGATGGCGAGCGAACTGATCCAGGTGGTGGCGGCCAGGGTGAAGGCCATGGCGCGCGCGGTGCCGTCCGGCAGCAATCCCCAGGCCAGCGTCGCCCAGGCGGCCAGGGTCAGTTCGGCGATGATGCCGGCACCGCCGACCAGCAGCTTCTGGCGGCGGTCGGTCAGCTTCCAAGCCTCGTTCACATCGGTATAAAGCACCGGCATCATCACCAGGAAGGCTGCCCCCATGGTCGGCACCCGGCAGCCGAACGACTTGGCGACCAGGGCGTGCCCCAGTTCATGGATGATCTTGGCCAATCCCAGGGCGATGCCGAAAGCCGCCAGCCCGGTCAGGGAAAAATGATCGACGAAGGTGGTGGCGAAGGACTCCCACTGCCGCCCCACCAGGACCAGCCCGATCAGCAGGGCAACAATGGTGACGAGGCGGAATCGTCGGCTTCCCAGCCAAGCCACCCAAGGCAACATCTGGGATAGCAGCGCATCGGGGCGGACCAGGGGAACCCGGAAGAACAGGTAATGGTGCAGCAGCCATGTCGCCCAGGAGCTTTTCATGGCATCGCGCATGGCCAACAGGCGGGCATTGTCGGCGGCGGTGGCAGGCTTCAGCAATTGCCCACGAGCGAGAAACTCGACCACCCCCATGACGTCGTCTTCATCCATATCCAAGGTGGTCTCAAGGCTGACGGCATCGGCCACCGCCTGCGGGGCACCGAGATGCCAGCGCGACAGCACCTCGAAGGCGGCCCAGGTCAGGCGGTAGAACTGATTGCGCAGTGGATCGTGAAGTGTCCAGGTGGGGGCACCATCGGGAGCGGCAGCCCCCGGATGCAGGGTCAATTCGTCCCGCAATTGGGGCAGCGCCATATCTCCGGCGGCTATCGCTCCCATCATGATCAGAGACCCACGAACTGGCGGATGGTGGCCAGAGGGCGGCGGAACAGCCACCACACCAGGGGCACGGTGTCGCCATCGATTCTCGCGGTGCCCTTGAGACCAAGGCGAGGCTTGGCCTCACCTTCCGCCGGGGTGGCGCGGATGCGGTGCGCGATGCTGGCGTCGGGCCGGGCGGTGGAATCATAGGCCACGGTTCGGACCAATGCATGGACTGGCGACAGCGGATTGGTGTTGAGGAACAAGGTCAGTCTGGCGCCCGGCCTGACCTCGCCCACATCGGAAACGGAAGCCCATGCCTCGATCTCGGTATCAGTCTCGTCGGTGACCACCATCACCTTTTCGCCGACCACCACCGGCTTGCCGATCCAGTCCGAGGCGTCGTCGAACACCGCGATGCCGGGCTTGGGCGATTTGACGCCGATGCGGGCCAGCTGG
>CAJANL010000308.1 GCA_903941105.1 uncultured Rhodospirillaceae bacterium
AGTTGAACGCTCTGATGGCTCCCCTTGATGACGAGGGCGATGGCCAGGGTGATGAAACCGGCGAGAATGAAGTGCCGGAACCGCCGGTAGATCCGGTGACTCGGCCCGGCGATTTGTGGATCCTGGGCAAGCATCGCCTGCTGTGCGGCGATAGCACCGTCGCCACCGATGTGGATCGCCTGCTGGCCGGGATCAAGCCGCATCTGATGGTCACAGATCCGCCCTACGGCGTCGAATACGATCCCACTTGGCGGAACGAAGCCGGGGTGTCGTCCTCGGCCCGCACCGGCAAGGTGGCCAACGACGACCGCGCCGACTGGCGGGAAGCCTGGGCACTGTTCCCCGGCGAGGTGGCCTATGTCTGGCACGCGGCCATCTTCGCCAAGACGGTAGCCGACAGCCTGGAGGCGAATGATTTCAAGATCCGCGCCCAGATCATCTGGTCGAAAAATCGCTTCGTTTTGGGCCGCGGCGATTACCATTGGCAGCATGAGCCCTGCATTTATGCCGTGCGCAAGAACGGCACTGGCCATTGGCAGGGGGCACGGGATCAGGCCACCATCTGGGCCATCGGCAACAATGGCGATGAGGACGAGGCCACGGTTCACGGCACCCAGAAGCCGGTGGAATGCATGCGCCGTCCGATCCTCAACAACAGCGCCGAGGGCGATTCGGTCTACGAGCCTTTCGCCGGCAGCGGCACCACGGTGATCGCCGCCGAGACCACCGGCCGGGTCTGCTTCGCCATGGAATTGAACCCCGCCTATGCCGATGTGACCGTCGGCCGCTGGCAGAAGATGACAGGACAGAAGGCCATTCTGGATGGTGATGGCCGCTGCTTCGACGACATCGCCGCCGGGAAGGCGGTCAACGCCGGGTGATCCGGCGCAGGGAATGCTGGTACTTGGCGTCGGTGGGCTTCCAGTTCACCGGTTTGCAGCCGAGGCGCAGGTCGCGCTCCCAGAACTCCAGAACCTGCTGGTTGCTGTAGCCCTTTCCTCGGAAGTATTCGAAGTCGGCTTGGGACCACATCGGATGGGCCTTCAGGGCAGCGGTGGGGCGGACGGTCAACCGGGCCGCCATGGTCACTTCGCCTCCTGGCCGGCGGCAAATGCGGCTTCCAGGGCCTTCTTGATCTGCCAAACCGCCAGTTCGTGGAAGTCGAGGCGGTCGCTGTTGCGGTTGTCCAGGGTTTCCAGGTTCAGGATCTGGGCGGCGATCTCGGTCAGGGCTTGGTCTCGGGTTTTCATGCTCTTGGCCTTCCGTTGTGGTGGGGCCAGTACCGCTCTATGTCGCAGACAGATCAAGTCGATTAAGCGTGTAATTTCAATAAGGTGATCGATTGCGTCAATATGCCGACCCTGAGATTATGCCGACCTCTGGGCGAAGCTCGGCGCTGGAGGCGGAGATCGCTGCGTGGGACGCGGCATAATCAGAGAGCCTCAAGGAATGCAAGGAGCTTGTCGGCTGGGCGATAACGGCCGGGTGCGATGTTCGGCGGGCACGTCCTGGCAAGGGCGCGTTCCTTTAGTTCCAAGTCGGCATGCAGATAGATTTGGGTGGTTGCAATGTGCTCGTGCCCGAGCCACAAGGCGATCACCGAGTTGTCGACACCGGCACGGAGCAACCGCATTGCAGCCGAATGACGCAACACATGCATAGTGATCTTTTTCCGCCCCAATGACGGACAGTTCTTGGCACCGATCGCCACGTATTTGGCAACACGGTGCTCAAGCGCATCGCGACTAAGTGCACGCCCTGTTTTCGTCGGAAACAGAGGTTCCTGTGCTTGACCTTCGCGCTCCGCAAGCCAGACGCGCAATGTGTTGGTCGTGCTGGAGGTAAGCGGCGTGATCCGCTGTTTTCGTCCTTTTCCCAGGCAACTGACATGCGCTCCGGCTCCCAGGTGGACATCGGCGCACCGAAGGCCGATCAGTTCGGATGCACGAAGCCCCGTTTGGGCCGCAAGGCCGAAGAGAGCGTGGTCACGTCGGCCGGTCCAAGTCGAGCGGTCGATTGTGGCCAATAACGCGTCCAGTTCCGGTTCGGTCAGAAATCCGACAAGCGTCTGATCGAAGCGCTTGGGCGGAATGGCGAGGACCCGCTCGATTAGGGCTGCATATTCGGGATGTCGGAATGCTGCGTATCGGAACAGTGAACGAATCGCCGCGAGCCGAGCGTTACGGGTGCGCACGCTATTTTTCCGCTGATTTTCGAGGTGGTCGAGGAAGGCCCCGATGAGCGGGGCATCAAGATCGTCAATCTCCAGCTTCGATGGCTCCCTTTTCTTTTGATCCGACGCGAAAACCAGTAACAGGCGCAAAGTATCCCGATAGGCGCTCAGAGTATGCTGGCTGACTTGGCGCTGGCGCAGCAGGCGATCAGTGAAGAACGTCTGCAAGGTGGTTGTAAGTGCAGTCATGCGTCACCTCTCAGGTGGCGCTCAAGCCGATCCCCGGCCAGCCCCATTAGTTCCGGGGCTGCCGAGAGATACCAGTACGTCATCGTCGGATTAACATGGCCGAGATAAGTTGACAGTAATGCAAGCCTGGCTCCAGGGTCGCCGTCTTCCAAATACCCGTCAAGGATTGTATTGACGGCGAATGCATGACGAAAGTCATGAAGCCTACCCGCGTGTAGATCTGCGGCGCTGAGCCCTTGTTCGGACAGCCACCGACTTAGGTGGGCCAACAAGCCCAACTGATGACAAATTGAACCATGTGCATAGCCCTGTTGTGCGAGCCTATCTGCGAAGTCGGTCACGAACAATGCGAGTGGCCCGGAAACACGGACGTGGGACGGATATGTCGTCATGAAAACTCTCCCTTTCTTGGCAAGAAGGAGGAGTATCCGTCACCCTACCCATCGTTACGATTATGCCGCGTCCCACGCAGCGATCTCCGCCTCCAGCGCCGAGCTTCGCCCAGAGGTCGGCATAATCTCAGGGTCGGCATATTGACGCTTATGCCGAAGTCGGCATAAGCGACAATCTCGCCGCATGTCCATGGTCGAGGCCGTAGCCAACGTGGTGATCGGTTACGGCTTCGCGGTCGCCACCCAGGTGGTGGTGTTCCCGATCTTCGGCATTCACATCACCCTGGCCGATGATCTGGCGATCGGCTTGGTGTTCGCCGTGGTGTCCTTGGCTCGGGGTTTCATGCTGAGGCGGGTCTTTGAACGGCTCCGGTGACAAATTGACGACATGCCCTTAAT
>CAJANL010000309.1 GCA_903941105.1 uncultured Rhodospirillaceae bacterium
CAAATGAAAAAATGGAATAGGGCATGGAAGATTGAGATGATCCAGCGTTTTAATCCGCAGTGGCAGGACCTCTATAACGACATCGTCTGAAGATCACCACCGTATGGATGCCCGCTTCCGCGGGCATGACGGGTCGAAATAATCGACTTGGTAATCTGGATTCGGAGCCCTGACGACGCGCGATATGGGTAGAATTGTTAACCATTGGGTGCTATAAAGCTCAATTAGGTTCCCACAGAATGTGAGGATCCTAATGCCTGGCTCGGGGCAGAACCTGCCCCGAATTCACTTCAGAATGGAGCACTTCCATGGCAAACGATAATGTTACCCTGACATCCTCCGTGCGCACCAGCCTGCTCTCGCTGCAGAATACATCGAGCCTGGTGAAGCGTACCCAGAACCGTCTGTCGACCGGCCTGAAGGTTGCTGGCCCCATCGACGACCCGGTCTCCTACTTCCAGTCCAAGGGTCTGTCCGATCGCGCGGCCGACTTCAGCGAAAAGAAGTCCGGTATCGACCAAGGCATCAGCACCCTGTCCTCCGCCCTCAACGGCATCGACGGCGTCGAAAGCATCGTCCGCCAGCTCAAGGGTCTCGCGCTCAACGCCAAGAACGCCACCTCGACTCAGATCGGTGGTCTGGTCGCCCAGTTCAACGACTTGCGCACCCAGATCAACAACCTGACCAACGACGCCACCTATCAGGGCTTGAACCTGGTCAATGGCTCGGGCGAGACGCTGCGCGTCGACTTCGGCACCGAGACCGCTTCGACCCTGGCGGTCGCATCGGTGGACGTGACCGTGGGCGCCGACGGCCTCAACATCGTCCGCGCGTTGACCAACAACGGCGGTTTCCAGGTGTCGTACGCCTCGAATACCGGCGCCACCGTGGGTTGCGGCTCGACCATCGAGGTCGAATATGCCGGCTCCGCCGAGAACTTGACCCAGGGTACCTACACCTTCTCCTATGGTGACGCCACCCTGTCGCTCACCGTCGGTTCCACCAACGCCACGACGACCTCGTTCTCCGATACGGCGACCTTCTCCGCCGGTCAGACCCTGGTGTTCGCGGTCGCTACGGCCGGTGGCAACATCCAGAATCAGGCTCGTACCGCGGTGGCTCGCACCGCCGCCACGTTCGACGTCGAGTTCGGGGTGAACTCGGCCGCGACCATCCAGTCCGGCCAGGCCATTACCCTGACCTACAACGGCACTGCCACCAACCTGACCCAGGGAACCTACTCCTTCTCCTATGGCAGCGGCAGCATCACCGTGGTGGTGGGGTCGTCCGGTGCGACGACGACCACGTACACCTCGGCGACGAACTTCGCTCACTCGTCCTCCTTCATCATCACCATCGGCACCGTCGGTTCGACGATGACGGCGGCCGGTCGTGCCATCGCCAGCGTCGGCGTCGGCGCCTCCACCTACAACATCGCCGGTGCCTACATCACCGAGACCACCACCTCCGGCGTGTCGACCGTCTACTCGCTGGCGAACACCGGGACTGTCAGCGCGGTGTCCAACTCGGCCATGACCGGCCAGTTCTACATGGACTCCAACCTGGTTGGTCAGATCAACAACATGCTGACCGATCTGGACACGGCCCTCAGCTCGCTTCGTTCGAAGGGTCAGACCCTGGGTTCGAACGTCGCCCTGCTGCAGACCCGTCTGGACTTCACCAGCAACTACGTGAACACCCTGACTGCCGGTTCCGGCAAGCTCACCCTGGCCGACCTCAACGAGGAAGGCGCCAACCTGCTGGCCTTGCAGACTCGCCAGCAGCTCGGCACCCAGGCGCTGTCCTTCGCCGGTCAGGCCGAACAGTCGGTCCTCAGCCTGTTCCGTTAAGGGCAGGTTTAGGTCGCATCTAGGAGGGAGGGGAGAAATCCCCTCCCTTATTTTTTTATTAACCGCCCATCTGTCACACCATTCGGTGATCATCGCCATCATTGATCCGGACCAAGCGGATGACGGAGTTCGACGCACTTTTGGCCGAGGGCCACGAACGACTGACCGGCAAGGACTATGTCGCGGCCGCCAAGGCGTTCGTCGCCGCGGCCAGGCTGGATGCAAAGAGTTTCGCCGCCGTTCGCGGACTCGGCATCGCCATGAGCTTCATCAACGACAAGTCGGCCACCGCCTTCAGCTATCTCGAACTGGCGGCGGAGCTGAACGGCGGCCAACTCGACGCCGAGGCGTTGCAGGCCTACGGCCTGTCGCTGGCCTATGGCGGCCAGGCCGACCGGGCCGCGGCGGTATTCGACTCGCTGGCTCGAAACGACGGCTCCAGCCTGCATTATCTGTTGCGGCTTGAGCAGCATTGGCAGCGGGGCGATATGGCCGCCACCCAACGCGCGGCGCACGACCTTCTCACCCACCCCGACTGCTGGGACCCCGCGGTGGACACCCATGCCGTGTTGGCGCCACGGCTGGTGCTGAACACCGTGATCGGTGAACAGTCCACTCGGCTCGACCTGATCTGCAAGGCGCGGGCGTTGGGCTGGCCCGTTCCCGAGGTGCTCGTCCTGAACGCGTACGGAAAGATCGCCAATCGGGCCATGCTCGACTACTGGCGGCCACACTTCGCGATGATCGAGGATGTCATCATCCCGCCACACAGCATGAAGATTTTTCCGACGTTCGCCTATCGGGCTGGCGATGGCGACGCCTATCCCAAGAACCTCGCCTATGCCTTGGTGAACAGGGAATGGGCGAAGCGTCGCCTGCCCCCCGTTCTATCCTTGACTCCCGAGCATCATGAGCGCGGTCTCGCCGTCCTCGGCGAGATGGGGGTGCCGAAGGATGCCTGGTATGCGCTCCTGCATGTCCGGTCGGCCAGTTTCAACGACGATGGCGGAGCCAATCATAATTCCCTGCGCAACGCCGCCCTCGAGTCCTATCTTCCCGCCATCCGCAGGATCGTCGAGGCCGGCGGGTGGGTCCTGCGCATGGGGGACGCCGGGATGCCGCCGCTGCCCGCCATGCCCGGTGTGGTCGATTATGCGCGAAGTGCCTGGAAGAGCGACTGGATGGACGCCTTCCTGTGCGGTAGCTCCGCGTTCGCGGTGGTCACCCAGTCGGGGCTGCTGCACATCTGCCAGGCATTCGGCGTGCCGGTGGTGCTGACCAACGTCCTCCCCAACAGCATCTTAGCACTTCGGGCCGACGACCTCGTCATCCCGCGCAAGCTCCACAGCCGGGCCGAAGACCGCATTCTGTCCTTCCGCGAGGCCTACCGTCCGCCCTACGTCAATACCGAGGTCCAGTTGGCCCTTGACCTGCTGGGCTGCGAGGCGCTGCCGCATACCGCCATGGAAATCAGCGATGTGGTCGGTGAGATGGTCGACCGGCATCTTGGCCGCGCGGTCTATACCGAGGCGGACGAGCGCCTGCAACGGCGCTTCGTCGCCGGGGTCGACTACCATGGCTTCGGCCAGATAGGGCGCATCGGCCGGGTGTTCCTGCGTGACCACATGCATTTCCTCTAGGGATGGCCGATGGCGGAATTCGACCAACTTCTGGCCCAGGGACATCAATACAGTGCGATGGGCCGCTATTCCGAAGCGGCCAACCTCTTTGCCGCCGCCGCCAAGATGGCACCCGACAGCCACGAGGCCATGCGCGGCCTCGGCATCGCCCTCAGTCACGTCAAGCTGAATGCGGCAACCGCCTACCTGGTCCTGGAACAGGCCGCGCACCTGAATGGCGGCATGCTTGACGGCGAGGCCTCGCAGGCCTACGCCCTGTCGCTGGCCTACGGAGGAAATTCGGAACGGGCGGCGGCGGTCCTTGATTCGCTGGTGTCCTCCGGCGGCACCGCCACGCAGCACCACTGGCGGACCGAGCAGTATTGGCAGGTTGGTGATCTGGCGGTCACCCATCGGGCGGCGGACGATCTGCTCCGTCATCCCGATCTTTGGGCCCCTGCCGCCGGCACGAGGGCGGTGTTGACGCCGAAACTGGTCATCAACACCGTCATCGGCGAGCAAGCCAACCGGTTGGAACTGATCTGCAAGGCCAGGACGCTGGGGTGGCCGGTTCCGGACACCTTGATCCTCGACGCCAGCGGCGAGGTGGTCAACGCCAGCTTCCTCGACTATTGGCGGCCCCATTTCACCGTGGTCGAGGAGGGCGCCCAGTTCCGCCCGGCCGCGAAGCAGTTCTCGACCTTCGCCTTGCGGGGCGCGGACGGAAGCGCCTATGTCCGGAACGTCGCTTGCGCATTGGCGAACCGGGAATGGGCGCGACGCGGCTTGCCGCCGGTGCTGTCGCTGACGCCGCAGCACCGCGAGCGTGGCGAGGCCGTGTTGCGCGAAATGGGCATTCCCCGTGACGCTTGGTATGTCAGTCTGCACGTGCGCTCGTCGAGCTTCGCCGACGACGGCCATGACAATCACAATGCGCTCCGCAACGCGCCGGTCGACAGCTACCTGCCGGCCATACGCCGCATCGTCGAGGCCGGCGGCTGGGTGGTGCGCATGGGCGACGCCAGGATGTCGCCGCTGCCGGTCATGGACGGTGTGGTGGACTATGCCACCAGCCGCTGGAAAAGCGACTGGATGGACGTCTTCCTGTGCGGCAGCCCAGCCTTTTTCGTCGCCACCCAGTCCGGACTGCAATGCGTCGCCCAGGCCTTCGGGGTGCCGCTGGTGGTGACCAATGTCCTGCCCAACAGCATCTACTCGGTGGACGAGAACGACCTCTACATTCCGCGCAAGCTGTTCCTGCGCGGCGAGGGGCGGATGCTGTCCTTCCGCGAGGCGTTCCGGCCGCCCTATGTGAACAAGGAGGCCGCTGCCGCCTTCGAACGCCTTGATGTCGAGGTGCCACTGCACACGGCGGAGGAAATCGTCGGGGTGGTCGACGAGATGATTGAGCGGCAACTGGGACACATTCGCTATACCGAAGCCGATCACCGCCTTCAGCGGCGATTTACAGCCGGGGTCGATTATCACGGCTTTGGCCAGATGGGGCGGCTCGGCCGCAAATTCCTGCGTGACCACATGCACTATCTTTAGGTCGGGCATTCGTTAACCCGGCTTAAAGCAATTCGCTGGTCCTATGCTCGAAAGGCTTATGGGGGAAGGGCCATGGTGATGGAGGACATCGGGCAGCTTGTTGCCGAGGGTGAAGACCTTCTCGGCCAACGGCGCTTCCCCGAGGCGGCGTCCATCTTCGAGCGCGCGACCGGGATCGATCCGACCAGTTATCGCGCGTATCGTGGCTTGGGTATCGCCATGAGCTGGCTCAACAGCCACTGCTTCCGCGCGCACGAAGTGTTTGATGAGGCAGCCAGGCTCAACAGCGGTCAACTCGATGGCCTCGCCCTCGAAGCCTATTGCCTGTCGCTGGCCTATAGCGGCCAGGCCGAGCGATCATTGGCGATCATGCTCGAACTCAAGCGAACGACGCCGGATTTCCACACCCCCGAGATGTTGCCGACGGAGGCGTGGAAAGCCGGGGACCTCACGGTCTGTCATGCCGCCGCCGCCGACCTCGCTTCCGAACCGACGAGTTGGGATGCCCATCGGGACGGCCTCGACTGCCCCGCGCGCCTGGAGCCGTCGAATGTTCTGCAAACCGTTCTCGGCGAGCGGGCCAATCGCCTGGACATGATCTGCAAGGCGCGGATTTTGGGCTGGCCGGTGCCGAAGCGGCTGCTCTTCATTGCTGCCCCCAATGTGGTCAACCGGCCGTTTCTCGACTATTGGCGCGACCATGTCGATATCGTCGACGATCCCGGGTTCGATCCGTCCCAGTGCAAGATCTTCAACACCTTCGTGCTGCGGGCGCCGGACGGCCGGGTCTATGACCGCAACGTCGCCTATGCCATCGTCAGCCGCGAATGGAAGCGCCGCGGCCTGCCGCCGCTACTCGGCCTGTCCGACGGGGATCGCCTGCGCGGCACTGCCGGATTGCGCGAGATGGGAGTGCCGGAGGGCGCCTGGTACGTGACCCTGCATGTCCGTTCGCCCAGCTTCAACGACCAGAACACCGATAACCACAATGCGATGCGCAATGCCGACATCGCCACCTATTTCCCGGCCATCCGCAAGGTGACCGAGGCGGGCGGATGGGTCCTTCGCATGGGCGACGCCGACATGCCGCCGCTGCCGCCCATGGAGGGCGTGATCGACTATGCCGTGGGACCGTTCAAGAGCCCGTGGATGGACATCTTCCTCTGCGCCAGTTCGGCGTTCTTCATGGCCACCCAGTCGGGTCTGGTCTGCGTCGCCCAGGTGTTCGGGGTGCCGTCGGTGGTGACCAATGTGCTTCCCACCGCCATCTACACCTATGGTGACGACGATTTGCTGATTCCCCGCAAGCTGGTTTCGACGCGGGATGGGCGGCAATTGTCGTTCCGCGAGGCGTTCCGGCCTCCTTATGTCAACAAGGAGGTCAAGCATGTCTTCGACACGCTGGGTGTCACCGCGCTGGCCCATACCGCCGAGGAGATTTCCGACGTGACCGGGGAGATGATCGACCGCCATTTCGGCCGTGCCGTCTACAGCGCCACCGACGAGAGCCTGCAGCGGCGCTTCCGGCGCGCCGTCGATTATCACGGCTTCGGCCAGATGGGCCGGGTCGGGCGCGCCTTCCTGCGCAATTCGCTGCATTCACTGTGAGGCATTCCATGGCAGACGACCTTTTCCGGCGCAATGTCGAATTTCTTCGCGGCCGTTTCGCGCCGTTGGCCGAGGCCATCGAGACCTGTGCCGTTCCCGGTGAACTGGTTTCCCTGCCCGATGGCGATTGGGACCTGAAGTTGGGCGGTATCAGCATGTATCCGGGTGGGGCGAGGCGAAACGCCGCCACCCAGATCGAGAGATTTCTCGGTGATCCGAACCGGTCGGTGGTGTCGCTGCAATTGCCCGAGCCGTGCCCGGACCCCGACACCGACGCCTTCGTTGCCGACCTGCGCCGCTGTGCCACCGAGAACGGTATCTCCTGCGATGATGACCGCCAGGACGTGCGGGCCGCCAAGCTGGTGGTGTTCGGCCTTGGTCTCGGCCACCATCTGCCGGTGCTGGCCGCGGCGACCGAATGCCGGGTGATGATCGTCGTCGAGCCGCATGTGGACCTCTACGCGGCGGCCTTCCGCACCATGGACTTCCAGGGCTTCGTCGAGGGCATGGAAAGTCAGGGGCGTGCCGTCTATTTCCTTGCCGACGGCGATCCGTTGACGGCGCGGACCTTCGTCATCGATGCGCTGCGGGATGCCCTGCCGCCGCTGATCGACGGCACCGCCGTCTTCCATCACTACAATTCACCGGGGCTCGATGCCATCGCCCGCGAGGTCATGGGCAATCTCGGGCTGATCGCCACCAATTTCGGCTTCGTCAGCGACGAGGTGACGATGGTGCGCAACACCTATCTGAACCTGCGCAACGGCGGCACCCGCTATTTCAAGGCCGGACAGGCACCGGCCGGGGTTTCGGCGATCGTGGTGGGTTCCGGCCCGTCCTTCGACGATTCGGTGGCGGCGCTCAAGGCCAATCAGGGGCGTGCCATGGTGATCTCGTGCGGCACGGCGCTGGGCCTGCTGCTCAAGCACGGCATCAAGCCCGACATCCATTGCGAGCTGGAGAACGTCAGCCCGCCGGTGGAGTTGATCGAGAGCTACCGGCGCGAGCACGACCTGTCGGGCATCGTGCTGCTGGCCTCCACCACAGTCGACCCGCGCCTTGGCGCACTGTTCGAGCGGTCGGTGCTGTTCTTCCGGCCGGGCCTTTCCACCGAGCACCTGTTCGGGGCCGGACCCGAGCAGATGCTGGCCAATGTAACCCCCATGGTCTCCAATCTCGCCATGGTGGCGGCGCGGGTCGTGGGGGCCAGCGCGGTCTACCTGATGGGAATCGATCTCGGCTCGCGCAATCCCTTGCAGCACCACAGCAAGGAATCGCTCTACACCTCCGGCCAACTTGAGTGGGACTTCCCCTTCCACACCCAGGATGCGGCCAATTTCGGCGGGACCGCCCTCACCCATTCCGAATACGTCATGTCGCGCCACACCAAGGAAATCGAAATCCACGCCCGGGGGGCCGGCATCGCCTACTACAACTGCAGCGACGGCATCCGCATCCAGGGGGCGGCGCCACTACGCCCCGAGGCCATGGTACTGCCCGAGTTGAGCCCGGCGGACAAGCGGCGGGCGGCGGAACTCCTGTGGGAGGTTGCCACCCCCACCGCCAATCTCGGCCAGGCATGGACGCCGGCGGACGGTGCGCAACAGGTGGCGGAGGAGTGCCGCCGTCTGGCCGCGGCCCTGCCGCCCTCGCCCGATTATGCCGGTGCCGTGGCCGGGATGTGGATGCTGGCGCGCGAGTTGCAGCGCAATGCCGGGGCCTTGCGGGTGATCCGGGGCACCGCCATCATGATGACCATGGATGCCTTCTTCCGCCTGCAACATACCATTCCGGGCCAGCGCGAGCCCTTCGCCGGCCAACTGACCGAGATCCTGCGCCGGCACCTGCTGGGCATGGCCGACCTCGTCGACAAGGGATTCGCCGAGTTGCCCGCCGCGTAGTTCCCGCCGCGTCCTCAGGGGCCGGCCGCGCCAATGGCTTGGAGCAGGCAGCCGATCCGGTGCTGCCAGGTGTGGCCGGCGGCATAGGCGACCCGGCCGGCGGCGGCCATGTCCTCGGCGGCACCGCCCCCCGCCAGCATGGCCTCCAGCATGGCGCGGCCCTCGGGCCGTCCGGGGCCGACCGGGATGATGGCGCGGCCGGGGGGGAAGGCGGCGGCGATGAAGCCGTTGAGTTCGGTGGCCACCACGCAGCCGCGCGACAGGGCGTAATAGAGCCGGATCAGGGCGCTGCCGCGCAGGTTGATGGTGTCGTTCACCACCACCCGGGTGTGCTCGAGCCGGGCGACGATATCGGGAAATGGCAACGGGCCGGCGGGATGGCAATGGGGCAGCCGGGCGGCGGCCTCGGCATCGACGCGGCCGAACACGGTGATCGGTACGCCGGCCAGGCTCTGGAGCAGGCGGAAGCGCCGCAGCGTCCGGGCTCGCCCGTCAACCACCGCGATGGACAGGCACAGCCGCCCCGGGTCGGCGATGCGATGGGCGAGGTGGCGCACCACCACGTCCATGACGTCGTCGTTTCCCGCCAGGGTCTCTTCCACCGCCGCCGCCATGCCGCGGCAGACGTCACGGTCGCCGATCCGGTGGGCGGCGAAGAAGTCGGAGTCGGAGACTGGCGCGCCGACGCTGCCCATGAACACCGCGCCTTCGGAACGTTCGGCGATGGCAAGTGGCTGTTCGAGAGGCGGCGGCCCTCCTTGGGCGAAGGTGAACACCGCGTCGTCGGGCCAGCCGGTGGCGGCCAGGAAGGGCCGATGGGCATCCTCCATGACCCCGACCATGCGGCGCGGCAGGGCCGGCTCGGCGCGCCACCGCGCCAGCAGGGCGGCCAAGGTCTCGGCGAGATGGGCGGGGTGGTCGAGGCAGGGGACCAGCAGCGGCACCTGGGCGCCGTGCCAGATGCTGCCGCCCGGCGAGCGGATATCGGGCAGCAGGTTGAACAGCACCAGATAGTCGGGGGGCGTCATCCCCTTCAGGGCGGCGTCGCAGGCCGGAGCGACCGCCGCCGTCTCGAAGGGCACCGGCCGGCAATCCTCACCGGCGGCGGCCAGGGCGGCGCAGATGTCGTCCACCATCACCGCCCAGTAGTCCCGGTTGGCGCCGTCGCATGAGGTGGCGTTGGTCAGGAAGGCGCCCCGGCGGCTCATGCCGGCGCGCTGGTGATCCGCATGGCGACCCCGGTGTCTATCTGGGTCAGGGCGACATAGGTCTTCGCCAGGCCATGCTCGGCAACACAGCGGTTGAGGAGGGCAAAGGGCGCGTCCGCGGCGTTCCAGCGGGGGAAGTTGTAGTAGCGCCGGGCCAGGACGACGACACTGGCGCCCGGAGTTTTCGCCAGCGCCGCCAGGGCCGGCCCGATGTCGGGTGAGGCGCCGTCCCAGTCGACCAGAATTGGTGCGTCGGCGCGAGACCGGCGGATCGGCTCGACGGCGGTGATTTCTCCGCCGCGCAGGGCGAGCACCCGGCGGCAGCCGAGCTTGCCCTGGCAATGGGCCAGCAGTTCATCGTTGGTCATGGCGGTGTCGCAGTTGCTCATATTCTCGATGAGGTAGCGGGCCGATTCGATGGCGGCGCCGAATTCCTGGAATTTGGGAAAGGCGAACATGCCGTAGAAGGAACTGAGCGAGGCGCGCAGCGCCATCGAGCCGACGATCTCGCCCGCCTGCTTCATCAGGGGCTCTAGCATTCCAGCACCTTCACCACGATCTTGCGAAGGCCCTCCGAGGCGGCGTAGCGGAAACGCAGGCCCCGCTGCTCGGCGTACTCGGTCCAGGCCTTGTGCTCGTGGTCCTTCCAGCCGATGTAGTTGAAGTATTCGTCGAACAGGATGATGGAGCCGGGGACCAGCCTCGGCCCCAGATGCTCGAACACCGTCCGTGTCGATGAATAGAGATCGCAATCGATATGCAGCAGACGCAACGGCCCCGGATGGGCGGCGACGAAGCCCGGCAGCGTCTGGTCGAACCAGCCGGGCACGCAATGCGCATTAGCCGGCAAATCGGGCGGCAGGCGCCCGCCGACATCGAAATCGCCCTTGGGTGCCCCGGGAAAGTCCTCGGGAAGCCCCTCGAACGAGTCGAAGCCCCACACCGGGCGGCCGGGGTTGAGGGTGGCCAACTGGCGCAGTGTCCGGCCCTCGAAGACGCCGAATTCGCAGATCAGGCCGTCGACCGTCGCCGCATCGGATGCCCAGCCGAGGATATCGATGTCGATTTCCAGGTCGGGCATGTGTTCGGTCACGAAGGCCGCGGTGTCGAAGGCGCACAGCAGGTTGGCAATGGTCTTGACGTTGGGCGGGCCATGGAACGCCCCCTCCTGCAGCCAGGAGAACAACCCCTGCAGCAGTGCCTGAACGTCGCCCTCTTCGATCTGCGGCACCTTGGGTTCTCCGGCCCTCATTCCGGGGTAATTGTTGTGCCTGACGGTTAATAAATCATGAGGAGGGGGTGGCTGCTTGACCCAACTCGGTCTTTGGTCATACTCAGAGGCCACTGGGGAGCAAGCCGACAATGAGCCGGATGGACTGGGCCGAGCGCCACTTCTTCGTCGCCGCCGAACCGGGGCCGGAGACCGCCGTAGGGCTGGGCGAGGCCGGCATCGCCTTCCACACCGGCGATTGGGTCGGTGCCGTTGATGGTTATCTTGATGCGCTGGGCGGTTGTGCCGATCCGTTGGGGCCGTTGCTGCGGGTGCTGCATGGGCTCGATCGTCTCTGCGCCTGGGACGCCCGCCGCGAGGTGGCGGAGACCTTGGCTCCACTGCTCGACGAGGTGGCGGAGGGCGAGCGCCCGCCCACCCTGGAGCCCATGTGCCACCTGTCGCTGCCGCTGGACGCGGCGCGATTTCGCCGGCTGGCGACACAAAACGCCGAACTGGCCGCCACCGCGGTCGAGGACCTGCCGCCGTTGCCGCAACCCGTGCCGCTGGCCGGTCGCAAGTTCCGCGTCGGCATCGTCTCGCTGGACTGGCGCAGCCACACCTGCGGCCTGCCGTTGGCCCCCATTTCGGACGCCCTGGTGGACCTCGGGGTGGAGGTGGTCAGCTATTCCCTGGGGCCGGCGTCGCGGGCGATGACCGGGGCACGGCACGAATATCGTAACCTCACCCAGCTGGAGCCGTCCGACGCGGCGGTGGTGATCGCCGCCGACCGGGTCGACGCCCTCATCGATACCACCCGCCACACCCGGGGCGGCGCCGCCTGGCTGGCGTGGAACCGGCTTGCCCGGGTGCAGGTTGCCGGCTGGGGCTATGGCGGCACCACCGGCGGTTCCTGCATGGACGCCTTCGTGACCGATAGCCTGATGGCGCCCGCCGGCAGCGAGGACGAATTCTGCGAGCGACTGTTGCGCCTGCCGTTCTGCCTGCCCATGGCGTCCGAGCCGCTGCCGGCCCTGACCGAGCGCTCCGGCCCCCCGGTGGCGGCGTGCTTCGCCGCCTCCTACAAGATCGGCGCCGAGACGTTCGCCGGCTGGCTGCGGCTGATGCGGGCGGTGCCCGACCTCCGCCTGATGCTGACCGACCCCGGTGCGCAAACCGCCGCCAACCTTGCGGCCGAGGCGGCCGCCGCCGGTATCGACGCCGGCCGTCTGATGTTCGTGCCGCGCCTCGATCGGGGCGTCCATCTGCGGCGGCTGGCCGAGGGGGTGGACCTCGTTCTCGATGTCGCGGCCCTGGGGGGTAGCGCCAGCATTCCCGACGCCATGGTTGCCGGGGTGCCCGCCTTGGCGGTGAGCGGCGGCGGCGGCCCGGCGGAAGCGGGTGGCGCCGCGATGCTGACCGCATGCGGGTTCGCCGACTGGATAGCGGAGGGGCAGGAGGCTCACCTCGATCAGGCGGCCCGGTTGCTGTCCGACCGCGCCGCCCTGGCCCGCGCCCGTGGCGCGATGCGCGAGGCGCAACCGGTGCAGCGGCTGGCGGCGGCGGGGGCGGTCAAGCCGCTGGTCGACGCCCTTGAGGAGATGTGGGCGGCGGCGGGCTGAGTCAGCCCGCCCGATACTCCGCCGCCAGCAGCGACCAGCACTCGAAATCCACGAAGGTTCCGTCGAGCAGGAACGCCTTGCGCTTGGTGCCCTCGCGCACCCAGCCCAGGCCCTTGACCGCGGCATTGAAGGCGGGATTGGGCGATTCCGCCCATAGGCGGTTGAGTCCCATGTTGTGGAAGGCGTGGCGGCTGACCAGCGTCATGGCCTCCTTGCCATAGCCCTTGCCCCAGGTATCGCGCGCCCCGATCATGATCGACAACTCGGCGCTGCGATGGATCCAGCTGATGCTGTTGAGGGCGATGTTGCCGATGTGCCGCCCGCCCGCCTTCTCGCAGACCGCCAGCACCAGATCGCCGCGATCGGGGATGCCGGCGATATAGCGCTGCAGGCTCTCCATGGTGCTGGGAAACGCCTTGGGAGCGCGAAAGCGCAGCACCGCCGGGTCGTTCAGCCATGACAGATAGGCCGGGCTGGCATCGGCGGCGGCGAGCGGCCGCAGGATGACGAGAGCGCCTTCGATGAACATGGTGTCGGACATGGTTTTCCCCAGCGGTGGCGGCTATGATGCTGGCACCAACCGGGACGGGCTGCAATGCGGATCGCACTTCTGTTCATGCGCGACAACTTCGTGGGGCGGGAATACTTCGCCGCCCTGCACCGCCACGGCATCGTCCCGGCGCTGGTCGCCTCGGTGGGGGTCTTCACCGAGGACCAGATCGCCCGCGAACGGGTTCGCACCGGTGGTCTATGGACTCCGGCGCCGATTCCGCCCGAGGCGATGCGAGCCCATTTTCCCGGCATGAAGTCGCCCGAGCTGTGGCAGCTGCTGCGGGACGAGGGCATCGACGTGGTGCTGCAGGGCGGCATCGGCATCATCAAGCCCGAGCACCTGTCGGTGCCGCGGGTCGGCTTCCTCAACATCCACCCCGGGCGGTTGCCCGCCTATCGCGGCAATGCCTGCCCGGAGTGGCAGGTCTTCGACGGCCAGCCGGTGTTCGTCACCGCCCATCTCATCGACGCCGGCATCGACACCGGGCCGGTCATCCTCGAACGCGAGTATCCAGCCGGCGATGCGGCCAGCTACGAGGCGTTCCGCGCCGGCCTCTACCGCCACTGCGCCGAAGCCATGGTCGAGGCGTTGCGCGCCCTTGAAGCGTCCCCCGATCCCCGGGCGGCGGCGCGGCCGCAGAACGAGTCCGGCGCCTGCTATCGCCCGGCCATGCCCGAGGACATCGCGGCCAGGGTGCGGGCAGCCTTTCCGGGATGGCGGCCCGGGCGGTCCCTGGCGGGCTAGACCAGCCGGAACCCCGTGTTTCATTTAAGCTTTTTTTAAGGCGTCATCTTCTATACCCAAATGGAGGGGAAAGGCTCGTCCGCCTGCCCAACTGCGCAAACGTGAGTGCATTCGATGGAAGATCGCAAGGCTCTCTTCGAGCGAAATTTGAAGGCGTTCGAGCTTTATTTTCCCTATATTCTGCCGCAGTTGATCGCGCATGTGCCGGCCACCACTCTGGTCGATGTCGGCGACGACGATTTCGATATCGAGTTCCAGGGTTCCACCTTCTTCAATGGCGGCGCCAAGGCCGCCGCCGCCAAGCAGATGGAGAACTACCGCCCCTACGGGATGCGGCTCACCGTCCATCCGCCGCACACCAGTTCACTGGATCTTGTCGCCGGCCAATACGTGGCGCGGTTGCTGCGCGGCGGCGTCGATGCCGGCATGCAATTCCTGGCGGCGCCGAGCACCGTCGAGTCATTCCACCTGGTACTGTTCGGTGTCGGCCTGGCCCAGCACATCGATCCGTTGCTTGAGATCACCAAGGCGCGGTCCGTCTGCCTCGTCGAGCCGAATGTCGAGTGCCTGTGGCAGTCGATGCACGTCTATGACTGGACCCCGCTGCTTGAGCGGAATCGCGAGAACCGTCATTCGGTCTCGTTCATGATCGCCGACGATCCCATCATCCTGTCCAATCATGCCCGTCAGCACTGCCGCTACCGCTCGCCGGTGGCCATCGACTGGACGTTCTGCTTCCTGCATTACAACAACGCCATTCTTCAGCAGGCGATGCAGATGTTCAAACGTGACGCCCACCTGATGATTTCAGGGCTGGGCTTCATGGTCGACGAGTTCGAAATGATCCGGGCGACCTATCACAACCTCAATTCCGACGGGTTCAAGCTCTATAGGCAGCTGCGGTGTGACCTGAGGGCGCCGGCCTTCGTCGTCGGGTCGGGCCCGTCGCTGGACGCCGAATTCGATTTCCTGCGCAGGCAGCAGAACAATGCGGTCATTTTCGCCTGCGGCACCTCGGTGGCGGCGCTGATGGCCAACGGCATCCGGCCGGATTTCTGCCTGATCCTCGAAAACGGGGATATCAACTACGAAATCATGAGCCAGATCAACGCCCAGCATGACATTTCCGACATCACGCTGATCGCGTCCAGCACCGTTTCGCCGCTGCTCAAGAAAGTCTTCAAGAAGATCGTCTATTTCCAGCGTTCGGCGCTGTCGTCCTACGCCGTGTTCGGCAACCCGGCCAACGTGCTGGCGGAGGCGGGGCCGACGGTAACCAACACCGGCGTTCACGGCGCCCTGGAAATGGGCTTCCGCGAGATCTACCTGTTCGGCGTCGATCTCGGCGGGCGGGCGGCCGGGCGGCACCACTCGGTGTATTCGCCCTATACCCAGGCCGATGCCGAGGTGAAGCTCGAACAGGACCTGTTCGAATTCGAAGGCGCGCTCGATCGTCCGTTGCCGGGCAATTTCGGCGGCATCGTCCTGGCCGACGTGAACTTCGTCTGGAGCCGCGACACCATGGAGCGCATGATCGAGCGCCATCGTGTCGGCCACACGATCTATAATTGCAGCGACGGCCTGCGCATCGCCGGCACCATCCCCAAGATGTCGTCCTCGGTGAAGCTGAAGGACGATCCCGACCTGAAGCGGCGGACCCTGGAGCAGGTCGACGCCGGGATGGAGGAGTGGGCGCCGCAGCGGTTCACCGCCATGTGGGGACGTCAGGACTGGCGCAAGATGGTCCACGACCTGCTCGGCGACCTGCGCGCCATCGTCAGCGACGAGGCGTCGGACATACCGGATCTGTGTTCCCGCATGGCCGTCCGGCTGATCAATGACCACGAGCGCTTGCCGACCTTTGCCGAATTCTTCGTCCGCGGCTCGGCGTTCCTGACCCTGCTGGTGACGGATTACTACACCAAGCGCCAGATGGAACCCGAACGCCAGGCGGAGTTCGCGGTCATCGTGCGCAATGAACTCCTGGAAACCCTGCGGCAAATGGGCGACCTGGTGGACGTGTTCTTCGAAAAGCTCCCGACCGCCGAGAAGCCCTTTCTACATGCCGATGTCCTGACTTGGGTGGAATCATGAACGAGCAGGTCTACGAAGAAGTCGAGCGCGCGCTGCAACTGATCGAGCAGCGCCAGGTCAACGAGGCACTGGATGTCGCGGCCGCCGTGCTGAAGGACAATCCCGGCTGCTCCGAGGCCATCTACACCATGGGGCTGTGCGCCTTCAACTTCGAGGATTTCGGCGCCGCCATCCGCCTTGCCGAGGAAGCGGCGCGGATCGACCCCAACCGCCGCGAATACGCCGAAGCGCTCGCCTTCATGATGACGCGGGTCGGCCGGCTCGCCGACGCGATCTACTATGCGAAGCTGGCCATCGCGCTGGAGCCGCACGACTACATCATCGACCTGCTGCCGCGCGGCATGAGCTCGTTCCGCCACGCCCTGGAAACCGCGTCCTATTCGGCCCATTACTTCCGGGCGGCGAAATCCGAGGCGGAATCCAACCCGGATGAGGCCATCCGTTCGGCGCGCCTCGAACTGGGGTCGGACCCCACCCACCTCGAAGGCAATCTGGTGCTGATCCGGTCGTTGATGGTGCGCCGGCGGTTCGGCGAGGCGCTGGAGCAACTGCACAGCATCATTGCGGTCAACCCGAAGCACGTCCAGTTGCGCATCCTGCTGACCCAGTGCCTCCAGGCCCTGGGACGCGGCGACGAGGCGGACGTCGCCATCACCGAAGCCATGCGCCTCGCCGGTGACGACGCCGGGCTGAGCATGGAACTGATGGGCCTTGCCGCGGCGCAACCCGATGTCCGCACGTTCCAGAAGGTGCAGGACACGTTTCTGACCAACGTCGGCACGCCGTCCCTGCCCTATGTTTCGAAGGGGTCCCAGACGCGCGAGCTGGTCGTCGGCGTGCTGGCCAATACCCTGTCCGCCGGACCGCTGATGAGCTTCCTGCTGCCGTTCATGCGGGTGAAGGACCCTGGCCATCTGGTGATCTTCTATGGCCAGGGCCGCGCCGAGGACATCCAAAGCCAGTGGCTGCGGCATGAGGCGTATCGGTGGCAGGAGACGTTCGACCTCGACGATGCCACCCTGGCCCGGCTGTGCTCCAATGACGAGATCGACGTGCTGATCGACGTCACCGGCCTGAACCGCAACGCCCGCCTGCCGCTCCTGGCGGCGAAGCCGGCACCGCTCACCGTGCGGTGGCTGGGCTTTCCCAATGCCGACGGCGCGCTCGGCAACGAGTACCTGATCAGCGGGCCGATGACCCACGATGTGGATAGGGCGGTCCATGACAAGTGCATCCTGCTCAATCGGACCCTGGCTCCCTATGAACTGATCCAGGAGCAGACCCTTAACGCCGACCTCACCCAGTCGCCGGCCAACGTCGTCGGTTCGGTGACCTTCGGAGGCGTTTTCGATCTGGCGCGGATCACGCCGCAGACGGCCGCCCTGTGGGCACGGGCCCTGCATGCGGTGCCGGGGTCGCGGCTGTTGCTGGGCTACACGACCACGCCCGACCAACAGGTGCGCGACGCCTGCCTGCTGCGGTTCGCCAATCTGGGCGTGGCCGAGCGCGTGCTGCTGCAGGAGACCGACGCCGCCGCCGAGGATCGCGTCGCCTTCTTCGCCATGATCGACGTTTTCCTGGACACCACGCCGGTGTCCCAGATGGTGGAGGTTGCCGAGGCGCTGTCGTTCGGCGTGCCGGTGGTGACGCTGGCCGGTGACCGGCGCATGGGGCGGATGGCGGCCTCCATCGCCCATGCCGCCAATCGTCGCGACATGATCGCCCATACCGAGGATGAATTCGTCGGCATCGCCGTCGGACTGACGCGGAATTTCGACCGTTTGGCGGACCTGCGGAACAGTCTGCCGGTCGACGTCCGCCAGACGCCGCTTTACGATGCCGCCGGCTTCGTCGAGGAGCTGATGGGTGGGCTGAGGACACTGCTCAAGCGTTGAACGACAGCGGGGATTCGATGCCGCGGGCCATTCACATTCATCATGTCGGTGGCCGTAACGGCTCCTTGACGCTCTCGTTGAACGAAGCCTATCGGGATGAGTGCTACTACCATCTCTACGATGCCGATCCGACCTGTGTGCCGCAGATCGAAAGCCGATTGAGGCGGGAAGGCCTCAAGGGCGAGTGCCATCCCCACGCCCTCGCCGAGCGGCAGGGCGAGCGGGAGCTGTCCCTGTGCTGGGACACCTATGCCAGTTCGTTCTTCGCCATCGATCCCAAGTTCAATGATTGGGTCTATGAGATGAGCGGAGCGGATGGCCGTGGCGCCGACGTCCTGACTCCGGTCCGCGAGCTGACGGTCGCCACCACCACCATCGATGACCTCGCGGCGGGCGGCGTACGGGTCGACGTGCTCACCATAGACACCGAGGGGGCGGAGGGCCTGATCCTCGATGGCGCCCGCAAGACGCTGGAAACTTCGGTCGTCTGCCTGGCCTGCGAGGTATCCTACCTTCCGGTCCGCACCGGCGCCCCCCTGGTGGAGGACATCGTCGCCAAGGCCCGCGCCCTGGATTTCATCCCGCTGGAATTCTCCGATCACCCCATGCTGGTTCCGCCCGGCGTGCCGGTGGGGTGGCGGTCGAGGGGCTTGCCCAGCACCGGCGACGTGACGTTCGTCCGCAATCCCGAAGCCATTGCGCGCAGCCACGCCGATCCCATGCTGTCGCTCTACAAGCTGGCGTTCATCGCCATCAACCGCATGAACATGGACGTCGCCGCCTGGGCGCTGCACACGGCGAAGCGGGTTGGCGGCGCCATGCCGCGCGGCGCCCGCTATCTGACCTTCGTCGGAGAACTGCAACGGATGCTGGCGGCACGGCCGATCTTCGCCGAGGCGCCGCAACTGGTCGACTTCATGACGGTGGAGGAGTCCTTCGCGCGGTTCGCCCACGCCGACTCCGAGCCGCTGGCCTACCCCGTCCGGCGGCGGACCGACTACTTCCAGCGTGTCGACCGCGAGAAGTTCCTCAAGGAGATCCGCCGCTGCATCTCGAAGGACCGCCAACCGGTCGAGCAGGTTCTGGCCGATGGCGGCTTCGTCCCGATGGCCGACCAACTCATGACGAGGCGGATCAGGTATGGCCTCGCCGTCCTGCTCAGCTTCGGTCTGGTGCGGCCGCAGGGCGAGGTCGTCGACGTCGACTGGGAGAGCATCGAGGCGATCGTCCGGGCGACCTGACCCGCGGCTACCCGCCGGTCTGGCGCGCATTGCGCGAGTGGCCAAGGGCGCGGACGCGCCCGCCCGGCGAGGGCAAACAACACGAGCTAACAGGGTGCGGAAAAACTCAACTTTTCTTTGGTCATTCCCGCGAAGGCGGGAATCCATGCGTCCGGCAGCACAGCATATGGGGGCAAATGCCAGTCATTGCCCCAACATGGACCCCCGCCTTCGCGGGGGTGACGAGATGAAGGGCGGCGGGAAGAGTTTTTCCGCACCCTGCTAAAGCGTGATGCACATTTAGGGCATCACGCTTTAGGCTGCATGCCGACGGCGAGAAGGTAATGGCACATGGGGCCGAAGCCGGTGTGGACGACCTCGTCGTTCATGCCGAACATGATCACGTAGTCGAAGTATTTCAGCATGTCGGCCCGGAGCGTGTCGTAGCTCTTCAGGTTGATGTGGTCGCGGCGGCTGTGTTCCGACTGATGCGCCTCCGCCGCGAGGTTGGGCGTTCCGACGATCGCCGTGGATTTGCCTTTCAGCGAGGCCACCATGTTGCGATAGAAGCGGTCCTCGATGGCCTCCGGAATGTGCTCGATGACGTCGAGGCTGAAGGCGACGTCGAATTTCTCGTCCATGGGGGCCGCCAGGATATCGTGGAGGCGGAACTCCACCTTGCGGTCGAGCAACTGGTTGTGGGAGCGATTGTCCAGGGTTGAGCGTTCGATGTCCACGGCGGTCACCCGGTCGAACGCCTGGGCGATGATGGTGGTGCCGAAGCCATCGCCGCAACCGATCTCCAGGGCGCTGCCTTGGCAGCCGGCGACCTTGGCGATGAATTTATAGCGCGACAGGACGAAGCCGAGCCGCTTGGGGTCGGTCTCGAAGCCCCTCGTCGTCTGCTTGCCGATGGTCGCGGGCGTGACCTCCGCGATCTCGTTCCAGGTTTGCGTGGTGACCAAGGACGGCTCCCCTTCTGTTGTCGCGGCTAGGTTACCCGGCCGGTTTGAATGATGGCGTGCGGATTGGCGGTCAGTGCCGCCTCGACGATAGGATAGAGCGCGGCAATGGGGAACAGGCGCCAGGGCACGCCCCCGAAGTCGCCCTGCACCATCTCGCCCCGGACCAACATCTCGCGGCCGAACTGGTGGAAGTCGCGGTCGAGGCGCTGGTGCCGGCGAAGCTTCATCGGGCGGGTGACGCCATGGCGGTCGCGCAGCAGGTAGCTCTCCATCCGCTCGATCGGACATAGGGTGAGGTCGGGCGTGATGCGTTCCTCGATGAAATGAACCGCGGTGCACGATTCCATGCCGACGCCGAGCAGCAGCACGAAGGCGTTCAGGCTCCGCATCCGGCCATAGGGGCTGTCGGGCGGGCAAGGGGTGCAGCCGAGGTGGTGGCCGCCGAGCAGGTGATCGAGATTGCGCCCCCAGCCGGCCACCGAGTGGGTCGGATGCAGCGAACGCGCCTGCGCATGGCCGCGCCGGAACAACTCGGTGAGGATGCCGGTGTGGGACGGCGTCGCCAACTCGTCGAACACATTGGCAGCCGGAGTCACCGTCCGCCAGGTCATGGTCGGCATCAGCAGGGTGCCCTCGGCGAGGCGGTGCTTCAGCGCCTCGATCACCGCCTCGGCCTGCCAGCCCTGCCGGCCAAGCTCGCGGAAGGCGCTGTGCACGATCACCGTGCCATCGGCCGGAACGCCGCCACGGTCCAGGGCATCGGCCAGGCAGTCCATGGCGTCAGGCGTTACGGCGCGTCGCGCGCTTGCCGATGATGTCGGCAAGGACGGTGCGCAGACGGGCCTCAAGCTCGTCTTGGCCCAGCAAATTGGCAATGGCGATCAGCGAGCACATGCCGACCACCCGCTTGTGGATGATCTTGCCGGCCCAGCCGTGCTCGGCAATGACGGCGGCCAACTCGGCGGCGCTCTTGTCGTCGAAGCGTTCGCTGACCGAGCGGATCAGGTCGTGCTGCGGCAGGTAGTGGTCGGCGATGAGTTCCTCGGCACCGGTCTCGGGATGGACCCAGGACCGCGTCCGCAGTTCATAGGTGTCGGTGCCGTAGATGGGGGCGCCGGGCAGCGCCAGGAGGTGCTTGGTGACGGCGATGTCGCAGCCGCGGACCAGATAGCCCACCGCCGTGGTGATGGTGTGGGCCAGTTCGTCCGGGGTGGATTCGGGGATGCCGATGATCATGTTGATCTGCGGGATCAGGCCGATTTCCAGCATGGCCTCGATCACCATCTTGCAGTCGGAACTGGTGACGCCAAGCTTGTTGACCGAGGGCATCTTGAGGAGCCGGTCCGAGAAGGTCTCGACGCCCATCCCGACGCTGCCGAAGCCGGCTTCGAACATCACCTTCAGCAGCTCGATGTTGGGTCGCCGCTCGTCCTCGCCGGCCCGCAGGACGAAGTCCAGCACGCGGGCCTGGCAGGCAAAGCGGGTCTCCCGGGCCAATTCGCCCGTCCCCTTCATCTCGATGATCATGCGACACAGGGCTTCCAGCCGCTCGATGCCGAGGCGGTTGCCGACCGGGAAATCGTCATCGCTGAACAGGAAGCCGCGCGCGCCGTACTTGTGCACCATGTGCATCATCAGGTCGCGCACCTCGGCGGCGGACAGCATGGTGATGGCCAGTTCGGTCCCCTGCGAGCGGGGCAGGAAGGACTGGGAATTGCAGAAGCCGCAGCGCCGCGGGCAGTGGCTGGTGGTATAGAGCCTGACGTTCTCGATGATGAAGTCCGAGGCGCCGAGGGTGGTGTCGGCCGATTCGACGCGCAGCTTGTCCCAGTAGCGGTGATAGGGGATGTCGACGGTTCTGATGTTGTCGAAGAACAGCTCGCGGAATTCGCTGGAACACAGGGGCAGGCTGGGCTGGCGGGCCACCTCGCCGGTACCGTCCTTGAACGATACCCCGTTGAGGCCGGCGCACAGCTCGGTCAGGTCGACCCCGGCCGCCCCGCCGCGCTGCTCGACCCGCCGGCAGAAATCCAGCAGGGTCTTTTCGGCGAAGCCAAGGAAGCAGACGTCGATTCCCAGCCCCAGCCACTGCTTGTCATTGAGCGCCGCCTCCTGGCCGCCGGCAATGAACAGGGCGTCCTTGCCGGCGCGCCGGACGGCGGCCTTGAACTGCCACAGCAGGTCGAGGTCGACCCCCATCTTGTCGTGCGACACGCTATAGCCGATGACGTCGTAGTCACCGGCGGCGGCGCGTTCAAGATAGACATCGGGATCTTCCAGTTCGCGATCAAGCAACTCGGAAGCGAGGCCGCGCTGGGTTACATAGGCCTGAAGCTGATAAAGGCCAAGCGGCGGCGCGATATTGTAGCCGGCGTTCGCCTTGTTGCTGATCAGGAGCAGCTTGAACTGACTGGCCATGGTCGAACCCAATGAATGCCTGTCTCCTGACGGTAGCCGAAAAATGCTTAACAATTGCCCTATCAGAACGGCAGCGGCTGGTCGGGGGCGACGATTTCCTCCAGGCTGATCTGCACCGGCATCTCGCTGGGCAGGCACAGCATGTTGGCCGAGCCCATCGGCCCGAACACGTTGTCGGCATTGCCGCGGAAGTTGCTGCTGCTGAAAAGCAGCGCCAGATGCCACCACAGCCGGTAGCCGCGGTCGAGCAGGTGCCGGATCAGGGCGGGGGCGAGGTCGCGTCGGTCGTTCTCCACATAGAGCAGCGGGCGCAGGCGGCGGAGGGTCTCCTCGGCGCCCTCCAGCACCTGATGCTCGAACCCTTCCACGTCGATCTTCAGCAACCGGAGAGCCGGCAGGCCCAGGGCATCGATGGAGGTGACCGGGCAGGCCTGGCCGCTGCCGATGCCGACGCCGACGCCGCCGAAATTCCGCGCCTCACCGAGCGAATGATTGGGGATGAAGGTCTCGCCGACGGCCTGGCCGAGGGCCATGCGCTCCGCCATCACGTTCTCAAGGCCGTTCAGGACGATATTGGTGCTGAGCAGCGCGTGGATCTGTCGTTGCGGCTCGAAGGCCAGGACCCGGCCGCTCGCTCCCACCATGTGGGCCAGCGGCACGGTCAGCGCGCCGATATTGGCGCCGGCATCGATGACCGTGTCGCCCGACTTCACCAGCCCCGCGAACAGGCGCACCTCGTCCTCGCTGTATTCGCCATAAAGCTCCAGCGAGCGGCCGATGATGGTGTCGGCGCGGGGATACGCCATGGGGCCATGGCGGCAGGGCACGATGCCGATCTTGTCGTTGGGGATCTGCAGGGCGGCCATTCAGCGGCCCCGCGCTTCCAGCACCGCGATGTCGCTGCGGATCTGGTCCAGCCGCGACATGTTCTCGCCGGCATGGCCGGCGCCGGCATAGTGGATGATGTAGCTGTTCAGCCGGTTGATGCTTTCGTAGACCGAAAAGTGATTAAAACGGTAGCCGATGTCGAAGATCGGCAGTTTCTCCCGCTGAATGTTGTAGTTGATCTGGGTTTGCTCGTAGAACCCCATATAGATCGCGCCGGCCAGCCGGAAGGCCTCGCGGTGGGGTCGCGACGCCAGCATCACGCCGCTGTTGAAGTAGGTTCGGCTCCAGCCGATATCGCCGATGTGCTTCTGGCAATCGACGATGGAGGCGTCGTGCATATCGGTGTGGTCCTGGCAGAAATAGGCGCCGAACGCCTCTTCGGGGACCAGCTTGAACAGGTCGGGGCAGTCGCGGGTGATCACCATGTCGGTGTCCAGGTACAGCAGGCGCTTGTAGCGCTCGAACATGCCGAACATCTGGAATTTCTCGAAATGCGGATAGGGCAGGCCGACGGCCCGCTCGCGGATCTCGATGTAGTCGGCCCCCATGGACGCGGCATAGGCCTGGATGCGGCCGCGGGTCAGCGCGGCCATCTCGTCGAACCCGTCGCCGATGCACAGCGTTACCACAGCGTTATCGCTCATTGCCGCCTCCCATCCTTCTCCAACAATTCGGCCGCCCGCGTCACGGTGTCGTGCCAGTCTTCGCCGCGGCCCTGCCGCACCAGCCGGGTGTTGGGGTACCACGGCGTATCGTGCCGGTCGATCATCCACCGCCCATCGGCCCAGTTGCTCAGCAGCAGCAGGGTGGGGCAGCCCAAGGCTCCAGCCACATGGCAGGCCGAGGTGCACATGGTCACCACCAGATCCAGTTGCTCCATCAGCGCCGCGGTATCGGCGAAGTCGGCGACCTCGGCCCCCAGGTCCTCCAGGGCGAACGGCGCGGCGGCGATGTCGCGGGCGGCATCGCCGCATTGCAGCGAGTAGAGCCGGGCTCCCGGCAAGGCGGCGAGGGGTGCGAGCGCCGTCAACGGCAGCGAGCGGCGGTGGTTGTTGAGGAACAGCGGGTTGCCCGACCACACCACGCCGATGTTGAGCGGCCCCGGCGCGATGCGGCCCCGCCAGCGGGCGCGGGCCACCTCGGGGGCGGTCATGTAGGGGATGCGGGGCGCCAGGTCGTCCGCTCCCAGTTTCAATACGTGCGGCAGCGCCAGCACCGGGCTGTAGATGTCGATACCGGCGAACCCGGCCGTGCCGCCGAGGACGCCATCGATGCCGGGAACGGTCGCCGCCAGCCGGGTCAGCTGCGGCTGCACCAGTGCCACCACCCGTGCGCCGCGCGCCGCCACGGCCTCGGCGAAGCGGAGGTGCTGGACGGTGTCGCCGATGCCCTGTTCGGGCTGCAACAGGATGGTCTTGCCGCCGATATCCTCGCCCTGCCAGCGCGGCAAAGGAATGGTTGACTGCGGGTCCATATAGGCCTTGCGGTAGGCCTCGTAGGTGGCGTATCCGCCCGCGATGTCGCCGGCATGCCAGAGAAGGTGCGATTTCATCGCCAGATGCAGCGGATCGTCGAACCGCGCCAGCGCCTGCTCGATGTAGGCCAGCCCCTGCGGCGGGTCGTTGCGCCGCTCGCACAGGACGGCCATGGAATAGAGGTAGGACGGATGGGCGCGGGCCGCGGGCGACTCCCTCAACCAGTCGAAGACCTCGTCGAGGCGGGCATCGGTGTCGATGGCGACGTTGCCGAGCTGGTAGAGCAGATCGATGCGGTCATCGAGATGCCGCAGGGCGGTCGCAAGCAGCGATTCCGCCTGCTCGCGGTCGCCGCGGGCATGGCAGTCGCGCGCCAGCACGCAGGCGTCCTCGACGGTCATGGCCACCTCAGCCATCGCCGGACGCCTCGACCAGGATGGCCACGTCGTCGCATGCCAGCGGCCGCCAGTCGCCGGTGGCCTCGTCGAAGTGCCCGACGCCGTTCGGCGATATCTTGAAATAGCTCAGGAAGCAGCCGTCTTCGGCGGGGCCTTCGATGATCGGCACCTGGCCGTCGCGGCGCCGGCGGCGCTCCACCAGAACCTGGTGCGACAGCCGGTCCACCACCGCCAGGTGGCGCAGTAACTCGGGCATCCCGTCATACTCGGTGTAGGCGGTGAACGAGCGTCCGTCGTCATGGGCCTCCAGGGTGTGGAGCGGCACCACCAGACGGTAGCCGTCGAACGCAATCCGGGCCTTGAGGCGCCGCCCGTTCTCGACCGCCGACCGCACCGGGCCGATCGCCGCGCCGGGGTGCCACAACGGGGTGTAGCGGGCGCCGGTCCGGAAGGTGGCGGCATCGGCCAGCGGAAACAGGCGGAACCGTCTTTCCCCCGCCGCCCAGACGCAGGCGACGGCGGGGGTGCGCGTATTGAAGGCCACCGACCACGGCCCGCCGGCCTCGTCGACGTTGAGCCCGACGGCGCGCAGGGCGGCGCCCGATACGGAATCTCGCGTCATTCCCCAGCAGCAGACCGCCGTCGACAGCACCACGTCGAGGCGGGTGTGCAGGATGGCATCGCCGCCGCCCGCCTTGGCCCACAGGTCGGCGACGTCGTCGAGGGGCGTCATGGCGGCCCCTCCGCCAGCACCTCGGCCAGGACAGGGCGGAAGGCCGTGTGCGCCGGATCGACGTTGCCGCCCTCGATGCCGCCCGGCCCGGCCCGGTAATTGGCCATGAAGAACGGCTCGCCGACGGCGACCTCGTAGGACAGGTACCGCTGGTCGCCCTGTTCGGACTGCTCGGCGTCGAGCCGGACCGCCAGCTTGCCCAATTCCTCGTGGTCGAACATCACCGAGGGGAAGCCGTCGTACTCGCTATGGCAGGTGAAACCATGCCGGCCACCCAGCTCGATGGCGGCCACCGGCAGCAGCAGGCGGATGCCATTGCCGAGGGTGACGCGAAGCTTGGTCTCGCGGCAGGCCTGCGCCGCCTCGCTCACCGCCGCCACCGCGCCGAAGCCGTCGGATCCCCACAGCTTGCGCCAGGGCGCCTGCGTCCTGAAGGTCATCGTGCGATAGGCGCTGGCCGAGAACAGGCGGCAGATGTTGCGTTCCAGGACCGTCGTCGCCACCAGCGAGCAGAAATTGTTGTAGGCGTAGGAACAGGCTTCCCGGCTGCCGAAGACGCCCTCCGACGCCTTGGCCAGGCCGTGCGGGGCATGGACCCGCCGGAACTTGCCCCAGAAGCGCCCGCCCGCCAGCAACACCACCGCCGCCAGCCGGTAACTCTCGACATACTCGGCATCGAAGCGGTCGGTCAGCACCACCCACAGGTCGGCGCCCTCGGCGATGGCGTCCGGAGTCGCGGGGGCGGCCGGCATGGGAGGCGTCCGGCCTAGTTGTGCGACCAGACGTTATCCTTGATCCAGTGGCCGTATTCGTTCCGCGCCCAGACCCGGGCGTCGCGCCAGCCGTCGGCGACGCGGTCGAACTCGGTGCGGGTCATGCCGACATATTCCAGCCAGCGGGCGACGTCGCCCGGCACCACATGGTCGTACTGGCGCACCAGCTCGATGCCCTGGTCGCGGGTCAGCACGCCGTCGCGGATGTCGCGGCAGACATGG
>CAJANL010000310.1 GCA_903941105.1 uncultured Rhodospirillaceae bacterium
CGCCCCCCTCGCCCCCCTCGCCCCCGCTGCGACCGTCGCCGCCGAACCGGCACCACCGCCTCCCCAGGCCGCGGCACGGCTGGCCGCCACATCGTCGCTCGACGACGAATTGCGCTCGTACGGCCAGTTGGTCTGGATGCAGGTGACACGCCGGAAGCCCAGGACAGTTTCCACCTCCGGCACCACCGTCATCCGCTTCGCCCTGTCGACCACCGGCAGCCTAATGATGGCCGAAGTGGTGAATTCCAGCGGCAGCCCGTCACTGGACCATCTGGCGCTCGACGCGGTCCAAGCCGCCGCCCCCTTCCCACCGCCGCCGCCCGGCGCCGGCGAGGACCGCCTGCGCTTCACCGTGCCATTCCACTTCAAGTAAGATCACGGTAGCCGGTCCAGGCGGAAGGTTCAGAGGCTTCTGTCCGGTGGACCATGAACTTCGGCCGCGTTGCGGCGGGCCGGCGCGGCGCCCAACTTTGCGTCCATGCCCGACATCCTGTTCCTTGCCCAGCGCATCCCCTACCCGCCGGACAAGGGCGACAAGTTGCGCTCGTTCCATTTCCTGCGTTTTCTGGCCGAGCGGCATCCGGTGCACCTGGGCTGCTTCGTCGATGATCCCGACGATTGGCGCCATGCCTCCGAAGTGAAGCGCATGGTGGCGAGCTGCTGCCTGATTCCGCTCGACCGCCGCTGGGCCAGCCTGCGCGGGCTGCGCGGCTTCGCCACGGGCGAGCCGCTCGGCCTGCCCTATTACCGCGACGCCAGGATGACGCGCTGGGTCGACACCGTCCTGGCAGAACGGCGACCCGGCCTTGCCTTCGTCTTCTCGTCGCAGGTGGCGCCCTATGTGGTCGGGGGGCGGCGCCCGCCACTCACGGTGATGGATTTCTGCGATGTGGATTCGCAAAAATGGCGGCAGTACGCCGAGAAGCGGCGGCAGCCCATGCGCTGGCTCTATCACCGCGAGGCCGAACGCCTGCTCGCCTTCGAACGCCGGGTGGCGCTCACCGCCGATGCCAGCCTGTTCGTCTCGGCGGCCGAACGCGACCTGTTCCAGACACTGGCGCCGGAGACGGCGGCGCGCATCCACGCCATCGGGAACGGCATCGACGCCGACACGATCTCACCCCACCATTCGTACCCGCGCCCCTTCGATGAGGCCGGCCCGGTGGCGGTGTTCACCGGCGCCATGGACTATTGGCCGAACATCGAGGCGGTAAGCTGGTTCACAGCCGAAGTGCTGCCACTCCTGCGCCGCCGGGCGCCGGCGTGGCGGTTGATGATCGTCGGCAGCAACCCCAGCGCGGCGGTGACGGCGCTGGGCGCCACGGCCGGGGTGACGGTGACCGGCCGGGTTGCCGACGTGCGGCCCTTCCTCGCCCACGCCTCGGTGGTGGTGGCGCCGCTGCTGACGGCGCGGGGGGTGCAGAACAAGGTGCTGGAGGGCATGGCCATGGCCCGTCCGGTGGTGGCCACCCCCGAGGCCAATCTCGGTCTCGACGCCGAAGCGGGCGCCCATCTGCTGGTGGCCGAGGGACCGGCGGCATTCGCCGCGGCGGTGCAACGGGCGGCCGGGCCGGATGGCGCCGAAATCGGCATGGCGGGTCGCCGCCGGGTGGTCGAGCGCTATGCCTGGCCCAGCCGCTTCGCCGACCTGGACCGGCTGCTGGAGACGCTCGGACGATGAAGATCCTCTACCACCACCGCACCGTTTCAAAGGATGGCCAGGACGTGCATATCGGCGAAATGATCGCGGCCCTGCGCCGCCGTGGCCATGATGTCGTCGTGGTGGCTCCGCCCATGAACGAGGCCACCGCCTTCGGTTCCGGCGGCGGCATGGTCGAATGGGTGCGCCGCCTGCTGCCGCGTGCCCTGTGCGAGGTGCTGGAGCTGGGCTATTCGCTGCCGGCCTATGCCCGGTTGGCCCGCGCCTGGGTCCGCCACCGCCCCGATGTGCTGTACGAGCGCTACAACCTGCACTCGTTGGCTGGAGCATGGCTGCGGCGACGCACCGGCACTCCACTGCTGTTGGAGGTCAACGCCCCCTTGTGCCACGAGCGGACGCGACACGGCGGGCTGGCCCTGCAGCGTCTCGCCGGCTGGAGCGAGCGCCGCACCTGGCGAACCGCCGACGCCATCCTGCCGGTCACCGGCGCCCTTGCGCGCCACCTCGCCGCCGCCGGGGTGGCTGAGGATCGCGTCCACGTCATCCCCAACGGCGTCGACCGGACGCAGTTCGCCGCCGACGGGGCCGCCATCCGCCGCGAGCTGGGGCTGGAGGGCCGCATCGTGCTCGGCTTCTCCGGCTTCCTCCGCCACTGGCACGGGCTGGAGGCCGCGCTGGAGGTGATGGCGGAGATGCCCGAGCTTCACCTGCTGGTCATCGGCGACGGCCCTGCGCGCCCCAATCTGGAAGCGCGCGCGGTGGAGCTCGGCCTCGGCGGGCGCCTGACCGTCCTGGGGGTGGTTCCCCGCGCCCGCATCGCCGGACTGCTGGCCGCCGTCGACATCGCCCTGCAACCCAGCGCGGTGGACTACGCCTCGCCGCTCAAGCTGTTCGAATACATGGCCGCCGGCCGCGCCATCGTTGCCCCCGATCAGCCCAACATCCGCGAAGTGCTCGGCCATGAGCGGGATGCCCTGCTGTTCCCTCCCGGCGACGCCAAGGCCTTCCACGCAGCCATCGCCCGCCTCACCCGCGACGAGCCCCTACGCCGCCGCCTGGGGGCGGGAGCGCGCGCCACCCTGGAGGCGGGCGATTACAGCTGGGACGCCAATGCAGCCCGCGTCGAGGCGCTGGCGCAACGCCTGTTGGGGGAGACGCGCGCGTGACCCATGTCGTCAAAACTCTCGACGAGGCCACCCGGCCGCGCTGGGAAGCCTATGTCGCCGCTCACCCCGACGCGACCTTCTTCCACCGCTCGGGCTGGCAGCGGGTGATCGAACGCAGCTTCGGCCAGGACACCCATTACCTCTATGTCGAACGCGACGGCGCCATGACGGGCGTACTGCCACTGGCCTTCTATCGCAGCCGCCTGTTCGGAAGCGCGCTGATCGCCAACGGCTGCTGCATGGGAGGCGCCCCCATCGCCAGCGACGAGGCGTCCCATGCCGCGCTGGATGCCGCCGCCGCCGCCCTGATGGACAGGCTGGGCGCCGACTATCTCGAATACCGCCGCCCCGTCCGCCGCCACGCCGAGTGGACGGCCAAGGACGGCCTCTATGCCACCTTCGAGCGGCCCATCGCCGCCGACGAGGAGGCCAATCTCAAGCAGATTCCGCGCAAGCAGCGCGCCGTGGTCCGCAAGGCGCTCGACGCCGGCCTGAGCGACGCGGCCGATCACGGCATCGAGCGCTTCTACCCGCTCTATGCCGAGAGCGTACGCAACCTGGGCACCCCCGTGTTCGCCAAGACCTATTTCCGGACTCTGCTCGACGTGTTCGGCGAGGACTGCGGCATCCTCACCGTCAGCCACGGCGGACGGCCGGTCAGCAGCGTGCTGAGCTTCACCTTCCGTGACCGCATCATGCCCTACTATGTCGGCGCGAGCCGGGAGGCGCGTACCCTGGGCTCCACCGACTACCTCTATTGGCGGCTGATGCGACGAGCCGTCCAAAGCGGCTGCAGCGTGTTCGATTTCGGCCGCAGCAAGGTCGACACCGGCCCCTATCACTTCAAGAAGAACTGGGGCTTCACCCCCGAACCGGTGGTGCATGAATACCGCACCCGCAACGGCGCGCCGGCTCCCGAGATCAACCCGCTCAACCCCAAATACCGCCTGTTCATCGCCCTGTGGAAGCGCCTGCCGCTGCCGCTGGCCAACCTGATCGGGCCACAAATCGTGCGCAACATCGGGTGAGAGATGGGGGCTTTCCAACGGGGGTGGATTTCCAACGCAGCCGTTCCGGCGCATAATGCCGGAAACGGACAGGGAGAATCACCATGGCCGCATACAAGACCATCCTGGTTCCAGTGAGCGATGCGCACTCCGGCAAGCCGGGGCTCGACGCCGCCCTGGCGTTGGCCTTGCGCTTCGACGCCCACGTCACCGCGCTCCATGTCCGCGCCGACCCCACCCTGGCGGTGCCGCTGGTCGGCGAGGGTATGTCGGGGGCCATGGTCGACGAGATGATGACCATCGCCGAAGCCGAGGCCGCCAAGCGCGCTGCCGCCGCCCGCGCCATGTTCGACGAGGCGGTCAGCCGCCAGGGCGTGCCGCCGGTGTCGGATCCGCCGCAACCCGGCGCCTCGACTGCCTGGCGCGACGTCACCGGCCATGAGGAGGAGGAGGTCGCGTGGCGAGGCCGGCTGTCCGATCTGGTGGTGATGGGACGCCCCAGCCCCGAGGACGAACCGCCCTCGCTGATGACCCTCAACGCGGCCTTGATGGAGAGCGGCAAACCGCTGCTGCTGGTGCCTCCCGAGCCCACAGCCACCATCGGCCGCCGCATCGCCATCGCCTGGAACGGCAGCGCCGAGGCCGGCCGCGCCGTCTCCGGCGCCCTGCCACTGCTGGCCGCCGCCGAGGCGGTGGTGATCCTGTCGGTCTCCGAGGACGAGCGCACCACCGGAGCGCCGGCCGGCGAACTGGCCGCCTATCTCAGCTGGCACGGCATCAAGGCCGACTGTCATGTGCTGCGGGTTCCCGGCACCCATGCCGCCGAGGAGTTGCTGCATCAGGCGGCGGTCTACCGGAGCGACCTGCTGGTGATGGGGGCCTATACCCATTCGCGCCTGCGCCAGATGATCCTGGGCGGCGTCACCCGCCACGTGCTGCATCACGCCCGGATCAACTGCCTGCTGGCGCACTGAATGGATCTGGAGCGCGGGCGTCCCAAAGCAGGCGGGACGCCCGTGCTCCAGTCTCGCCTCATACCATTTCCAGAAAATTCGGACCTGTGGTCAAAATTTTCAGGCCCTCGCCGGGCGGGCGCATCCGCGCCCTCAATGGGCGCAAGATACCTGGTTCAGGAATCAGAACTTCCTGAAACAGGTATCACTCCGGCGCGTGCACCCCGGTGCGGATGATCTGGATGTAGTTGGCGCGGTCGAAGGCCTCGCGGTTCGTGACCTTGCGACGGCTGAGGCCGCCGCGGAAATCGGCCACCGACTCCAGCTCCAGTGCCTGCATTTCCGAGACCAGCCCCTCCACCAGCGTCTTCATATAGCCGGCACCGTGGCGGATCAGCGCCGAGGCGGTGGTCACCACGTCGGCCCCGGCATAAAGGTACTTCATCACCTCGGCGGCGGTCTGCACGCCGGAGCTGGCAGCCAGCGAGCCCTTGACCTTGCCGGCCAGGGCGCCGATCCACAGCAGCGGCAGGCGGATCTCGCCACGGTGGCTGAGGCGCACGTCGCGCACCAGCTTGAGGTCGGCGAGGTCGATGTCGGGCTGATAGAAGCGGTTGAACAGGACATAACCGTCGGCACCGACCTGGTCGAGGCCGCGCACCACATGCCCCAGCGAACTGAAATAGGGGCTGAGCTTGATGGAGACCGGGATCGACACCGCCTGCTTGACCGCCTGCATGATGTCGATGTGGCGGCATTCGATCTCGACGCCACTCCAGATCAGGTCGGTGGGCAGGAAGAAGACGTTAAGCTCGATGGCGCTGGCTCCCGCCTGCTCCACCTGCTCGGCATAGCTGGTCCAGCCGCTCAGCGAGCTGCCATTGAGGCTGGCGATGATGGGGATGTCCACCGCCTCGCGCGCCTTGGCGATCAGCTTGAGATAGCCCTCGGGACCGGTGTTGGCGGTCAGGCCGGGCGGCAGGAAGGACTGCGCTTCGGCGTCGCAGTCCAACAGCATGCGCTCCATGGCCTCGATCTCGTCCTCGATCTCCTCCTGGAACAGCGACGGCAGGACCACCGCCGCGGCACCGGCGTCCTCCAACCGGCGAATGGTGCCGACGTCACGGCCCAGCGGCGACGCCGCGGCCACCAGCGGGTTCTTCAGCGCAAGGCCGAGATAGGTGGTGCTGAGATCCATGGTTGATTCTCCCGATTATCGCTTCCGCCGCGCCAGCACTACCGCCAACGCGCCGAGGCCTGTCGAATAGATGATGTTCATGGCGGCGAAAGTAATCCCATGGAACGCCCAGGCGGGCTGATCGCAGGGGACCTCGGCGGGCCGGCTCATGGCCGCGGCCAGATCGGCCACGTTCAGCGGCGCCCCTTCGGCCATGGCACACACCGCCGATTTCCACCAATGCTGCTCGACACCCACATGGTAGAAGGCGATGCCGCCGTTGACCAGCAGCACCACCCCGGCGAGCATGACCAGGGTGGCCCGGTGACGGCGGGAAACCAGCGCCGCCCCCCCCAGCAGACCGGCCAGCGCGAAGGGGACACGCTCGATCAGGCACAGGTTGCAGGGCATCAGCCCGAACACGTACTGGGCGGTGAAGGCGGTGACCAGCGCAAGGGCGCAGGCGGCGGCGAGGACTGAGGCGGTCAAACGAAGCATCGGCGGCACTATAGCGCCGGACCGCCGGCTTGACCATGGTCCGACTGGCTACGGGACTCCACAGGACGTAGATGGTGGAGTAGGCTCCGCCAATGACACTCGACGACATCAAGGCCGGCGGCAAGGCCGCCCTGGCCCGTGCCCTGGCCGAATTGGAGCGGGCGCCCGACGCCCCCGCCACGGTGGACCTGCTCGACGCGGCCTACGCCCAGCCCGCTGCCCATGTGGTGGGCATGACCGGGCCACCCGGCGTGGGCAAATCGACCCTGATGAACGCCCTGATCGGCGGCTGGCGCGGGCGGGGGCGGACGGTGGCCTGCATCGCCGTCGATCCGTCGTCGCGGCGCTCCGGCGGCGCCCTGCTGGGCGACCGCACCCGCCTGTCCACCGACCCCCTGGACCAGGGCGTGTTCGTCCGCTCCATGGCGGCGCGCGATCGCCTGGGGGGCCTGGCGGCACTGACCATCTCCGCCATGGTACTGATGCGCGCCCTCTACGACGTAGTGCTGATCGAGACGGTGGGGGTCGGCCAGTCCGAGACCGACGTGGTCGGCGTCGCCGATACGGTGCTGTTCTGCGTCCAGCCCGGCTCGGGCGACAGCCTGCAGTTCATGAAGGCCGGCATCGCCGAAATCCCCCATCTGGTGGTGGTAACCAAGGCCGATATGGAGCAGGCCGCCGCCCGCGCCCGCGCCGACGTGCTGGGGGCGATTTCCCTGGCCGGCGATGACGAGCAGGGAGGCTGGACGGTTCCGGTGCTGATGGTCTCATCGCTCCGCCGCGAAGGGGTGGAGGCGCTGATGGACGGAATCGACGGCCATTTCGACTTTCTCGGCCATGACGGACGACTGGCCCGCCTGCGCCACGCCCAAGCCGAAGCATGGCTGACGGAAGCCGTGCGGGAACGCTTTGGGCGCGAAGGCCTTCGACGATCCGGAGACCTTGCGCTGATCAAAGGAACATCGCCGTTTCAACGTTTGGCGCAACTCACCGCCCGACTATCTGTATATTAGATAATTCGCATGCGTCTCCGTCATTGACAACCGACCACCATTGCCCTGACCATCGTGAATTGATCGCGGGGGACACGGTGCTGACGCCTGTAGCGCAGGCAACGACGGAGATGCTGAATACCGAGCTTCTGGAGCTCGTGTCTTCGCTTGTCTGCCTCCTGCATGAGGGCAAGGTCACCTTCCTCAATCAAGCCGGCGTTCGCATGCTCGGGTTCCACGATGCGGAGGAGGCCGCCGGCGCCTCGTTCGAGGACTTCATCGAGGCCGACTACCGTTTCCTGCTCGAAGCCGGCTGGGACCTGCTGGCCGAGGAAGACTTCCTGCCGCTCAAGCTGCACCGCCCCGATGGCAGCATGTTCGAGGCGGAAATGCGGGTGCGCTGCATGGGTGGCAGTGCCTTTCTGGTGGAGGCCCGCGACATCTCCAAGGCGCTTCGTTCCGCCGAGGCGCTGCGTGAGCGCGAGGAACGGCTGCAAGGCATCCTCGCCTCGGTGGCGGAGGGCATCGTCACCATCAATGAACTCGGCCGCATCGAATCGGCCAACCCGGCGGCCGAACGCATGTTCCGCTGCACGCGCGGCAAAATGGCCGGCACCCACATCGGCGACCTCACCCCGCCCCACCTGCGCCAGCGCCACGAGCGCTTCTTCCGCCGCTACATGACCGGCGGCAACGGCCTGCTGCTGGGGCGCGCGGTTGAAACCATGGGGCGGCGGGAGGACGGCACGCTGTTCCCCATGGAAATCTCCATCAACGAACTACGGCACGGCAAGAACCGCCTGTTCACCGGCATCATGCGCGATATCTCGGAGCGCAAGGAGGGCGAGGACCGCATCAAGCGCCTGGCTCACCACGATTCGCTCACCGGCCTGCCCAATCGCAACCTGCTCAGCGACCGCATCACCCATGCCCTGGCCCGCGTGCGCCGGCACGGCGGCCGCATGGCGGTGCTCTATGTCGACCTCGACAAGTTCAAACCGGTCAACGACACCCTGGGCCATGAGGCCGGCGATGTGGTGCTGAAGGAAGTGGCGCGGCGCCTGACCGGATGCATCCGCGGCTCCGACACCGTGGCCCGTGTCGGCGGCGACGAGTTCGTCATCGTCATCGAGGAAATCGCCAAGCAGGCCGAGGCCGCCGCCGTGGCCCGCAAGGTCATCGACGTCATGGCCAAGCCCATCGAGGTTGGCGATCATCAGTGCCTGCTTGGTGCCTCGGTCGGAGTGGCAGTGTTCCCCGACGACGGCTTCACCATGGACGAAGTCTGCAAGGCCGCCGACATCGCCATGTACCGGGTCAAGCGCTCGGGCCGCAACGCCTATTGCTTCTTCGGCGAAAACGGCGAGGAAGAGGAATAGGGCCGGACGCCCCCATTCCTCCAGCCGCCATTGAGGCGGCGGCCAAGGGACCGGAGGTCCCGCCCGGCGAGGGACAAACAAATAGCCGGACGCCCCGCCCGGCGAGACAATCGAAAAGCAAGGCGAGCCCCTTCGGGGGCGCGCCGATCTCAGCCCGATTCGCCGATATAGATCCCCAGGCCGCGGGCGGTCTGCGCCACGGTGCCGTAGGGGTCGACGGCGCGGGTGACGCCAGCCACCTCATTGAGCGGCACGTCGGTGACCTGACCGTGCTGCCAGGCCACCATGCGGTCTAGGCGGCCATTGGCGATGAGGTCGACGGCATGCACGCCGAAGGCCGAGGCGATGATGCGGTCACGCACCGACGGCATGCCGCCGCGCTGGACGTGGCCCAGCACGGTGACGCGGGTTTCGGCGTCCACCAGTTCCGCCAGGCAATCGGACAGGTACTGGCCGATACCGCCGTAGCGCGCTTCGCCGCCGCGATGCAGCGAGGTCACGTTCTCGCCCCGCTCCGTCTTGCAGCCTTCCGCCACCACCACCAGGGCGTGGTTGCGCCCTTCCTTGCGCACCTCGCCGATCTTGGCGGCGATGCTTTCCAGCGTGTAGGGAATTTCAGGGATCAGGATGACGTCGGCGCCGCCGGCGATGCCGGCGTTGATGGCGATGTGGCCGACGTCGCGGCCCATCACCTCCAGGATCATGACGCGGTGATGGCTGGCGGCGGTGGGGGCCAACCGGTCCATGGCCTCGCCGGCCACATCCAGCGCCGTGGCAAAGCCGATGGCGTAGTCGGTATGGGCGACATCGTTGTCGATGGTCTTGGGGATGCCCACCATGGGAATGCCGCCCTGGCGGCACAGCTTGTTGAGGATGCGCATGGAGCCATCGCCGCCGATCACCACCAGGGCCTCGATGCCCAGTTGCTTGTAGCCGTCGACGAATTCCTGCGAGCGGTCCTTGGTGGTGCCGTCGGGCATGGGATAGTTGAAGGGGTCACCCTTGTTGATGGTCCCCAGGATGGTGCCGCCCTGGCGCAACATTTCGCCGCTGGCCTGGCGCACATCGAATTCGGTCACCTCGACGGGACGGCGCATCAGGCCCAGGCTGCCGTCATGGATGCCATAGACCCGCCAGCCATAGGTGCGGATCGCCCGGTGGACCGCGGCCCTGAGCGCCGCGTTGAGGCCGGCGCAGTCACCGCCGCTGGTCAGAATCCCGATGCGCTTCTGGGCCATGAATCACCTTCTCCGCCATCTCGTCCTAACCCATACCGTTTCCCAAAGAGTTCTGCTACTGTCAACCACACTCCAAGAGCCCTTCCCGAGAATGATCGACGACAACATCGAAGATATCCGACGCCAGCTCACCGAGCTGAGGACCGAGCATCGGGACCTCGACGACGTGATCGCACGGCTGATCGAAGGTGGCCCATTCGACCAGCTGACGCTGCAGCGCCTCAAGAAGCGCAAGCTGGCGCTGAAGGACCAGATCGCGCGGCTGGAAAACCTCATGATCCCCGACATCATCGCGTGATCGTCCATATCGGCCTCGGCAGCAATCTCGGCAACCGAGCCGCCAACCTGCGCGACGCCATCACGGCGCTGGCCGGGGTGGGGGAGGTCGAGGCGGAAAGCCGCGTCTACGAGACCGCTCCGCTCTACGTCACCGACCAGCCCGCCTTCCTCAATATGGCGGTACGAATCCGCACGACCCTTTCGCCTCTCGATCTGCTGCACCGCCTCAAGGGCATCGAGTCCCAACTGGGGCGGGTGGCCGCGGTGCGCTATGGGCCGCGGCGGATCGACCTCGACATTCTGCTTTATGGCGAGGTGGTGCTGGAGACCGCCGAACTGGCACTGCCGCATCCCCGCCTGCCCGAACGCCGCTTCGCCCTGGCGCCGCTGGCCGACATCGCGGCGGATACACGCCATCCGGTCTCGGGGTTGACGGTGGCGGCCATGCTGGCGGCCCTGCCCGAAGGGGACGAGGTCCGCCAATACCCTCCCCGCGCCGGGGAGGGTTGAATATCCACTCGCGCTGTGGCAAGACGCTGCTTTCTTCAGGGAGATCGAGCCGGTGCACGCGCAGAGAAACCAGACTCCGGACCAGCCGGCGGTATCGACGCAGAAACGGCTGTATCGCATCCTGGTGCGCGATCTGGTGCTGAAGTGCTCCATCGGCATCCACGCCCATGAACGCCTGGCGCCGCAGCGGGTGCGGGTCAATATCGAGATGGCGGCGTTCGAGCAGGCCGGGCCGCTGTCCGACGACATCGCCAACGTGGTGTCCTACGAAGACACCATCGACGGCGTCAAGGGCATCCTCGCCAACGGCCACATCAATCTTGTCGAGACCTTGGCCGAGAAGATCGCTTCGCTGTGTCTGGAGGACGGCAGGGTCGCTTCGGTCACGGTGCGGGTGGAAAAGCTCGACGTCTACGCCGAGGCCGCCAGCGTCGGCATCGAAATCGAGCGGCGCCGCGACTGACCCCTCAATCACCGCTGGGGAAAACCTGGAGCGCGGGTATCCCACCGCTTTCAGCCTAAGCCCTCCCCCTCTTTGTGGTATCCTGCCGCACGCCTCGGAGGAGCCATGCCACACCCCGTCCATCCCATCCTCACCGCCGCCCGCAATCAGGCCAAGGGCAAGGTGGTCAGCGCCGCCGAGGCGGTGCAGCTGATCCACGACGGCGATACCGTCGCCTCCACCGGCTTCGTCGGCATCGGATTCGCAGAAGGTCTGGCGGTGGCCTTGGAGGACCGCTTCCTCGCCACCGGCGAGCCGCGCAACCTGGCGCTGGTCTATGCCGCCGGCCAGGGCGACGGCAAGAGCCGCGGCCTCAACCATCTCGGCCATGAAGGGCTGGTGCGCCGGGTGGTCGGCGGTCATTGGGGGCTGGTGCCGGCACTGCAAAAGCTGGCGGTGGAGGACCGGATCGAGGCCTGGAACCTGCCGCAGGGCGTCATCACCCATCTGTTCCGCGACATCGCCGCCGGCAAGCCGGGGCACCTGTCCACCGTCGGTCTCGGCACCTTCGTCGACCCCAGGCACGGCGGCGGCAGGATCAACGCCCGCACCACCGAGGATCTGGTCGAGCTGATGACTGTGGGTGGCAAGGAATATCTGTTTTACAAGGCCTTCCCCATCGACGTCGCCCTGCTGCGCGGCACCACCGCCGACCCCGACGGCAACATCACCATGGAGCGCGAGGCCCTGACGCTGGAGGGCCTCGCCATCGCCATGGCGGCGCACAACTCGGGCGGCATCGTCATCGTCCAGGTCGAGCGCATCGCCGAGCGCGGCAGCCTCAACCCGCGTCAGGTCAAGATACCCGGCGTCTTGGTGGATTGCGTCGTGGTGGCCAGGCCCGAGCACCACTGGCAGACCTTCGCCGAGGCCTACAACCCGGCCTTCAGCGCCGAGGTGCGGGTCCCCATGTCGGACATCGCCGAGATGCCCATGAGCGAGCGCAAGGTCATCGCGCGCCGCGCCGCCATGGAGCTTGAGGCCAACAGCGTCGTCAATCTCGGCATCGGCATGCCGGAAGGCATCGCCTCGGTGGCGGCCGAGGAGCGCGTCATCGACCTGCTCACCCTCACCGCCGAGCCTGGGGTGATCGGCGGCCTGCCGGCCAGCGGGCTGAATTTCGGCGCCGCCATCAACACCCAGGCCATCCTGGATCAGCCCAACCAGTTCGACTTCTACGACGGCGGCGGGCTGGACGCCGCCTTCCTCGGGCTGGCCCAGGCCGACGCCGAGGGCAACCTCAACGTCAGCCGCTTCGGGCCACGCCTGGCCGGTGCCGGCGGCTTCATCAACATCAGCCAGAACACCCGGACGGTGGTGTTCGTCGGCACCTTCACCGCCGGCGGGCTGGAGGTCGCCATCGAGAACGGCCGCTTACGCATCGTCACCGAGGGCACCACCCGCAAGTTCGTGAAGCAGGTGGAACAGCGCACCTTCTCGGGGGCCTACGCCCTCAGCCGCGGCCAGAAGGTGCTCTACGTCACCGAGCGCTGCGTCTTTGCGCTCACGGCGGACGGGCTGGAGCTGGTGGAGATGGCGCCCGGCATCGACCTCGAACGCGACATCCTCGCCCAAATGGACTTCCGTCCGCAGGTCGCCGCCGAGTTGGCCGTCATGGACGCCCGCATCTTCGCCCCCGAGAGCATGGGCCTGCGCGAGCACCTGCTCAGCGTCCCGCTGGCCGATCGCGTCACCTACGACGCGGCGCGCAACACCCTATTCCTCAACCTGGAGCGCATGACGGTGCGCAACGCCAAGGACGTCGAGGCCATCCGCGGCGAGGTCGATCGCATCCTGCGGCCCTTGGGCCACAAGGTCTACGCCGTGGTCAATTACGACGAATTCACCCTCGCCCCCGAGATCGAGGAGGCCTATCTCGACATGGTGCGCGACGTGGTGGAGCGCTTCTATCTTGGGGTCACCCGCTACACCACCAGCGCCTTCCTGCGCATGAAGCTGGGAGACGCGCTGGAGCGCCGCCGGCTGGCGCCGCACGTCTACGAAAGCGCCAAGGAGGCCGAGGCGGGGCTGGGGGAGTTCGGGCGCCCCGACTGAGTCACCCCATGCCGATGGCGGCCTTGTAGAGGTCGATGAGCTGGTCGATCTCCTCGCGCTCCTGGTCCTCCAGTTTGCGCAGACGGACGATCTGGCGGATGATCTTGGTGTCGAATCCCTGCGACTTGGCCTGGGTGTAGACGTCCTTGATGTCGCCCTGCAGCGCCTTCTTTTCCTCTTCGAGCCGCTCGATGCGCTCGATCAACTGGCGCAGGGCGTCGGCGGCGATACCGCCGATCTGGCTGGTGGGCGACTGGTCATCGTTCATGGCTGGCTGGACCCCCCTGTTGGCTGGCGGCTCAGACCATAGCCAAGGCCTCTCTGCCCTTCAAGCGGGACGTAGCGCCCCCCCCTCGCCCACCATGGTGACAACCGTCGCGGCGGCGAATCCCTGAGTCTCGACCCTGAGCGGCAGCCCTGTCACCGGATCAAAATGCATCACATAGGCACCGCTCTCCCACATGCTGAGGAAGCGCGGCTTGAAACCGGCCAGCGGGATCATGGTCATGATGGCGGCCACGCTGTCGAATTCGCGGCTTCCCATGCGCAGCCGCTCGGCCCCCTTGACCTCGACGGCATAGTCGAAGCGACGATGGCCGTCGAAATTGGCCAGGGTGAATCGGCGCGGCCCGGCGCCGGCCAGGGCCGCCTTCACGTGGCGGCCGATCTGCACCAGGCCGGTCAGCGGATCGAGGCTGCCGGCGCGCAGGGCGGGAGCCACCGGCGGCGCCGGCTCGTCATCGTCGGGCGGCGAGAGCTGTTCCAGCAGCACCTCGTGCGGATCGCCCGGCTGGCCACTGGCCGTGTCGAAATCCAAGGTGAGGCGGCGCTCCTCGCGCCGGTTGCTGTAATGGGTCTGGTAGCGTTCGGGATGCAGCACCGCCGCCACCCGCCTGCCGACACTCTCGGCGGCAAAGCGCAGCCGCAGGAAGCGATCGAACAGCCCGACGGTGTGGATGGTCATGCCGGCGCGGTAGCGGCCCTCCGCCTCGTCCTGGGTGATGGACATCTCGCCGGCCCGGAAACCGCCCCAGTTGATCTCATACCGATACCCCACCGGCTCGGCGGCGGTGGGGGCGGCGAACGACAGGAACAGAGCGGCGGCGAGCAGATGCTGGATCATGCCCGTTTCTACCATGATGGCCAGCCGGCGTCCTGTTTCCGAATGCACCGGTCCCCACCGTCGGCCATTAACCGGAGGTCATAAAGCCGTCCGAACTGCTCGCGCGAAGGCTCCAACTGGTGTAGGCATGAGGGAGTAATGCAGTGCAGCAAGCGCGGGACGTGAAAAGCCTGCGGTCCGGCGCAAAGTAGCTTGGCAAAGCGTTGTTCTGGCGGCATTGTTTTCTGCGCAAAGTGGTAGCCCGTTCACGCGAGGGGAAACGTAAGAATGAAGATCGCCATACCGAAGGAGCGGCGTGCCGGTGAAGCGCGCGTCGCCGCGTCGCCCGATACGGTGAAGAAGTACGTTGCACTGGGCTTCGAGGTGGTCGTCGAGAGCGGCGCCGGTGCCGGCGCGTCGATCCTCGACAGCGCCTACCAGGAGGCCGGCGCCACCATCGCCACCGACGCGGCGGCGACCTTCGCCGCCGGCGACGTCATCCTCAAGGTGCAGCGGCCGCTGGCCGAGGAGCTTCCCCTGTTCAAGGACGGCCAGGTGCTGATCTCGGCGCTGGCGGCCCTGAGCGATCGCGACATGGTCAAGGCCCTGGCCGAGCGCAAGGTCACCGCCTTTGCCATGGAGCTGTGCCCGCGCATCACCCGCGCCCAGAGCATGGACATCCTGTCGTCGCAGGCCAACCTGGCCGGCTACAAGGCGGTGCTCGACGCGGCGGCGGTGTTCGGCCGCGGCATTCCCATGATGATGACCGCCGCCGGCACCGTGGCGCCGGCCCGCTTCCTGATCCTGGGCGCCGGCGTCGCCGGCCTGCAGGCCATCGCCACCGCCAAGCGCCTGGGCGGCGTGGTCTACGCCTTCGACGTGCGCCCCGCCGTCAAGGAGCAGGTCGAGTCGCTGGGCGGCAAGTTCGTCGAGGTCGATCCCGAGGCGCTCAAGGACGCCGAGACCGCCGGCGGCTATGCCAAGGAAATGAGCGAGGACTTCAAGAAGAAGCAGCAGGCCAAGATCCACGAGACGCTGAAGAAGACCGACATCGCCATCTGCACCGCCCTGATCCCGGGCAAGCCGGCGCCGGTGCTGATCACCGAGGAGATGGTCAAGGACATGCGTCCCGGCTCGGTCATCGTCGATCTGGCGGTGGAAGCCGGCGGCAACTGCCCGCTGTCCGAGTTCGACAAGGTGGTGGTCAAGCACGACGTCACCCTGGTGGGCCACGGCAACGTGCCGTCGCGCATCGCGGTGGACGCCTCGGCGCTCTACGCCAAGAACCTGCTGAATTTCATCACGCCGCTGGTCGACAAGGAAACCAAGGCGCTCAAGTTCAACTGGGACGACGAGATCCTCAAGGGCACCTGCGTGACCCGCGACGGTCAGGTTGTGCATCCCGCGCTGGCCGGTTAAGGAGACATCGACATGGACCCCAAGGATATCGTCGACGGCGCCGCCAGGCTTGCCACCGACGCCGAGGCGCTGGCCCAGAAGGCCGCCGCCCTCGCCCATCAGACCACCCAGCTGGCGGTGACCGCCGGCCACGGCGACAGCTTCATGTCGCTGTTCACCGTGTTCGTGCTCGCCTGCTTCGTCGGCTACTACGTGGTGTGGCGGGTGACGCCGGCCCTGCACTCGCCGCTGATGGCGGTGACCAACGCAGTGTCGTCGGTGATCATCGTCGGCGCCATCATCGCCACCTCGGCCGACAGCGCCATGTCCAAGGGCCTGGGCTTCGTCGGCGTCATGCTGGTTTCGGTCAACATCTTCGGTGGCTTCATGGTCACCCAGCGCATGCTCAGCATGTTCAAGAAGAAGCAGAAGTGAGGGGGCGGCCGTGACCAGTCTGACGCAATTCGCATATCTCGTCGCCGCCGTCTGCTTCATCATGGCGCTCCGCGGGCTGTCCAGCCCCGAAACGGCACGCCAGGGCAACCTGTACGGCATGATCGGCATGGCGGTGGCCATCGTCACCGCCATCCTCACCCCCAACACCTCGCTGCTGCTGATCCCGCTGGGGGTCGCCATCGGCGGCGCCGCCGGCGCGGTGGTGGCCAAGCGCATCCAGATGACCGCGCTGCCCCAGCTGGTTGCGGCGTTCCACTCGCTGGTCGGCCTGGCGGCGGTGTTCGTCGCCGGTGGCACCCTGTCGGCCCCCGAGGCCTATGGCATCCTGGGTGAGAACGGCATCAAGCCGGCCTCGCTGATCGAGATGTCGCTGGGCACCGCCATCGGCGCCATCACCTTCACCGGCTCACTGGTAGCTTTCGCCAAGCTGCAGGGGCTGGTCTCCGGCAAGCCGCTGGTGTTCCCGCTGCAGCATCAGCTCAACGCCGGCCTCGGCATCCTGCTGGTGGTGCTGATCGGCATGTTCGCCATGTCGGGCGGCTCGGTCAGCCTGTTCCTGCTGATCACCATCATCTCGCTGGCCCTCGGCTTCCTGCTGATCCTGCCCATCGGCGGCGCCGACATGCCGGTGGTGGTCTCCATGCTCAACTCGTATTCGGGCTGGGCGGCGGCGGGCATCGGCTTCACCCTGAGCAACCCGCTGCTGATCGTCACCGGCGCCCTGGTGGGTTCGTCGGGTGCGATCCTGTCCTACATCATGTGCAAGGGCATGAACCGCTCCATCTTCAACGTCATCCTCGGCGGCTTCGGCGGCGAGGTTGCCGGGCCGGCAGGTGCCGGCGGCGGCGGCGGCGACAAGGCGGTCAAGGCCGGCTCGGCCGACGACGCCGCCTTCATCATGAAGAACTCGTCCAAGGTCATCATCGTGCCGGGCTACGGCATGGCGGTGGCGCAGGCCCAGCACGCGCTGCGCGAGATGGCCGACACCCTCAAGAAAGAGGGCGTCGACGTCCGCTACGCCATCCACCCGGTGGCGGGCCGCATGCCCGGCCACATGAACGTGCTGCTCGCCGAGGCCAATGTGCCCTATGACGAGGTGTTCGAACTCGACGAGATCAACCACGAATTCGGCACCGCCGACGTGGCCTTCGTCATCGGCGCCAACGACGTCACCAACCCGGCCGCCAAGACCGACCCGACCTCGGCCATCTACGGCATGCCGATCCTCGACGTCGAGAAGGCCAAGACGGTGCTGTTCATCAAGCGCTCCATGGCGTCGGGCTATGCCGGCGTCGACAACGAGCTGTTCTTCCGCCCCAACACCATGATGCTGTTCGGCGACGCCAAGAAGGTCACTGAAGAGATCGTCGGGGCGTTGTCCGGCGGGCATTGAGAACAGGTGCTGACACCCCTCCCTCCCAGCGCTACGGCTTTCACACATTTGTGGCGCGCGGGACGGGGGAGTGAGTGAATCACTGGGGTGCGATCTCCCATAGGAGGTGGCACCCCATGACATTTCGATCATATGCCTGGCGACTAGCGTCGGGTGGGGATCGCCGCGCCGCCACGGGCTGCCGAGCTGAGTGGATCCCGTCGCAGCCGGGGGAGGGAGCTATTCCTTTCCCAGATTCCGCAGCTTGATCACCAGCACGATGCCGGCCAGTACCAGGGTGAGGCAGTTGGGGATGATGATGGCCCAGCGGCCGAGGAGGAGGCCGTAGACCGTCCACAGCACCACCCCCACCCAGAACATCGCCCACATGGTCAGCGAGATGTCGCGGGTGCTGCCGCTGCGGATGGTCTTCACCACCTGCGGCACGAAGGCGATGGTGGTCAGGGTGCCGGCGGCCGCGCCGAAGGCCTCGGCATAGGGGGCAAGGTCCATCACACCCCGGCGAGCTTGCGGATGCCGGCGAAATTCCACCCCTTGGCCACTTCGACCAGCGGATCGCCGCTGGACAGATTGTCGCCCTCGATGTGCAGCAGGACCCGGTTGTTGAGGACCAGGGTGATTTCCCCCGCCTTGTTGGCGGCATCGTAGCGCAGCAGGGCGTTTTCGCTGCCGACCTTGACCGGGCGCAGGTTTGCCTGGGCGGCGGCGGCGGCCGGGGTGGTGAACAGGGCAGCCGCCGCGGCTACCGCTGGGCTGTCGAGGATCAGGGACGCATTCATCGAGCTGTCACTCTTCAGATAGGCGCGCGTCACCGATAGTCCGCCGCCGACCTCGCCCAGCCCCTGGACCTCGGCCGGTTCCGCCTGCCAACCGGCCAGCGGCGCCGGCATCATTTCGGCGAATCCCTTGCCCAGCCGCTCATGCAACTCGATCAGCGCCGATTGAAGTTCCAGCGCGGCGCGCGCCACCTCGCCCCGCTGATAGGCCTGGCGGGCGGCGTCCATGCGCCCCGGCACGGCGTCGGCGGCCCACGCCGTCCCGGCTGCCGCCAGCAGCATGCAGATTATTCCCGCCGTCCTCATTTGACGCCCCGTCCCCGAAAATCGTCCGCTTCGGCTGGGACCTTAGCAAGAGAGGGCGGCTTCTGCTAGTCTCGGCTGGCTACCTCCAACGGCAACCGGTCCGGCGTGAACATCGTCTTCCTCGCCCTCGTCGCCATTGCGTTCGCCGTCTCCGCCACCGCCGAGTGGGGCGGGCGGGCCGGCGCCATGGAGCACCTCACCGCCGCCACCCTGAGTGCGGCCGAGGGCGCCGTGCCGCTGGCCCTCGGGCTGGTGGGGATCATGGCGCTGTTCCTCGGGCTGATGAAGGTGGCCGAGGCCGGCGGCCTGCTGGTGGCCACGGCGCGGCTGCTGGCGCCCCTGCTGAAGCGCCTGTTCCCCGAGATTCCGCCCGGCCATCCGGCCATGGGCGCCATGGTGATGAACGTCGCCGCCAACCTGCTGGGCCTGGGCAACGCCGCCACGCCCTTCGGCATCCGCGCCATGGAAAAGCTGAACACGCTGAACCCGTTCAAGGGCACCGCCAGCAACGCCATGGTGCTGTTCCTCGCCATAAACACCGCCAGCGTCACCATCTTTCCCACCAAGGTGGTGGCGCTGCGCGCCGTCACCGGCTCGTCCGATCCGGCGGCGGTGGTCGCCCCTACCCTGGTCGCCACCCTGGCGGCGGCGGTGGTGGCGGTGCTGGCGGCGCGCTGGTTGCAGCCGTTTTCGCCGCTGCCCGCCGCCGCAGCCCCGCCGGTAAATGATGAACACGTCATCGAACTCCGCGACTCGCCGCTCTGGGCAAGCCTGGCGGCGCTGGCCGGCGTGCTGGCGCTGATCCCGCTGCTGGCCTGGAAGGGGAAGGAATTCGGCCCCTGGATCATCCCCGCCCTGGTGGTGGGCCTGCTGGCCTTCGGGCTGGCGCGGCGGGTGCGGATCTATGAGGTGTTCGTCGAGGGCGCCCGCGAAGGCTTCGAGGTGGCGGTGCGCATCATCCCCTATCTGGTGGCGATCCTGGTGGCGGTGGGCATGTTCCGCGCCTCGGGCGCCATGGACATGGTGCTGGCCCCCCTGGGCCGGCTGACCGCGCCGCTGGGAGTGCCCGCCGAGGCCCTGGCCATGGCGGCGATGCGCACCCTGTCGGGCTCGGGGTCCTATGGCCTGCTCGCCGACTACATGCGGGACCCGTCCATCGGCCCCGACAGCTATGCCGGACTGCTGCTCGGCACCATCTACGGCTCGACCGAAACCACCTTCTATGTGCTGGCGGTCTATTTCGGCGCGGTCGGAGTGCGCAGCATCCGCCACGCCCTGGCGGCGGGGCTGATCGCCGACCTGGCCGGCCTGGCCGCCGCCGCCGCCGCCTGCCGCCTCTTCAGCCCTTGGGCTTGACGATCATCTCGGGTATGGTGCCGCCTATGACCTTCGACATCACCGCCATGACCGCCCTGCTCCAGGTGATCGCCATCGACGTGGCGCTGGCCGGCGACAACGCCATTGTCGTCGGCATGGCCGCCGCCGGCCTGCGGCACGATCTGCGCCACCGCGCCATCGTGGTCGGCATCGCCGCCGCCGCCATCCTGCGCATCGTCTTCGCGCTGTTCACCTCGCAACTACTGCAGGTCATCGGCCTGATGTTCGCCGGCGGCCTGCTGCTGCTGTGGGTGTCGTGGAAGCTGTGGCGCGAAATCCGCAATCAGCGGGCGGCCGAGGCGGAAGCCGAGGCGGCGCTGGACGACAGCCCCGAGGGCACGGTAAAGCCGCAAAAGAGCTTTCGCGACGCCGTCACCCAGATCATCGTCGCCGACGTCTCCATGTCGCTCGACAACGTGCTGGCGGTGGCCGGCGCGGCACGCGACCACACCATGGTGCTGGTGATCGGCTTGGCCCTTTCGGTGGCGCTGATGGGACTGGCGGCCAACATGGTCGCCCACCTGCTGCGCCGCCACCACTGGGTCGCCTATGTCGGCCTGATCATCATCCTTTACGTCGCGGCGACCATGATCTGGGATGGAGCCACCCCGCTGCTGGCCCTGGCGCAGGCGTAGGTATTCCGCCTTTGTCCTTGCACATTCGGGTTCGAAACCCTAAGTATACCCCGTCGAATTCGTTGGGCGTTTCCCACGGCGGCGCTCCCGCGCACAACCTGGCATCCCCCAGACCTGAGTTTGATGCCCCCCACATAACGTGCCGGGGGTGATGTCGGCTATTGGAGGATGATCATGTCCACCGGCACTGTGAAGTGGTTCAACAGCACCAAGGGTTTCGGGTTCATCATGCCCGACGACGGCTCGGCCGACGTGTTCGTTCACATCTCGGCCGTCGAGCGCGCCGGCATGTCGAATTTGGGCGAGGGCCAGAAGCTTTCGTTCGAGCTGGAGCGTGGCCGCACCGGCAAGATGGCCGCGGTCAACCTCAAGGCCATCTGAGGATTTATCAGGGGGCGGCGCTGGCCGCCCTCGCTGGGCTTGGAGGTGGCCGATGGCCAAAGAAGATCTGATTGAGTTCGATGGTGTGGTCAGCGAAGTGCTGCCCGACGCGCGTTTTCGCGTCAAGCTTGATACCGGCCACGACGTCATGGCCTATACCGCCGGCCGGATGAAGAAGAACCGGATCCGCATCCTGGTGGGCGACCGCGTCACCGTCGAGATGACGCCCTACGACCTGACCAAGGCCCGCATCAATTTCCGTCACAAGGACGAGCGCGCCTCCAACATGGGAGCCCCAGGCCGCCGGCCGCCGCCGCGCCGCCGCTGAGGCCCATCCTCTTCCCCTCCGCCATCCGCTCCAATGGTGAGCCACCCTTCGAGATGGCCCTTCGGGCCTCCGGAAGGCGTGAGGTGGACGCGGTCTTAATCATACCGCCCGACGATGAGGAATTCCCGGTTGCCCTCCGGCCCGAGGATCGGGCTGTCGCAGAGGCCGACCACCGTCCAGCCGGGCAGGCCGGCCAGCCAGTCGCCGATGCGCTGGCAGACTTCGGCATGCAGTTCCGGCTCGCGCACCACGCCGCCCTTGCCGACGCGGCCCTTACCGACCTCGAATTGCGGCTTAATCAACGCCGCCAGCACCGCCCCCGGGCGAACCAGCGCCAGCGCCGCCGGCAGCACCGTCTCCAGCCCGATGAAGGCGGCGTCGCACACCACCATGTCCACCGGCTCGGGGATCTGCTCCACCGTCAGATAGCGGGCGTTGGTACGTTCCAGCACCACCACGCGGGGATCGGTGCGCAGCTTCCAGGCGAGCTGGCCGTGGCCGACATCGACGGCATAGACGCGGGCGGCGCCATGGGTCAGCAGAACATCGGTGAAGCCGCCGGTCGAGGCGCCCACATCCACCGCCACGCGACCCGCCACCTCCAGCCCGAACGACCCGATGGCCGCCGCCAGCTTGAGGCCGCCGCGCGACACCCACGGGTGATCCTGGCCCTTGAGTTCCAGGGGCGCATCGTCGGGGAAGGCTGTGCCAGGCTTGTCGACCCGCTTGCCGCCGCTTTCCACCAGCCCGGCCATGACCAGCGCCTGGGCGCGGGCGCGGCTTTCCACCAGCCCCCGCTCCACCAGCAACTGGTCGACCCGCTTCTTCGCCGTCATGGTCGTGACCTCATGCGCAAATCAGGGATGGAATTTGCACGGTCCTTCCCCGACAATGAAACAAAAACGCAAACCCCTAGGGATGGCCACGTAAGAAAATGCCCACAGTCCTCTACTCCCATCCCGTATGCATCGAACACGATACGGGGGAATACCACCCTGAATGCGCCGACCGCCTGCGTGCCGTCCTGGCTGCGCTGGACAGCGAGGACTTCCAGCTGCTGGAGCGCGAGGATGCCCCGCACGCCACCATGGAACAACTCCTGCGGGCCCATCCCCTGAGCCATGTCGACCACGTCATGAGCGTGGTCCCCCACAGCGACAGCCACCACCACATCGACCCCGACACAGTGCTGTCACGCAATTCCGGCGAGGCGGCGCTGCGGGCGGCCGGGGCGGTGTGCGCGGCGGTGGACGCGGTGGCCGCCAAGCGGGCACGCAACGCCTTCTGCGCCGTACGCCCGCCCGGCCACCACGCCGAACGCGAGGGGTCCATGGGCTTCTGCCTGTTCAACAACGCCGCCATCGGGGCGCTGCATGCCCGCGATGCGCACGGCTTCCAGCGGGTGGCGGTGATCGACTTCGACGTTCACCACGGCAACGGCACCCAGCACATCCTGTGGGACGAAGAGGGCACCTTCTACGCCTCCACCCACCAGGAGCACGCCTATCCCAACACCGGGTTCATGCACGAGACCGGCGGCAAGGGACGGATGGTCAACGTGCCGCTGCAGGCCGGCACCGGCAGCGACGACTTCCGCATGGCCTTCACCGACATCATCCTGCCCAAGCTGCACGACTTCCAGCCCGACTTCATCCTGATCTCAGCCGGATTCGACGGCCATGCCGCCGACCCGCTGGCCCATCTCAGGCTGACCACCGCCGATTTCGGCTGGGTCACCCGCCAACTGCTGCAAATAGCCAAGGAAAGCGCCGACAACCGTATCGTCTCAGTGCTGGAAGGCGGCTACGACCTGGGCGCCCTGGCGGCCAGCGCCAGGGAGCATGTCCGGGCGTTGATGGGGGCGTAGACAGTGCCCCTCACCCTAATTCACGACGCCAGAATGGCGTGCATGAACGCCATGGGCAGGGCGACGATGGCCACGCCCACCGCCGCCGCGGCGAAATCGACGGCAAGGTGGCGCAGGATCTGACGGTCGATGAGTTTCATGGCGGCTCTCCCTGGTACCGGTTATGGACGAGGGCGAGATTAGCGGCTGACGGTCAGCAACTGGCGTGTCAAGGATGCGCCATAAAGAAGGCGGATCAAGCGTGGTGGCTGGTATGGTTGTGCAGCCAGTCGGTCAGCGCGGTGGGCAGCAGACGGATGAGGCCGTAGCCGGCGATCACCACTGCCAGCACCAGTGCCACCGGCAGGATGACCATTTCAGTCTCGATCAGATAGACCACCACGGCGGCATAGCCGGCGACACTCAGGAAGACCGCCACTTCGCGGCGCGAGCGGATGGCCGCGATGGCGGCGGCGGCGGCGACAACAAGAAGCAGAATGCCGTCCATGATCACCTCGTCGGTCCGATGCCCCACCACCATCATCAGACGAGTTTCGCCGTCGACCGGCAACGGCGCGATGGTATGAATGCTTTGGGGTATGAATCCTTTGGGTTAGTCGCCGCCTCGATCCATGGCGGCGGGATGCGGGGTGGCATGGCGGCCGAGGGTGTGCGACCCTTGGGCCGTGTCGCATGGGAGCCCCGAATGATCGTCACCCTCGTCCACGTCCATGTGAAGCCCGACTGCGTCGACGGCTTCATCACCGCCACCCTGGGCAACCATGCCGGCTCGGTGGCCGAGGCCGGCAACCGCCGCTTCGACCTGTTGCAGGACCCGGCGGACCCCGCCCGCTTCATCATCTACGAGGCCTTCCTGTCCGAGGACGACATCGCCGGCCACAAGCTGACCGCCCACTACCTGGCCTGGCGCCAGGCGGTGGACGGCATGATGGCGGAACAGCGCTTCGGCGTGCGCTGGACGCCCCTGGCGCTCAAGGAATGAACTTCACCGTCTCCCGCCTGCCCCGCCTGATTTTCGGCGAGGGCCGCATCGCAGAGGTGCCGCGCGAGGTCGCCGCCCTCGGCCGCCGCTGCCTGCTGGTCACCGGCGCCCGCTCGCTGGAGGCCGGGCCGTTCTGGCCACAGTTGGCGGGGGGCTTTGCCCGCGAGGGGATCGAACTGCACCGGTTCGCGGTGACCGGCGAGCCCTCGCCCGAGATGGTGGACGCGGCGGTGGCCCGTTTCTCCACCGCCGGGATCGAAGTGGTGGCGGGCATCGGCGGCGGCAGCGCGCTGGACGCCGCCAAGGCCATCGCCGGCCTGCTGCGGCCGGGCAACTCCGTCATGGACCACCTGGAGGGCGTCGGCCGCGGCGTGCCCTACCACGGCCCCGCCCTGCCCTGTGTGGCGGTGCCCACCACCGCCGGCACCGGCTCGGAGGCGACCAAGAACGCCGTGCTATCCTCGGTGGGTCCGCAGGGCTTCAAGAAGTCGTTCCGCCACGACGACCTGATCGCCCGCGTCGCGGTGGTGGACCCGGACCTGCTCGCCACCTGCCCGTCCGACGTGCGGGCCGCCAACGGCATGGACGCCTTCACCCAGTTGCTGGAGGCCTACACCTCGACCAACGCCAGCCCGTTCACCGACGCGCTGGCATGGTGCGGACTGGAAGCGTTCCGCGACGGATTTTTCGCCGCCCTCGATGGCGACCGCGAGGGCCGCGCCCGCCTGGCCTACGCCGCCACGCTGTCCGGCATCTGCCTGGCGCAGACCGGACTGGGCGCGGTACATGGCTTGGCCTCGCCGCTGGGCGCCTGGTTTCCCATCCCGCACGGCGTCGCCTGCGGCACCCTGGTCGCCGAGGCCACCGAGATCAACATCCAGGCGTTGCGGACCCGCCTGCCGGCCAGTCCGGCGCTGACCAAATATGCCCGCGCCGGCGAACTGCTGGCGGGGAATTCCCATGGCCTCGCCGACCTGCTGCGGCGCTGGATCGCCCGCCTGGGCATCGCCCGGCTGGGGGCCTATGGGGTGGGCGAGGCCGACATCGACCGCCTGGTGGCGGCCAGCGGCGGCAACAGCATGAAGACCAACCCGCTGGTGCTCGAACCGGCGGAAATCGCCGATCTGGTGCGGCGGCGGCTGTAGGATAAGCCACCTCAGTCCGTCCTCGCGGCCTTTCCGTCCGATCCGCTGAGCCCGTCCCAGGCGCCGGAAGCAGCGTCACGCACGGTGCGAGCGGCATCGCGACTGGTGTGGCCGATAGCCTTGGCGGCATCGCGAAAGCCGTGGCCGACGGCGGTGGCCCCGTCCTTGACGCCCTCCTTGACCTTGCTCGCCACCGCCCTGGCGTCGGCCTTGACGGTCGACTCGGCCTCTTCGGCGGCCACAGGCATGGCGGCGAGCGACAAAACGGCCGCCAGAGCCAGAATACGACGCATGGTCCTCTCCTTGTCAGCGGCCGCGCTTGACGGCCTGCACCAGTGTTTCCAGTCCGTCGAGGAAGCGCGAGCGATCCTGCGGCTTGTATCCCGACGGTCCACCGGTGATTTCGCCGGTCTCACGCAAATGGGTCATCAAATCGCGCATGGCCAGCGTCATGCCGATGGAGGCCTCATCGAACGGCTTGCCACGCGAGTCGATGGCGCGCGCCCCCTTGGCCACCACCCGGGCGGCCAGCGGAATATCGCTGGTGACCACGATGTCGCCGGGACAGACCCGGTCGACGATCAGGTCATCGGCGGCATCGGGACCTTCCGGCGCCACCACCTTTTCCACCAGATAGTGATCGCCGCGGAGCCAGCGGTTGCTCACCAGCACCACCGGCACGGCGTGGCGCTCGGCCACCTTCACCACCTCGTCCTTGACCGGGCAGGCATCGCCATCGACGAAGATGTGCATCAGCCGCCGCCTCCCTTGGCCGGCTTCGGCGGGCGGCAGACCGCCTTGGCCTCGGTGCTGATCAGGCACTCCATGCGCGGACCGGAGCGGCGCGGAATCAGGTAGGTGGCCTTGTCACGGTACTCCAGCACCAGGTTATGGTAGGACATGGTGGTCAGCACCGGCGGCTTGTCGATGTTGCGGAACACCAGCAGCGGGCAGCCGTCGTCGCGGTTGCACAGCGCCACCGACTCCAGGCTGATGAGCGTGGTCCCGCCGGCCCGCGCCACGCTGAGTTCGAACGGCCGCTTGGCCGCCATGGCCTGCGCCACCTGCTGCCTGGCGAATTTCTTCACCGCCGCGATCTCGTGCATGGAGGGCGAGGCCGAGAACAACGGAACGTGGCGCGAGGGCTCGACCTCGGCGGCGGCGGCGACGAGCGGCAGCAGGATGAATGCGGCGGCACGGATCTTCACAACGGCAGCCCCTCATGGAAGGGCGGCAGTGTACAGGCATTGTCGCCATCCCAGAAGCCGTATCGCTGCCTGATTTGACCAAGGTAACATGACACCGGCGATCAATAAGGCATTTCTTGGAACCCACACGAAAGGACGCTCGATGCTGGTGACATGGGAAACGCGGCATGAATTGGGCTTGCCCGAGATCGACGCCGAACACCGCGTGGTCGTCGACATCATCAACCGGCTCAACGCCATGTCGGGCAAGCCGTCAGGGGAACTGAAGACGGCGGCCGGCGACCTCGAACGCTATGTCCGCACCCATTTCCAGCGCGAGGAGCGGCTGATGGAAGCGGCGAACTACCCCGAACTGGCAGCGCACAAGGCGGAACACGCGGCCTTCGCCACCCGGGTCGCCGATTTCAGCGGCAAGGCGGAGACGGAAATGACCGCCGCCGACCTGTCGTCGGTGCTGATGGCGCTGGTCAGTTGGTGGATGTCCCATATCGGCCGTACCGACCCGAAATACATTCCGGCGATCAAGGGCCTGCGCCGCTAGGCCTTGCGAAGCCGGCCACATCGCTTTCATACTTCCCCCCACGAGTTACCGGGCGCCGCCGATGGGCGCGCGAAAGGGGGAGCCGTGAAAAAGATCCTTGTCGCCGTCGCCGTCCTGGGGCTGATCGTGGCCGGCGCGCTGGTGGCGCTGCCGATGATGGTGCCGGCCGAGAAAATCCGCACCGAGCTGGTGGCGCAGGTCAAGGCGGCCACCGGCCGCGACCTCGCCATCCAGGGCAAGGTGGCGGTGTCGGTGTTCCCCTCGCTGTCGGTCGAGGTGACCAATGTCGCCCTGTCCAATCCCGCCGGTTTCACCACCAAGGATCTGGTGCGGCTGGGCGCGGTGGACATCAAGCTGAAGATCATGCCCCTCCTGTCGGGACGGGTGGAGATGGACAGCTTCGTCCTGGTCGAGCCGGTGATCTCGCTGGAAACCGACCGGCAGGGACGCGCCAACTGGAGCTTCGAGACCGATGGCGCGAAGAAGTCCGCCAAGCCCGGCGACACCTCGGCGGCGGCGGGCGGCGGCGCCCCCCTGTCCGACATTCGCCTTGGCGACGTCCGCATCGTCAACGGCCGGCTGACTTGGCTCGACGGCAAGTCCGGCGCCAAGCAGGAGGTTTCGGAAATCAACCTGACGGTGCACCTGCCCGGCCTGGATGCGCCGCTGGACGCCAAGGGCGGGCTGAAGTGGCAGGGCAAGGCCATCGATCTCGGCCTCGACGTGACCAAGCCGCGCGCCTTGCTGGAGGGCAAGGTGTCCGACGCCGGCGTCACCATTGCCGCCGAACCACTCAAGCTGTCGTTCAAGGGGCAGGTGGACGCCGGCAAGGGCGGTGTTGGTGGCGAACTCGACCTTGCGGTGCCCAGCATCCGCAATCTGGTGCTGTGGACCACCACCAAGCCGCTGGAGGCGCCCGGCAACGGGCTCGGGCCGCTGTCGATCAAGGGCAGGCTGGCGGCCGGCGCCGGCAAGGTGTCGTTCACCCAGGCCGCCATCGCCATCGACGCCATCAAGGCGGCGGGGGACGTGGCGGTGGATACGTCCGGCGCCCGGCCATCCTTCAAGGGTCGCCTCGACGTCGAGGCCCTCGACCTCAACCCCTACCTGCCGCCCGAGAGCAAGGCGAAGGTTGCTGCCGCCGACACCGGAGCCAAAGCGGACTGGAGCGATGATCCCCTGGATGCCTCTGGGCTGAAGGCGGTGGATCTCGACTTCGCCCTGTCGGTGCAGGCCATCAAGGTCCGCGCCATCCAGCTCGGCCGCAGCGCGCTGAAACTGGCCATCACCAACGGCCGCATGGTCGCCGACCTCACCGAGCTGGCCCTCTATCAGGGCACCGGCAAGGGCCGGCTGGCGGTGGACGGTTCGGCTCCGGGGCTCGGGCTCGACGCCGCCTTCGCGCTGAAGGGCCTCAGGGCGGAGCCGTTCCTCAAGGACGCCGCCGGATTCGAGCGGCTGGACGGCACCGCCGCCATGGACATCCAGGTTGCCGGCAAGGGCCGCAGCCAGCGCCAGCTGATCGGCGACCTCGACGGCAAGGGACAGGTCGCCTTCACCGACGGCTCCGTCAAGGGCTTCAACCTGGCCGCCATGGTGCGCAACGTCACCACCGCCTTCGCCGACACCGGTGCGGCGCAGAAGACCGACTTCGCCGAGCTGTCCGGCAGCTTCGCCATCGTCAATGGCATCCTGTCCAACAAGGACCTGGCGCTGAAATCGCCGCTGCTGCGCGTCGAGGGCGCCGGTACCGTCGACCTGCCCAAGCGCCGCCTCGACTACCGTATCGAGCCCAAGGCCGCCGCCACCCTGGAGGGCCAGGGCAGCACCGGCGATGCCGTCGGCGTCATGGTGCCGGTGGTGGTGGAAGGGCCGTGGGACAATCTGTCCTACCGCCCCGATCTCGGCGCCATGGTCAAGCAGGGGATCGGCAAGGCGGTCGAGGGCGCCCTGTCGGGCAAGTCGCCCACCAGCCTTCTGCCCTCGACGGGCGGCGGCGGGCTGCCGCTGGACCCGAGAAAATTATTCGGCCGCTAGGGAGATATCAGGATGAACAAGGCTGTCGCCATCGCCCTCATCGGGCTCACCGCCGCCGTTGCCGTCGACGCCCGTGCCCAGGGCAGCCTGATGGACATGGGCAAGGGACTGCTGCAGAACCAGACCGGCGTCACTCTGCCTCAGAGCGGCGGCAGCCGTGGCGCCGGCTTGAGCTCGACCGATATCGGCGCCGGCCTCAAGGAGGCGCTGAAGGTGGCGGCCGAACGGGTCACCGGCCGGCTGGGCTCGGCCGATGGCTTCAACGCCGATCCTTCGGTACATATCCCCTTGCCCGAAAAGCTGAAAATGGCGCAGCAGGGACTGAAGGCGGCCGGCCAGTCGGCCCTGCTCGACGATCTCGAAGTGAAGCTCAACCGCTCGGCCGAAGCGGCGGCGCCGCGAGCCAAGCAGATCTTCTGGGATGCGCTGTCCGCCATGAGCCTGGACGACGCCAAGTCCATCCTCAACGGCCCCAGGGATGCCGCCACCCAATACTTCAAGCGGGCCATGTCACCCGACCTCAAAACCGCCATGCGCCCGGTGGTCGACCGCACCGTCGCCGACAGCGGCGCCGTCAAGGCCTATGGTGCCGCGACCGCCGCGGCCTCGGCACTGCCCATGATCGGCCAGACCGTGCAAGGCGCCCCCGGCCAGCTCACCGAGCATGTGCTCGACTACGCCCTGAGCGGCCTGTTCAAGTATCTGGGTGACGAGGAGGCCGCCATCCGCAGCGACCCCGCCAAGCGCTCGACCGAACTGTTGCGCAAAGTTTTCGGCGGATAACAACGATCGATTGCGTGTGACGGAAGAGCCTGTCCCTTTTCGCAACCCGCCAATCGTGCTACCTAGGTCAGTAGAAGTTTCTGGTCCAAAGTTCCTGTTTTGGAACTACTCCAATAGGGGGGATGAATGACTGGGTCACCTGTCGGCGTAATCAACCTTGAATGCCTGATGAGCCGGGCGAACATTCTGTTCACCAGCGGCTACCGCTTCAGGGGAGATTTGAACCTCGCCAACCTTGAAGCGGCATTTTCCGCCGTCATCGAGTGCATCGAGAAGTTCGGACACCGGCTGCACTTCAAGGCCCAGGATGACTTCCACTGGCACCCGGCCGACGCCCTTGAAAAGCGCTTCCGTGTCGTCGACAGCGACGACATCGACGCGGAATTCAAGGAGCAATGCCGCCACAGCCTGTCGCTGGTCGACGAGGGAAACCATTGCCCGATGGTGTTGACGGTCATTCGCGACCGCAACAGCAGCCACGACTTCATCATCGCCCAGACCAGCGAGCACACCTATGTCGACGCCCGGAGCGCCGAAATCATCTTCAACCTGATCGTCGACTACTACAACGCCGTGAGCCGGGGTGACACCCGCCACCGCGACGAGGTCATCGCCGCCGCCAAGCGGATCACCACCCTCGGCAGCGACGAGATGGTGGCGTTGCTGGGCGCCGATGGCCATGATCGCGAGGCCAACATCGAGGGGCTGGTCGCCTATCCCATCGCCGATGTGGGGGCCTACGCCATCCCGCTGGACGCTGTGCCCGAGTGCCTGGAAAAGTACAAACAGCAACGTTTCGCGCCCGTCGTGCAATATTTCGACATCAAGGGCCTGCTTGACCGCTGCCGCCTCAAGTACCCAGAGGTAACTCAGAACAGTGTTGCGTGCGCCGCGCTGACCAAGGGGTTCTACAACCTCAATCTGAAGACCCGGAACGGCCCGGACGAGCACATCATCAGCTTCAAGATGCTGTCGGACTTGCTGAGCCCGGAGTTGCGGAAGCAGTACAGCGGAAACTACATCGCCTTCGTGCCGGTCAGTGTCGAGGGCAACCAGCCCATCGAGGACATGGCAAAGGACATCCACGACCGGATTCGCCATTTCAAGGAAAGCAAGCTCGACCTCACCATCTTCAAGCTGACCGAAGAGGCCGTCGATGCCGCCCAGGTCGGGACGGCCAACGACCCGCTGTCGTTCGTCGTGACCAACTGGAACAACTACCGCTTCATCAACAGCCCGGAATACCTGCATGGCTGCCAGTCGCTGAGGCACCAGAGCGGGGTGAATATCGAGCCGAAGGACACGCTGGGCGCGGTGCTGGTCAATCGTCCGATCCTGGTCATCAACATGTCTCCCAACCACGAGCTCTGCCTGTCGTTTTTCCCCTCGCTGCGCTCCGAGGACGAAACACTTGAGGTGGCCGAGCATATCCGGGACGTCTTCCACCAGCACCGGGCCGGCTAATCCGACGGTCCGGTCGGCCTTTGATTGAAACACCGTGCAAGCCCTATCCAACTTTCAGCTGGTGGACGAGATTTATGGTGCGGGGAAAACCCGCATCTGCCGTGCCGTCAATGTCGCCGACGGCCGTCCGGTCATTCTGAAGATTCTCAGCGGCGAGCACCTTCAGCCGGACGCATTCGCCCAGTATCAGCGAGAATTCGACGTCACCAGCACCCTGAAGGATGTCCCCGGCGTCATTAAGGTCTATGGCCTGGAGAACATTCAGGACTCCGTGATGATCGTCGAGGAGGATATCGGCGGCCGTTCCCTTGCCAGCATTCTGGAGACGGAAAGGATAGACCTGCCGGATGCCTTGAATCTGGCCGTCCGCATCACCCACATCCTCGGCCAGATCCATCAGCGGCACGTCGTCCACAAGGACTTCAACCCGGCCAATATCATCTGGAACCGGGCGACCGATGAGCTGCGGGTCATCGACTTCGGCATTTCCTCGCAGTTGAGCCAGGAGCGCCAGGAGTTTCAGAGTGTCAAGCAACTGGAAGCCAACCTGGCCTATGCGTCGCCGGAGCAGACCGGCCGGGTCAATCGCAAGGTCGACAGTCGCTCGGATCTCTACTCGCTCGGCGTCACCCTCTACCAGATGATGACCGGGGTGCTGCCCTTCGTGGCGCGGGAAGGCATCGAACTGGTGCATGCCCACATCGCCCGCATGCCGGTGCCGCCCCACGACGTCAGCCCCGAGATCCCCCTGGTCGTTTCGCAAATCATCTTGCGCCTGATGGCGAAGATGGCCGATGACCGCTATCAGAGCGCTTGGGGCCTCGAACAGGATTTGCGGCGCTGCCTCGACCAGCTGCACGACACCGGCGAGATTGCCGTCTTTCCCTTGGCGGAACACGACGCCTCGACCAGATTTCACATCCCGCAAAAGCTTTATGGGCGCGAAGGCGAGATCTCGACCATCGTCAAGGCGTTCGACCGTGCCGCCGCCGGGACACCCGAACTGCTGCTGGTCAGTGGCTTCTCCGGCACCGGCAAGAGCGCCCTGGTCCACGAGGTCCACCGGCCGCTGACCGAAAGGCACGGCAGCTTCATTGCCGGCAAATTCGACCAATACCAGCGCGATGTGCCGTTCTACGCCTGGACGCTGGCCTTCGAAGAGTTCTGCAACCTGCTGCTGAAGGAGGACGAGGCCTCGCTGGCCCCGTGGCGCGAGCGGATTTCCGCCGCCCTAGGCACCATCGGCAAGGTCATCACCGACGTCATTCCGTCCATCGAGCTGATCATCGGCACCCAGCCCGAGGTGCCCCCGCTGGCCGGCGAGCAGGCCCTCAACCGCCTGAACTATGCCTTCGGTAAATTCGTCAAGGCGATCTGCCGGAAGGAAAACCCGCTGGTGGTTTTCCTCGATGACTGGCAATGGGCCGACGCCGGATCGCTGTCGCTGCTCAAATCGGTGATGGGCAACAAGGATATCCAGTTCCTGCTGCTGATCGGCGCCTATCGCGACAACGAGATCCATCCCGCCCATCCCTTCGCCGTCGCCCTCGACGATATCAGGAAGGGCGATGCCGTCGTCAGCACCATCGATCTGGCCGCCCTGCGGCAGGAAGACGTCCACTGCCTGGTGCGGGACGCCCTGAACGACTCGCCGGGGCTGGAGAACGTTTCACGGTTGGCCTACGAGAAGACCCGGGGCAATGCCTTCTTCCTGGTTCAACTTCTGACCGATCTCTATGAGAAATCGGTAATATATTTCTCGCCGGAATCCCGGACCTGGACCTGGCGGCAGGAAAAGATCGAATCCCGCAATATCGCAGACAACGTCATCGACCTGATGACCGCCAAGATCCGCCGGCTGCCCGAAGCGGCGCAGCGGTCGCTGATCCACGCAGCCTGTATCGGCGACCGCTTCGAGCTGGCCACGCTGGCCGCCATTCTGGAGAAGCCCGGCCATCAGGCAGCGGGGGACCTTGAGGCGGCGCTGCGCGAGGGCATTCTGCTTCCCATCGGCCTGGGCTACCGGGTCGCCCGCCAAGAGGGCAACACCAACAATGTGAGCTACCAGTTCATCCATGACCGCGTTCGCCAGGCGGCCTATGGACTGCTCGACAAGGAAGCCGCCGAAAAGATCCACTGTCACATCGGCGGCAAGTGGCTGGCCGAGTCCAGTCCCGCCGAGCAGGACCTCCACATCTTCGATATCGCCAACCAGTACAATGCCGGCCGCCGCCTCGTCACCGACCCGCAGCAGAAGAACCAGCTGGTCATCATCAACCTGAAAGCTGGAAAGCGGGCGAAGGGCGCCACCGCCTATTCGACGGCACTGCATTATTTCCAGATGGCCATCGAGTTGCGGCCGGCGAACTGCTGGCGCTCCATGGCGGATCATGCCGCCGAGCTCTACCTGCTGGCCGCCGAAGCCGCGTTCCTGACCAAGAACTACGAGCTGATGGCATCCTGGCTCGACGAGTATCTCGGCCACTGCTACGCGCCGCTCGACCGGGTCAAGGCCTTCAAGATCCAGCTTCAGGCCTTCGTCGCCCAGAACCGCCTGTCCGAGGCGGTGGACGTCGCCCTGCATGCCCTTGGGATGCTGGGAATCACCTTGCCGAAATCCCCCGGCGCTCTCCAGGTGATGGGGAAATTGCTGCAGACCAAGTTCGCCCTGAGGGGCAAGAGCCTGGCCGACCTCCACGCCCTGCCGGCCATGACCGACCCCGCCAGGCTGGAGGCCATGGAACTGCTGGGCCTGACCATTCCGCCGGCCTATTGGACCTCGCAGGAGCTGGTGGCGCTGACGGTCTTCCAGATGGTCAGGGAGTCGGTCGCCCACGGCTACTCGCCCAACGCCGGCTATGGCTACTCGTGGTGGGGCATCACCGAATGCGCCATGCTCGGCAATATCGACTCCGGGTATGAATTCGGCGAATTCGCCATCGATCTGGCGAAGCGACACGATCTCAATCTGCAACAGCCGTTGTTCTTCTCCGCCTGGATCATCCAGAAGTTCAAGCGCCCGCTCCGCGACTCGATCCCGGTCTTCGAGCAGACCTACGCCCTGTCGCTGGAAAAGGGTGACTTCGAATACGCCTCCTACGCCCGCAACAACCACATCCAGGCCCTGTTCCACACCGGCCGCACCCTGGGTCTGCTGCTGCCGGAGATGGAGCTGGCGCATCGCGACCTGCAACGCTTCCAGATCGGCTCATCGCTCTACTGGCACAGCATCTGGTGGCAGACCGCCCGCAACTTCGTCGAGACCTCGGGCCAGCCCCATGTTCTGGCCGGCCCCGCCTACGACGAGGCGACGTCGCTGCCGCAGCATCTGAAGGTGAACGACGGCAGCACGCTGTTCCTGCTGTATTGCGCCAAGTTGATGCTAAGCTGCATTTTCCACGACCAGGAAAACGCCCTGATCAACGCCGAGCGGGCCGGGACCTATGTCAAGGGCGGCGTCGGAATGCACGCCTTTGTCCTGTTCCATTTCTACGAGTCCCTGGCTCTGCTGGGCAATGTGGCGGGCAAGGGCGTTTTCGCCAGATGGCGGATGCTGCGCAAGGTGGCGGCCAACCAGAAGAAGCTGGCGACATGGGCCGCCCACGCCCCCATGAACTATCGCCACCACTGGCTGCTGGTCGAGGCGGAGCGCCTTCGGGTGGGCGGGCGGTCGGACCAGGCCTTGCGCTTCTACGATCAGGCCATCGACCTTGCGCGGGAAAACGGCTTCATCCACGAGGAGGCCCTGGCGCACGAGTTGGCGGCCCGCTGTTTCGTCCAGCGCGACCAGAACCGGCTGGCCACCTTCTATCTCAAGCAATCGCTGCAATTGTATGAGCGCTGGGGCGCCTCGGCCAAGTCGGCGCAGCTGGCTGCAGAGTTTTCCGAGCTGCTGTTGACCGTGGCCCTGCCGGGCGACCTGCAGCGGACCTCCAGGGGCAGGACCAGCGGCGCCCGCCACAGCGGCGGCGGAACGCAGCACATCCGTGCCTTCGACATCCTGGCGGTGACCGAGGCCTCGCAGGCGATCTCCCGCGAGATCGTCATCGGCAACATGATCACCACCCTGCTGAAGATCGTCATTGAGCATTCGGGGGCCCAGAAGGCGCTGCTGATCCTGAAGAATGGCGACGAGCTCACCATTCAGGCGCAAGGTCTCGCCAGCCAGACCACCGAGGTCAGCGTCGCGGCCACCCCCATCACCGATGACGATGAACTGCCACTTCCCAGGTCGATCATCCAATACGTCGGCCGGACCTCGAAATCACTGGTCATTCACGACGCCCGCCAGGAAAACCTGTTCTTCCAGGACCCCTACTTCCTACGCGAGAAGCCGCTGTCGGTGCTGTGCGAGCCCATCGTCCACCAGGGCAAGCTGATCGGCATGCTCTACCTGGAAAACACCCTGACGGCCGACGCCTTTACCGAGGAACGCCTCGAACTGCTACGGATGCTGTCGTCCCAGGCCGCCATTTCCATCGAGAACGCCCTGCTCTACGCCGATATGGAGGCGCGGATCAGGGACCGCACGCGCGAGTTGGCCGAGTTGCTGGAGACGGTCAAGATCAAGGGCAAGCAGGTCTCAGCCCTGCTCGATAACTCGGGCCAGGGGTTCCTGTCGGTGGGGGCGGACCTGATCGCTCAACCGGAATTCAGCCAGGCCTGCGTGACCTTCTTCGGCGGTTCGCCGGCCGGGCGGCGCATCGACACGTTGCTGTTCGGCGACAACGCTCACGCCGGCGAGGTCCTGCGGGACTGCATCGCGGCGGCGCTGGGGGACGACGACCCCGACCGTTGTAGTCTCTACCTGTCGCTGCTGCCCGACGAGATCACCATCGGCGACAGGGTCCTCGAAGCCGAGTTCAAGATGCTCGACCGGGCGATCATGGTGGTACTGACCGACATCACCGCCGAAAAAATCCTGGCGGCCCAGGTCGCCCGTGAGCGCACCCGCCTGGAGATGATCGTGTCGGCGGTGACCGGCGGCAGCGATTTCTTCGAGGCCGTCGCCGAATTTCGCACCTTCGCCCAGACCGAGCCCGCCTCCTGGCACCACCGCAACCGTGCCGAGCTCTATCGCGCCGTCCATACCTTCAAGGGCACCTTCAGCCAGTTCGGCTTCCACCATGTGCCGGCCGAGTTACATGAGGTCGAAACTTCGCTGCAGCACATGGACGAGGCCATGGGGGCGGCCGAGGCGGCCGCGCTGGTGTTCGGCCGCGACTGGGGAACGCTGCTGGACGCCGATCTCCAGACCGTGACCGCGGCGCTGGGCGAGGATTTCATGGCGCGCCGCGGCGTCGTCACCATCCCGCCCGATCAGGCGAAGCGATTCGAGATGTTCGCCCGCGGCCTGCTCGACCAGACCGAGGCCCCCAAGGTTCTCGACGAGATCGCGGCCATCCGCAGCATCTCCCTGCGTCAGGCGCTGGGCGATTTCGACAAGCTGGTCACCCAGGTGTCATCCCGCCTCGACAAGGCGGTAGCCCCCTTGGTGGTCAGGGGCGACGACGTCAGAATTGACCCCGAGGCGTTCGGGCCGTTCCTGCGCTCGCTTGGCCACATCTTCCGCAATGCCGTCGATCACGGAATCGAGGATCCCGAGGCCCGCCTCGTCGCCGGCAAAAGCGAGTCGGGTGCCATCGTCTGCGACATCTCGGGTGACGCGGCCGGCATCACCATCACCATCGCCGACGACGGTAACGGCATCGACGTCGACACACTGCGCCACCGGGCCGCCCTGCTGACATCCAAGGACGTTGGCGGCTGGGGTCTCGCCGACCTGGTCTTCGCCGAGGGTATTTCCGCCCGCACCGAGGTGACCGAGTTGTCCGGCCGCGGCATCGGCATGACCGCCGTGCGCGCCACCGTCGAGGCCCTGGGGGGGAGCATTGAGATCGATAGCCGACCCGGCCAGGGCACCTCGTTTCACTTCCGCATCCCGTTGGTGCCGGCAGCGAGGAATATTCCATGAAATTCCGCCGCGAACATTTCCCCAAGGCGATGGCCGCAGTCGAGAAACGGACCTGCGCCTATCTCAACGATGAGATCGGCTTGGTCGTTACCGTCAACAAGACGCTGGTTGGTAACATCGACCTGCTGGAATTACGGAAGGTGACGACCATCGTCGGTACCGGGGGGCCGGTCAACCTGCTGATCGCCTTCGGGTTCGACCCGGGCCTGCTCGACTGTCTTTGCCAGATCGCCACCGGCAATCTGGAGATCACCGCCGACGAGCGCGAGTTGTTCCTGCGCGAGACCGCCGCCGAGACCGTCAACTTCATTCTCGGCCACGCCACCGCGGACCTCGCCGAGACCAACAACCACGTGACGTTGTCACCACCCGTGGTCCTTGAGGGTGGACGCTGCATCCATCGCCCCAAAAAGGCGATGTTCGCTACAATTGAAATGTCAACAATCCACGGGATTCTTGATATCTATTTCATTGGGCCATCAGAGCTGTTCGACCAACGGCTGAATATCCTGTCAGAGGAGGAGCAGCCATGCCCCCGTTGAAAGTCCTGATCGTCGATGACTCGTTGCTGACCGTCCGGACGCTGACGGTGATGTTGAAGGAGTTGGGGCATCTGGTGGTACAGCATGTCGGTACCGGTGCCCTGGCATTGGAGGCCTATCGCTCCTGCAAGCCGGATCTGGTCACCATGGACATCACCATGCCCGACATGGATGGTATCCAGGCCACCACAGGTATCGTCGCGGAGTTCCCCGACGCCCGGATCATCATGGTGACCTCGCATGGCCAGGAAGGAATGGTGATGCAGGCTGTCAAGGCCGGGGCCAAAGGATATGTGTTGAAGCCGATCAAGCCGGAGAAACTGCGGGACATGATTGCCCGGGTCTTCAAATAGCTGAAGCAGGGATTAGCGTATGACGGCCGCCTCACCGTGCCTTTCCGCAGCAGAATCCGCCTTTCGGGATGGCCTGTTCGACGCCATTCCATTCCCTGCCTACGTTGTCGACATTGCCACTCGGGAAATCATCAGCGTCAACCGGGCGATGCACAGCCGCACCGAGGCCACGGCGGGTGACACCTGCCACTGGGCGATCTATCGCCAGGAGGCTCCCTGCAACTTCTGCAAGGCGGCAACGCCGGGCAACGCTCCCAGGGTGTACGAGCACTTCAACGACCGTGACGAATGCTGGTATCAGATTCACGAGACCCAGTTGACCTGGTACGACGGGCGCACCGTCATGCATTCCATCGCCGTCGACATCGGCAAGCTCAAGGACGCGCAGAACGAATCGGCCGAGGCCTATGCCCTGCTGGCGTTGAAAAGCATGGAGTTGGAGCGCGCGTCGATCACCGACGCCCTCACCGGCCTGTTCAACCGCCGACGGCTGGATCAGGCTTTCGATTATGAGCTTGTCCGCGCCAGCCGCTACAATGTCCCGCTGTCAGTGATCATCGCCGATATCGATCGCTTCAAGTCCATCAATGACACCCACGGCCACCAGACCGGCGATCAGGTGCTGCAGAAGATCGCCGATATTCTGCGGCACGGGGTCCGTACCGTCGACACCGTCGGCCGGTGGGGCGGCGAGGAATTCCTCATCATCTGCCCCGAGACCGATCTCGAAGGTGCCAGGGCACTGGCGGAAAAGCTGCGCGGCCTCATCGAGGAGGCCACCTTCCCCGCCGTCGGCCGCAACACCACCTCGTTCGGCATCGCCGACTACCATGTGGACGAGACCCTGAAGGATCTGGTGGCGCGGGCCGACGCAGCCCTTTACCGCGCCAAGGTCGGTGGCCGCAATCGCGTCGAGGGCTGATGACGCCCTATCCCTCCGCCGGCACCTGGCGCTTGTTGGAGTCGCCGTCCACCGCCACATAGGTGAAGGTGGCGCTGGTCACCTTGACCAGCCGGTCGTTGCCGCCGTGGCGGCGCACCCAGGCCTCGACCCGTACCGCGATGGAGGTGCGGCCGACCTTCGAAATCTCGGTATAGCAACTGACCTCATCGCCGACGAAAACCGGCTGGTGGAATTCCATGGCTTCCACCGCCACGGTGGCGACCTGGCCCAGGGCGCGGCGATAGGCGTGGGTGCCGCCAGCGAGATCCATCTGGCTCATCAGCCAGCCGCCGAAGACGTTGCCGAACGGGTTGGTGTCGGCCGGCATGGCGATGGCGCGCGTCGACAGGCGGCCCTTGGGCGCCGTGGCGATCTCGATGCTTTCCTCGTCGGCCATGAAATTTCGTCCTTTTACAATATCTTGTAGCTTTCGCGCCGGAGGCTACCGCATCCGCTTGCGCGCCGCCAATGCCTTCCTATAATGCCTGCCATGTCAGACCTGTTCCAGCAACTCGCCCCCAAATCCACCGAATACTCCGCCAAGGACATCGAGGTCCTCGAAGGGTTGGAGCCGGTACGGCGCCGCCCCGGCATGTATATCGGCGGCACCGATGACCGCGCCCTGCACCATCTGGTGGCCGAGGTGCTCGACAACGCCATGGACGAGGCGGTGGCCGGCCACGCCAGCTGGATCGAGCTGGAGCTGGCCGCCGACGGCACCGCCACCGTCCGCGACAACGGGCGAGGCGTCCCGGTGGACCCGCACCCGAAATTTCCCGACAAGAGCGCCCTTGAGGTGATTCTCACCACGCTGCATTCCGGTGGCAAGTTCGGCGGCGACGCCTATAAGGTCTCGGGCGGCCTGCACGGTGTCGGCGTCTCGGTGGTCAACGCCCTGTCCGACGCCCTCACCGTCGAGGTGGCGCGCGACCGCAAGCTCTACCGCCAGCAATACTCGCGCGGCCGGCCGCTTGGGCCGTTGACCGAGGTCGGCGCGGTACAGAACCGGCGCGGTACCGTGGTGGCCTTCCATCCCGACCCCGAAATCTTCGGCGAACGCGCCCATCTGCGCCCCGGGCCGCTCTATCGCATGGCGCGCTCCAAGGCCTACTTGTTCCGTGGCGTTCAGATCCGCTGGAAATGCGATCCCGCCCTGGTGCATGAGGGCGACGAGATTCCGGCCGAGGATACGCTGCATTTTCCCGGCGGCCTCACCGACTTCCTCAAGGCGGTGCTGAAGGACCGTCCGCTGGTGACCCGCGACGTCTTCCACGGCACCGCCCCCCTGTCCGACGACATGGGGCAGCTGGAATGGGCGGTGGCCTGGCCCGACGACGACGACGACGGCTTCGTCAACACCTACTGCAACACCGTGCCCACCCCAGAGGGCGGCACCCATGAGCAGGGCTTCCGTACCGCGCTGACCCGCGGCCTGCGCTCCTATGGCGAGCTGTCCAACAACAAGAAGGCGGGGCAGATCACCGCCGAAGACGTCATGGGTGGCGCCTGCGTGCTGGTGTCTTTGTTCATCCGCGACCCGCAGTTCCAGGGCCAGACCAAGGAAAAGCTGTCGAGCCCCGAGGCGGCGCGGCTGGTGGACAATGCGGTCAAGGATCACTTCGACCACTGGCTGTCCGGCGACCCCGAATCGGCCAAGGCCCTGCTCGCACGCCTGATCGACAAGGCCGAGGACCGCGCCCGCCGCCGGCAGGCCAAGGAGATGAACCGCAAGACGCCGACCAAGCGGCTGCGGCTGCCCGGCAAACTGGCCGACTGCTCCCGCTCGGTCAATGTCGGCACCGAACTGTTCCTGGTGGAGGGCGATTCGGCCGGAGGCTCGGCCAAGCAGGGCCGCAACCGCGAGACCCAGGCCATCCTGCCGTTGCGCGGCAAGATCCTCAACGTGGCCTCCGCCTCCATGGACAAGATGAAGGGCAATCAGGAGCTCAAGGACCTGCTGGAGGCGCTGGGCTGCGGCACCCGCGACAATTACGAGGACGACAAGCTGCGCTACGAGCGGGTCATCATCATGACCGACGCCGACGTGGATGGCGCCCACATCGCCAGCCTGCTGATGACCTTCTTCTACCAGGAGATGCCAGACCTCATCCGCAACGGCCACCTGTTCCTCGCCATGCCGCCGCTGTACCGGCTGGCGCACGGGCAGACGGTGCAGTACGCCCGCGACGACGCCCACAAGGACGAGCTGATGAAGACGCTGTTCGCCGGCAAGAAGAACATCGAGATCAGCCGCTTCAAGGGCCTGGGCGAAATGCCGCCGGCCCAGCTCAAGGAAACCACCATGGCGCCGGCCAAACGCACCCTTCTCAAGGTCACCATCCCCTCGGGCCGCACCGAGGAAGACCACGAGGAGGCCAAAGAGGTCGCCCGTCTGGTGGAAAGCCTGATGGGCAAGAAGCCCGAACTGCGCTTCCAGTTCATCCAGGAACGGGCGAAGTTCGCGCGGGACCTGGATGTATGACCAGGGCGGTATGCTATGGTAGGTTTGTTCCAGCCTGATTGCCCCGCCCAGCCGGAGTGTGGATCGTGACGCTGCAACCACCATCCACAAACATGGGCGCAGCCGGACCCAATCGCGATCACAAGACCGAGCGTTCGGCACGCCGGGTCGTCATCAGGACCATGGTCGCGGCGGTGGGCGCGTTGTGGGCGGTGTTCGGCCTTTGGGCCTATGATCTCCAGGCCCGCCACCGACAGGCGGCCGAGCAGGTGCTCGATCGCCAGCGAAGTGCGGTGGCCGAGCATGTGAATGGCGTCTTCCAGATCATCGAGACCTTTCTCGTTGCCGCCAATCGCTGGGTGGCCGACAACCCGCAGCGTGACCCGCGATCGGATCAGGGCTTCGCCGATCTGACCCGGGATTTCCGGCGGGTGACCAACGAATCCATGCTGGTCCGCCTGGCGGAGGCCGACGGGACCCTGCGCCTGGTCCCCGACGTTCCGGGCACGAAGGCGGCGAATGTTGCGGATCGCGACTACTTTCGCGATGCCATGGCGACGGCGCCGGGGCAGGTCTCCATCAGCGCGCCGTTCCAGGGGCGGGCGACCGGCCGCTGGGCGGTCGCCGTCGCCACGCGCTTTTCCTCACCGTCGCATCCCGCCACGGTGATCTTTGTCGCCATCGAGCTGTCGCTGTTCGATACCGCCTTCGCCAAGGCCCGGATCGGGGAGAGCGGCAGCATTTCCCTGGTGCGACGCGATGGGGTGCTGCTGGCACGCTCGGCGACCAAGCGGGGAGAACTGGGCCGCAACCTCTCGCAGTCGCCGATCTTCACCCAGGGGCTGGCGCGCTCCGACGAGGGCGTCCTGTTCACCGAGGGGCGACTGACCGACGGCATCCCGAAATTGATCGCCTTTGGGGCACTCGGCACCTATCCGCTGGTGGTGACGGTCGGTGCGACCATGGACTCCCTGGCCGGCGAGAGCCGCGACACCATCCTTTACGGGGCAGGCGTCCTGCTGCTGGTCAGCCTGCTGGCGCTGCTATCGTGCCGCAAGATCGTCGCGCTGCTGGATGATCTTGCCGTCAGCAGGACGCAGCTCACCCGTTCCCACGATCTGATGGCCGCCGAGGTCGACGAGCGCCGCCAGATCGAAGAGGCATTGCAGCGCTCCAACAGCGACCTGGAGCAGTTCGCCTATATCTCGTCCCATGACTTGCAGACGCCGCTTAGAAACATCGTACGCTATTCCCAGCTTCTGGAGCGCCGCTACAAGGGGCAACTCGACGCCGATGCCGACGACTTCATCAACTATATCGTTGATGGCGGCAAGCACATGGCCCGCTTGATCGACGACCTGCTGGAGTATTCGCGCATCGCCAATCAAGCCAAGCCCGCCCACCCGACCTCGGCGAACGAGGCTGTCGCGCAGGCCCTCAGCAACCTGACGGCGGCGATCGACGAGGCGGGGGCGGAGGTCACCATCGGCGATCTGCCGGTGGTCATGGCCGACGATGCCCGCCTGGTGAGCCTGTTTCAGAATCTCTTGGGCAACGGCATCAAATACCATGCGCCGGGCCGCGCCCCCCGGCTGTCGGTGACGGCGAAAAAAGTGGGACCCGATCACTGGGAGTTCGCCGTTGCCGATAATGGCGTCGGGATCGAGGCACAGTACTACGAAAAGGTTTTCCAGATCTTTCAGCGCTTGAACCCCGAGTCGGGCGTCGAGGGCACGGGTATTGGCCTGACACTTTGCCGCCGCATCGTGCATCGCTTCGGTGGAACCATCCGGGTGGACTCGGAACCGGACAAGGGCGCGACCTTCTTCTTCACCCTTCGCGAAGCATCCGAGGCCCCTGGATGAATTACACGCCAGGGTGGCCACGGCGCTGTGGACTCACCTAAAGAGGCTTGATACCCTCATCCGGCATTTCCAATGGGATGCAATTGGATTGTCGTTCGGGGGGACAGAGCATGACGAGATATGATCCGGTCGGCGCCATGATGCGGTGCGCCCTCCTTGCCATCGCCGCCTGCGTCGGCGCCCTGGTTCCGGCCCCGGCCAGGGCCGACTCCATCACCATCACCCTCGACAATGCCAATCTCATCCATTTCTATCCCAACGGGCAGGATCCGCTGCTGCCGGGGTACTACAAGGCCAAGACCGGCTTTCCCCAGACCCTGCAGCAGTCGATCCAGCAGTTCACCACGGCGTCTCTCAGCCGCGACGGCATTCCGGTCGATGTCGCCGTCGCCGTGACCGGGGGCACCGCCCAAGTCACCCTCTCCAGCACCAATGCGGCCGCCCTCAAGCAGGCCGCCGGCTATGTCACCATGCTGCCCGCGTTCATGAACGCCGGACACGCCGGCCTGGGATGGACGGGAAGCCTCAACTGCCAGTCCGCCACCGGCTGCTGGGATGCCGCTCCGGGGGTGTCGCCCTGGGCTTTCTACCTGCCGCTCGGGCTGCCGCTGGTCAACCAGAAGGCGGTGATGCTGCTCAACTATCCGCCGAGCGACGCCCTGTGCAGCGCCGACTATCTCAGCAACTTCACCATGGCCCGCTGGACCAGCGTGCTCCAGACCGTTGGCGTCAGCGATCCCGTCCTCTACGAGACCATCGTCGACGTCCATCCCATCGCCGCCCCCGGTTCGGGACAGAGCGGCTGTATCGCCAAGTCCACCCCGTACTTCTATTCCCAGACCCAGCCCAACTACGACCAGTCGCTGCTCAACCTCGTCGTTGCCCCGACCGGGCGCAGCACGGCGGTCCCACTGCAGGTAGCCGGATCGGATGCCCTGGCGGTGTGGGGATCGATCATCGGCGGCAAGCCCACGCCGGGCAGCGTCGGCACCTTCACCGCTCCCGGCCAGCCGTCGATCCCGTGGGTGGCCACCAACCATCCCGACGTCACCTCCTACCAGCGCTGCCCCGGTGATGCCAAGAAGCCGTCGTCGCCCAAGGACACCAAGGCCGGCGCCACAAGTTGCAGCAGCGCCACCGGCGGCAGCACCGGCTACACCGACGACCAACTGGTTGCGGACGAATTGATGGACCTGCAGGCGGCCTGTGTCCTGAAGGCGCTCGCCGCCAACCCGGCAACGACCCCCGAAGCGGCGCTGGCCCAGTGCAAGACGGTCTGGTGCACCGAAAACAACGGTACCTGCCAGACTCAGGCCGTCTGCATTCAGGCGCGCATGGACTATGACTTCACCTCGGTGGGCAACTGCAAATGCCCGCAGGCCGCCGCAGCCTTCTGCAGCGCCAACGCCAACAACGCCTGCCCCTCGACCACCAGCGTATCGTCCTGCGCCAGCTACAATACGCTATGCACCAACACACCGCCGAAGTACTCGACCTGCAAGTCCTTGTCGGCAGCTGCACAATGATACATGGCGAGCCGCGGAGGCGACTCGCCTATCCGCCCCCTTGGGCGCAGCCGCAATGGCCGCTCGATACCGGCGAACGGCCATCAGCAGGTCGGATCGAGCGTTCGCCGGCATAGCAGCCGCAACAAAAGAGGGGGCCGCCCTGGCCCCCTCTCCTTCCGTCGAATGTCACAACTCCTTCACCCGCTCCTTCAGCGGCCGCCCGCAGGCATCGACCTCGACGCCATGACGCGCCAAGGCTTCCAGACGATTGGCCATGTCGTTGATGCGCCGTCCCATCGGCATGTCGATGTCGGTGGTCGACTTGAACATCCCGCACAGGATGAGGTCGTCGCGCGGTAGGGAACGGAGCGGATTATGATCGCTTTGAGAAGTCTGACGCCGCGCCTCGAACAACGAGATCAGCCACATCGCCGCCTCCGGCCCTCGTAAGGGCACCTGAAAGCCACATTCCCACAGCTGTCACTATACGCGACAATGAAAGACCCGCGGGAGATCATCCCGCGGGTCTGGCATGCAATTATAGCAGGGACCACCCCGGCCGGTTAGAACTTCAGGCTCTTGGCCTGCACCACCTGGGGCAAAGCGCGCACCTTGGCGATGAGTTCGTCGGACAGGGGCTCGTCCACCTGGGTCAGCAGGATGGCGTCGCCGCCCGGCTCGGCGCGGCCGAGATGGAAGGTGGCGATATTGACGCCGTGCTGGCCCAGCAGGCTGCCCAGGGCGCCGATGAAGCCGGGCTTGTCCTGGTTGGTGACGAACAGCATGTTGGCGCCGAGCTCGGCCTCGATGGCGATGCCCTTGACCTCGACCAGGCGGGGCTTGTCGCCGCCGAACAGGGTGCCGGCCACCGAACGCTCGCGGGCGTCGGTCGTCACCGTCAGCCGGATCATGGTGTGGTAGTCGCCCTCGCCCTCGTTCTTGACCTCGGAGACGCCGATATTGCGCTCCTTGGCCAGCACCGGGGCATTGACCATGTTGACCGCCTCGACCATGGGCTTGAGCAGGCCTTCGAGGATGATGGCGGTCAGCGGCCGGGTGTTGAGGCTGGCGACGTGGCCGAGATACTCGATCTTGACCGCCGACAGCGCGTTCTCGGTGAGCTGGCCGGCGAAGCTGCCGAGCTGGCCGGCAAGCTTCATGTAGGGGCGCAGCTTGGGCGCGTCCTCGGACGACACCGACGGCATGTTGAGGGCGTTGGTGACGGCGCCACTCAGCAGGTAGTCGGCCATCTGTTCGGCCACCTGCAACGCCACGTTCTCCTGGGCTTCCGAGGTGGAGGCGCCGAGATGCGGCGTGCACACCATCTTGTCCATGTTGAACAGGGCGTTGTCCTTGGCCGGCTCGTCCTTGAAGACGTCGAGCGCGGCACCGGCGACCTGGCCGGACTCGATGGCCGCCTTGAGGTCGGCCTCGACCACCAGACCACCGCGGGCGCAGTTGATGATGCGAACCCCCTTCTTCATCTTGGCCATGGCCTTGGCGTCGATGATGTTGCGGGTGGCATCGGTCAGGGGGGTGTGCAGGGTGATGAAGTCGGCACGCGGGAACAACTCGTCGAGCTCGACCTTCTCGATGCCCAGGTCATTGGCGCGCTCGGCCGAGAGGAAGGGATCATAGGCGATGACGCGCATCTTGAGGCCCATGGCGCGGTCGGCGACGATGGCGCCGATATTGCCACAGCCGACGATACCCAGCGTCTTGCCGGTCAGCTCGACACCCATGAACTTGGACTTTTCCCACTTGCCCGCGTGGGTCGAGGCGTTGGCCTGCGGAATGTCGCGCGCCAGGGCGAACATCAGGGCGATGGCGTGCTCGGCGGTGGTGATGGAATTGCCGAACGGCGTATTCATCACCACGATGCCGCGCGCCGTGGCGGCGGGCACGTCGACGTTGTCGACGCCGATGCCGGCGCGGCCGACCACCTTGAGATTGGTGGCGACGGCCAGCACGTCGGCGGTGACCTTGGTGTTGGAGCGGATGGCGAGGCCGTCGTAATTGCCGACGATGGCCTTCAGCTCATCGGGAGTGAGGCCGACCTTGACGTCGGTCTCGATGCCGCGATCCTTGAAGATCTGGACGGCGGCAGGGCTCAGCTTGTCGCTGATCAGAACCTTGGGCATGAATGGAATTCCCCCGGATGAAATTCGGGCGCCGCCCGGAGAGAGCGGCGCCCGATGATGTGTTCAGGCGACCTTCGGCTCGAACTCGGCCTTGACCTGGGCGAAGGCCCAGTCCAGCCAGGGCGTCAGCTTCTCGATGTCGGAGGCCTCGACGGTGGCGCCGCCCCAGATCCGCAGGCCCGAGGGGGCGTCGCGGTAGGCGCCGATGTCGAAGGCGACCCCTTCCTTGTCGAGGATGGTGACGATCTTCTTGGCGGCGGCGGCCTGATCGTCGGCCGACAGCTTGGCGAAGAAGGGCGCCTTGACCACCAGACAGATGGAAGTGCACGAGCGGATGCTGGCATCCTTGGCGAGATAGGCGGCCCAGTCGGACTTGGCCACCCACTTGTCGAGCGCCGCCGCATTGGCCTTGGAACGGCCGATCAGGCCTTCCAGCCCGCCGGCCTTCTCGGCCCACACCAGGGCGTCGACCTGATCCTCGACGGCGATCATCGACGGCGTGTTGATGGTCTCGCCCTTGAAGATCCCCTCGATCAGCTTGCCGCCCTTGGTCATGCGGAAGATCTTGGGCATCGGCCACGCCGGCTTATAGCTTTCCAGGCGCTCGACGGCGCGCGGGCTGAGCACCAGCATGCCGTGACCACCCTCGCCGCCCAGCACCTTCTGCCAGGACCAGGTGACCACGTCGAGCTTGTCCCACGGCATGTCCATGGCGAACACCGCCGAGGTGGCGTCGCAGATGGTCAGGCCCTGGCGGTCGGACTTGATCCAGTCGCCATTGGGGACGCGCGCCCCCGAGGTGGTGCCGTTCCAGGTGAACACCACATCGCGGTCGGTGTCGACCTGGGTCAGGTCGGGCAGCTCGCCATAGGCGCCCTTGAAGACGCGGACGTCCTCCAGCTTGAGCTGCTTGGTGATGTCGGTCACCCAGCCCTCGCCGAAGCTTTCCCAGCACAGGGCGTCGACGCCACGGGCGCCGAGCAGCGACCACAACGCCATCTCGACGGCGCCGGTATCGGACGCCGGCACGATGCCGATGCGGTAGTCAGCCGGGATACCCAGCACGGAACGCGAGCGGTTGATGACCTCCTCAAGGCGGGCCTTGCCGATCTTGGCACGGTGGGAACGCCCGACGGGCGTGCCCTTGAGCGCTTCGACCGTCCAACCGGGACGCTTGGCACAGGGACCGGAGGAGAAATTAGGATTGGCGGGCTTGATGGCCGGCCGAGGCAAATCAGACATATGCGATAACCCTCCCTCGCAGAAGGGACGCGACCCGTTGGGGGATCGTGGCCCGGGCGGAGTGTATGGGCGGCCGGCGAGAGTCGCAAGCGGTCTCTGCTTGACAGCCCGGGATGTCGTGCCGCACATCGCCCCAATGAGGACGCGATCGGGCATGGGGACGGTGGGCGGCTGGCTGTTGGCCGCGGTGCTGACGCTTGCGGCGGCCGAACTGGCCGCCTGGGCCAGCCTTGCCGTGGTACAGGCACGGGCCCCCTACCTGCTCTACCGCGTGCCGGCGACACCGCAGGCGGCCTATGAGACTTACCTGGGCCTCCGCCGGGACGACCTGGGATGGGCAGGGCGAGGGCCTGATCTGGAGCCGTCCGGCAGCCGATCGCTTCCGGCCTTCCCCCAGCCCGGCGACGAATGCGCCTCGGCCTATGGCGATTCCTTCACCTTCGGCGTCGGACTGTCGCCCGGCGAAAGCTGGCCCAACCAGCTGTCGATCCGCCTCGGCTGTCGGGTGGCCAACTGGGGTGAGCCCGGCTACGGCGTCGACCAGGCGGTGCTGCGCTTTCTCGGCAACGAGCGCGAGCGGCCGCGCATCGCGGTTCTCGCCATCTGGCCCGAGGACATCCTGCGCAGCGTCAACCGCTGGCAATACCTCATCGCCAGCAGCGGTGAATACAGCTTCAAGCCCCGCTTCGTGCTGGAAGAGGGCAAGCTGCGGCTGATACCGATACCGCGACTGGATTGGGACGGCTACCGTGCCTGCAGCCGGCTGCCCGAGGACTGCCTTGACCACGAAGGCTTCCTGCCCGATACGGTCGACGGCCCGGCCCGGGTGGGCTTTCCCCATCTGGTGACGGCGCTCCGGGTATTGACCGGCTCGCGGGTGCGCAATCACCTGTCGGGGCGGGTCAGTTGGGCTGGATTCCTGGAGGAAGGCCACACCTCGGGCGCCCGGCCGTTGGTCCGCGCCCTGATGGCCCGCTTCGCCGACGAGGCCAAGGCCCGCGGGGCGGTGCCGCTGGTGGTGGTCTTCCCGACCACCGGGTCGCAACAGATGTTCGAGCAGGGCAAGGGGCTGGCCACCCGCCCGCTGATCGAGGATGCCGCGGCCCTCGGCATCGCCCATCTGGACCTGCACGAGCCGCTGGCGCGCCGCCTTGCCGGCCGGTCGCTCTGCGACATCCTCGACGGCCGCGACCGTTGCGGTGGCCACTTCACCGCCGAGGGGGCCGCCATGGTCGGCGACATCCTGGCGCCGACCATGGCAGACATGCTGGCCGGATCCGGCTATCCTAAGCCCCCATGAGTTCACCCACCCCCACCGACCATGTCCTCGACATGCTGGCCGTGGCCCGTGTCGCCCGCAAGGGGTCTCCCCTCAAGGACTCCGCGTTCCAGTCGGCGCGCGCCGTCATGGCCTTCGCCAAGGGCCCCGACGCCGCTCTCGCCGCCGTGGCCGAGGTGACGGCGGGTGCCGAAGCGCTGTGGGCTCAGGTGCGCGGCACCCCGGCATTCGCCTTGGGAACCGCCCCGGCGGCCTGCCGCAAGGGCTGCGGCTGGTGCTGCCACCAGCCGGTGGGCGCGGCGGCCATCGAGGTCCTCGCCATCGCCGAACGCCTGCGGGGCACCGCGGCGGCTTGGACACTGGCCGCCTGGCAGCCGGGTAGCCCCTGCGCCTTCCTCGACAACGGTGCCTGCGGCATCTACGGGATACGGCCGCTCAAGTGTCGCAGCCTCTACAATCTCGACGTCCGCTATTGCATGAAAGCCTATGCCAAGGTGGAATTGCCCTCCGCCGGACCGCCACCCTCGTCGGAGCACCAGACGGCACCGATGGACATCTTCGAGGGCGCGGTGCTCGGCCTCGCCCACGGCCTGTGGTCGGCGGGTCGCGACTGTCCGGGGGTCGAGTTCATGCCGGCCTTGCGGGCGGTGATCGACGTCGCCGACGCCACGGATCGCTGGTGGCGCGGCGAGGCGGTGTTCGGCAGCGCCAGCCGGCTCGACTGGTTCCCGCCCCCCAAGCGCCGGACGCGCTGAGTCCTACCACATCCCGGAGATCGCACCCGATCACCGGGGCCCTCAAGTGCCGGGCGGGTTTCTGCGAAACCGTCGTCCGTGAAATAGCCGCAGCCGGCGATCAAGCCGGCGCTGCGGCGGTCTGACGGTTGCTGGTCAGCGGCATCATCGATCCCAGGATCAGGGCAAAAAGAAGCCTCAGCCACTTGAGCAGGAGGCGGAAGTTGTGGC
>CAJANL010000311.1 GCA_903941105.1 uncultured Rhodospirillaceae bacterium
ATCGGCGACGAGGAGGATTCCCATCTCGGCGATTTCATCGAGGACAAGAATGCGGTGCTGCCGCTGGATGCCGCCATCCAGGCCAATCTGCGCGAAACCACAACCCGGGTGCTGGCCAGCCTGACGCCCCGCGAGGAGCGGGTGCTGCGCATGCGCTTCGGCATCGGCATGAACACCGACCACACCCTGGAAGAGGTCGGCCAGCAGTTCAGCGTCACCCGCGAGCGCATCCGCCAGATCGAAGCCAAGGCGCTGCGCAAGCTCAAGCACCCCAGCCGCTCGCGCAAGCTGCGCAGCTTCCTCGATACCTAGCAGGGCGCGGAAAAACTCAACTTTCCTTTCGTCATTCCCGCGAAGGCGGGAATCCATGCGTTCGGCAGCACAGCATATGGGGGCAAATGCCAGTCCTTGCCCCAACATGGACCGCCGCCTTCGCGGGGGTGACGAGATGAAGGGCGGCGGGAAGAGTTTTTCCGCACCCTGCTAGAGCACCGCGCCTGCAATATGAAACGTGGTAATCTTGCGAGCATTGAGCGAGCGGCCAAGGGCACGAAGGTGCCTGCCCGGCGAGGGCAAATTCATCAAGGCTAAAGCGTGATGCACAGTTAGGGCATCACGCTTTAGGACCGGTTGCCCCACTCCCTGCGGGAGAGGGGCCGCTACCCGCCTTTCTCGATCTTCTCCAGCACCGGCCAGAACTCGGCGAACAGGCGGTGTTTGGTGGGGTCGCCGCCGCGATCGGGGTGATAGAGGCGGGCGAAAGCGCGCTTGGCCTCGCGGAACTTGATATCCGTCACCTCGCCACTGCCGCCGCCCTTGGCCGCCGCCTTGGTGACCTCCAACGCGTCCTTGAGGATTTCGATGCGGGACTGGGCGTGGCCGAGCGCCTGTTCGGCGGCCTCGGCCCGGACGCGCTCGGCGGTGGTGCGTCGCTCGGCCTCGGCCACCAGTTCCGCCGAGCGGTCGCGCTCCGCCAGTTTGGCCTCCAACTCGGCAATGCGCGCCAGGGCCTTCTCGTAGTCGCGGCCGTAGTGGTCGAGCGCCTTGGCCAGCCGGGTGGTCTGGGTGGCGACGTGAACCTTGCGGCCCTTCAGACGCCATAGCCAATAGTCCAAGGTCTTCCTGACCCGGTCGATCACCCCCGGGCCGCCTTCGCCGCGCCCGCGATCGCCGCCGGTGGCCTTGATCAGCCGTTCCGACAGCGCCACGGCCTCGAACAGCTTCGAGTTGCCGGCCCCCTCCGGGGTCTTTTCCGCGTCAGCCATGCATGTTCCCCCAAGGCGCCCAGAGTGACTCGTTTGTCCCGGTGATGAAAGCGGAGATTGAGTGCGGACTTTCGCGCCTGGAGCCTTGCTCCGCCCGCCAACTGGCCTATACTGCGCCGCCAAAATCACCCCCCGCGCAGAGGCATTTTCCATGAAGGGCGACGTCAAGAAGGTAGTGCTGGCCTACTCCGGCGGCCTCGACACCTCGATCATCCTCCGGTGGCTGCAGGACACCTATGCCTGCGAGGTGGTGACCTTCACCGCCGATCTCGGCCAGGGCGAGGAGCTGGAGCCGGCGCGCAAGAAGGCCCAGTTGATGGGCATCAAGGACGAGAACATCTTCATCGACGACCTGCGCGAGGAATTCGTCCGCGACTTCGTTTTCCCCATGTTCCGCGCCAATGCGCTCTACGAGGGCGTCTACCTGCTGGGCACCTCCATCGCCCGGCCGCTGATCGCCAAGCGCCAGATCGAGATCGCCAACCAGGTCGGCGCCGATTCGGTGTCGCACGGCGCCACCGGCAAGGGTAACGATCAGGTACGCTTCGAGCTGGGCTACTACGCGCTGAAGCCCGACATCAAGGTGATCGCGCCGTGGCGGCTGTGGGACCTCGACTCGCGCACCAAGCTGCTGGACTTCGCCGAGCGCCACCAGATTCCCATCGCCAAGGACAAGCGTGGCGAGGCCCCTTACTCCACCGACGCCAACCTGCTGCACATCTCGTATGAGGGCAAGGCGCTGGAGGATCCCTGGACCGAGCCCGACGAGGACATGTTCACCCGCTCGGTGTCGCCCGAGAATGCCCCCGACACCCCCACCTATGTCGAAATCGAGTTCGAGCGCGGCGACGCGGTGGCGGTGGACGGCGAACGCCTGTCGCCGGCCGCCCTGCTGACCCGCCTCAACGCCCTGGGCGGCGCCAACGGCATCGGCCGCCTCGATCTGGTGGAGAACCGCTTCGTCGGCATGAAGAGCCGCGGTGTCTACGAGACCCCCGGCGGCACCGTGCTGCATGTGGCGCATCGCGCCATGGAGAGCCTGACGCTGGATCGCGGCGAGGCGCATCTCAAGGACGACCTGATGCCGCGCTACGCCGAGCTGATCTACAACGGCTTCTGGTTCAGCCCCGAGCGCATCGCCATCCAGACCATGATCGACAAGGTCGCCGAGAACGTCACCGGTACGGTGCGCCTCAAGCTCTACAAGGGCAGCGCCACCGTGGTCGGTCGCAAGAGTCCCCGCTCGCTGTACCGCCTCGACTACGTCACCTTCGAAGCCGACAGCGTTTATGACCAGCGCGACGCCCAGGGCTTCATCAAGCTGAACGCCCTCCGCATGCGTCTGGCAAAGATGGCGCGCGGATAGGGTCCCCAAAGAAGCCCTCCCTCAGTTCTGCTGGGGGAGGGCAGGGTGGGGGGGCGTGGCGCCGCCGCCCACAGGTCAACACCAATGGGCCAGAGTCGGTCGCTGCCGCGCTCCAATTTTTTGCGCCACATTCCCGCCACCACTTGCGGCTAAACCAAGGCGTCGACTTCGTGTAGAAAGCCGCCTATGGACATTCACCATCCCGCTCTGACCGCCGCCGCCATCGTCGCCCTGGCCGCTTTGCTGTGCGGCGTGGGGATGACGCGGCTGAAGCAGCCCGCCATCCTTGGCTATATCGTCGCCGGGGTGGCGCTGGGGCCGGCCGGGTTCGAGCTGGTGTCCAATCGTGATGCCATTTCCACCCTGGCCGAGTTCGGCGTGCTGATGCTGCTGTTCGTCATCGGCATCGAGCTGGACATCCGCCGCTTCGCCGCCCGCTGGCGGGTGGCGGTGTTCGCCACCGCGATCCAGATCGGCGGCAGCGTCGCCACCGCCCTGTTGTTGCGTCACCTGCTGGGCTGGAGCTTCGGGCTGGCGTTGGTGCTGGGCTTCGCGGTCGCGGTGTCGTCGACGGCGGTGGTGATCAAGATGCTGGAGGGCTCAGGCGACCTCGACACCCCGGTCGGCCGCACCACCGTCGGCATCCTCATCGCCCAGGACATGGCGGTGGTGCCGATGATGCTGGTGCTCGACGGCATGACCAAGAAGGGCCTCGCCCCGATGGATGCCGGCAAGGTGGTGTTCTCGGTGGCGCTCATCGTGGCGTTGTTCTGGCTGCTGCTGAAGAAGAAGCGGCTCGACCTGCCCATTACCTCGCGGTTGGTGCAGGATGGCGACCTGTCGCCGCTGGTGGCGCTGGCGTGGTGCTTCGGAGCGGCGGCCTTGTCGGGCCTGATGGATCTGTCGCCGGCCTATGGTGCCTTCCTGGCCGGGGTGGTGCTGGGCAACTCCGGCCAGCGCGAGGCCATCCTGAAAAGCGCCCACCCGGTGCAGAGCGTCCTGCTGATGGTGTTCTTCCTTTCCATCGGGCTGCTGCTCGACTTCAAGTTCATCTGGAAGAACCTGGGGCAGGTGCTGCTGCTGCTGGGTATGGTCACCCTGTTCAAGACGGCGCTCAACGTCGGCGCGCTGCGGCTGTTGCGCCAGGACTGGCCCAGCGCCGTGCTGGCCGGCGCCTCGCTGGCGCAAATCGGCGAGTTCTCGTTCTTGCTGGCCGATGCCGGCAAGGCGGTCAAGTTGATCACCGCCAACGAGACCAAGCTGGTGGTGGCGGTCACCGTGCTGTCGCTGATCCTGTCGCCGTTCTGGCTGTTCACCATGCGCCGATTGCACCGTGTCGCGGCCGGCGGCGTCGGTTCGTTGCGCGAGTTGATGGGGATGCTGTATGGCCGCGAGGCCGGCGTCGTCGCCACCGTCGCCCGCCGCGCCGTGCGGCGCCTCCCCCGGCGCAGGCGCCAATCCGCCGATGCCTGACTTCGCGCTGGAGATTGGGCTGGGCGGCGTCGTCGCCGGCATCGACGAGGTCGGCCGCGGCCCGCTGGCCGGGCCGGTGATGGCCGCCGCCGTGGTGCTCGACCGGCAGCGGTTTCCGCCCCGCCTGGCCGAGCGGCTCGACGACTCCAAGAAGCTGAGCCGGCGGTTGCGCGACGAACTGGCAGAGCTGGTACTGACCTCGGCCAGGGTCGGCTTCGGCGAGGCCTCGGTGGCGGAGATCGACCGGCTCAATATCCTCCAGGCCACCTTCCTCGCCATGAGCCGGGCGCTGGCGGCGCTGGGGCCGGTCGACCATGCCCTGGTGGACGGCAACCGGCCGCCGCCGCTGCCCTGCCCGGTGCGTTGCGTGGTGGGCGGCGACGGCCTCAGCCTGTCCATCGCCGCCGCTTCGGTGGTGGCCAAGGTCCGCCGCGACACCGAAATGGCGCGACTGGCCGAGCTGCATCCTGGCTATGGCTGGGAGCGCAATGCCGGCTATGGCAGTGCCGAGCACATGGCGGCGCTCACCCGTCTCGGCGTCACCGAACACCACCGGCGCTCGTTCGCGCCGGTGGCGCGCTTGGTATCGGCCTGACTACGCCGCCTGCCTCGTCGTGCGGTGGGACAAGGCATCCCACAAGGCAAGGCCGCCTACCGCCAGGCCGAGAATCACGTGGGTCCACAACGCCGCCGGACTGGACTGGGCGAATCCCATCACCCAGGGTGCGATCAGCAGCCACAGCCCGAGGATGAAGTTGATCCGTCGTCCGTGAAATAGCCGCAGCCGGCGATCAAGCCGGCGCTGCGGCGGTCTGACGGTTGCTGGTCAGCGGCATCATCGATCCCAGGATCAGGGCAAAAAGAAGCCTCAGCCACTTGAGCAGGAGGCGGAAGTTGTGGC
>CAJANL010000312.1 GCA_903941105.1 uncultured Rhodospirillaceae bacterium
CCACAACTTCCGCCTCCTGCTCAAGTGGCTGAGGCTTCTTTTTGCCCTGATCCTGGGATCGATGATGCCGCTGACCAGCAACCGTCAGACCGCCGCAGCGCCGGCTTGATCGCCGGCTGCGGCTATTTCACGGACGACGAAATAGTCCTCGGTGGCCAGGCCGACCAGGGTGATCAGGGGATAGTTGGCGATGGGCCGGTAGGAAAAGGTTCGCCGGATATTGTCGGCCCCGGCCACCGCCTGATAGGTGCCGCCCTGCGGGTTGGCGGCGATCGTCGCCCGGAAGGTTGCCGACACCTTGGTCTGACCGACATATCCCGCATGGGGAAAGCGTGCCAGCAGGTCGAACTCACGGCTGGCGTCGCCGCGCATGACCACGGTGCCTTTGGCGCCCACCTCCAGGTCATTGAACTTCTTCTCGAACCACTCGACGGTCACCGGGGCGAAGACGATGCCGCCAAAGCCGCCATCGGCCAAAGCGAGCCGGCGGGCGAAGATCACCACCCATTTGCCGCTGATGCGGCCCAATACGGGCTGGGAGATGACCAATTCAGCCGTGGGATCGTCGCGCAGACGGATGAAATAGTCACGATCGCTGGAGGCGGAGACCATCCCCACGCCGACGCCGCCCGACCCCGCCACCACGTCACCGTGGGCGTTGGTCATCCGCAGGCTGTCGGCCATGGGCAGGCGGGAGTGGAGACGGGTCAGGAACCCATCCATCTCCACGGCGCCCATCGCCCGTCCCGTGGCTTGCAGCCGCTCGACCTCGTCGGCGGCCGACCGCAGCGCCAGATCGATATAGTTGATGTCGCCGGCGATGCTCTGGGAAACCAGACGATTGGTGTTGCGCGAGGTAACCGCCGCCCGGTCCTCGTACTGCCGATAGCTCGCATCAAGGGACACCCAGACGAGGATCAGGACCGACAGGTTGACGAAGGCCAACTGCAACAGCATTCGCCAGTGCGGCGTGCCGAGCATTCTGAAGACCGCCTTCGGCATTCAAATCCCCCCCCGGTAGGCGCAACCCCACTCCCATCCCACAAGAGATGCGGCACCGGAATGACGATAACACGCAATACCCCTCCGTTCGAGGGGGGACGGGTCAACCGGAGGAGGGGGATCGCCTCATTATCGAGGCGTCAGTTCCAGAGAGGTCGCGTCCCTATGCCGCCCGGCTGGCCGGGGACTCGGTGAGCAGGGCGTAGAGCGCCTCGCCCTTGTCGGTGCCGCGCAGCTTCTCGCAGACGCCCTTGTCGCGCAACAGCCGCGACACCCGGGCAAGCGCCTTGAGGTGATCGGCGCCGGCCGATTCGGGGGCCAGCAGCAGGAAGATCAGGTCGACCGGCTGCTCGTCGATGGACTCGAAGTTGATCGGCCGCTCCAGGCGGGCGAACAGGCCATAGAGACGGTCCAGCGCCGGCAGCTTGCCGTGCGGGATGGCGATGCCGTTGCCGACACCGGTGGTCCCCAGGCGCTCGCGCTCCAGGAGGACGTCGAAGACGGCGCGCTCGTGCAGGCCGGTAAGCTCGGCGGCCCGCTTGGCCAATTCCTGCAGCGCCTGCTTCTTCGAGGTGGCACGCAGGTTGGGGATGACCGCAGCGGGGCTGATGAGGTCGGTGATTTCCATGAAACACCCTCTCTTGCGGGCCATTAACCGCCGTGAGCGAGGAAGGGCCGGAAAATAGTTCCGACGCTCCCCCGAGTCAAGTGTCACCGCCTTGCGGGCGGCACCATCGTTCACATTCCCAGCGACTTCTCACGCCGACGCTGGACCGAGGACGGGATACCCATGGCCTCGCGGTATTTTGCCACCGTTCGACGGGCGATGTCGATGCCGTCGGCCTTCAGCAGCTCGACCAGACGGTCGTCGGACAGCACCTCGCGGCCCTCGCCGTCGATCAGCGACTTGATGCGATGCCGCACCGCCTCGGCCGAGTGGGCGTCACCGCCGTCGGCCGAGCCGATGGACTGGGTGAAGAAATATTTCAGTTCGTAGATGCCGCGTGGCGTGGCGATGTACTTGTTGGACGTCACCCGGCTGACAGTGCTCTCGTGCATGCTGATGGCGGTGGCAATGTCGCGCAGAACCAGCGGCCGCAGGTGCTGGATGCCCAGCCGGAAGAAGCCGTCCTGCTGGCGGACGATCTCGGTGGCGACCTTGAGGATGGTGGTGGCGCGCTGGTGCAGCGACTTCACCAGCCAGTTGGCCGACTGGAAGCGCTCCGAGATGTAGGTCTTGTCGTCCTTCGACTGGCTGCCGGCGGCGATCTTGGTGTAATAGCGGGTGTTGACCAGCACGCGCGGCAGGGTGTCCGAGTTCAACTCCACCAGCCAGCCGCCCTCGGGGCCGCGGCGCATCAGCACGTCGGGGGTGATGGCCTGGGCCACCACGTGGTCGAACACCAACGCCGGCTTGGGGTCGAGCGCCTTGATCTCGCCGATCATCTCGGCCAGGTCCTCGGCATCGATGCCGCACACCCTGATCAGCCCGGGCAGGTCGCGCCGCGCCAGCATCTCCAGGTTATTGAGCAGCGCCTGCATGGCCGGGTCGAGGCGGTTCTTCTCCGCCAGTTGCAGCGCCAGGCACTCCTTGAGCGAGCGGGCGAACACACCGGTGGGGTCGAAGCGCTGCACCTTGCCCAGCACCGCCAGCACGCGCTCGGGCGGGCAGCCCAGACGCTCCGCCAACTCGCCCAGGTCGCCGATCAGGTAGCCCGCCCCGTCCAGCATCTCGATCAGGTGCAGCCCGATCAGCCGCTCGGCGGGGTCGGTGACGTCGACGTTGAGCTGGGCCAGCAGATGGTCGCGCAGGGAAATGTCGCCGGCCAGCGTCATTTCCAGGCTGGACTCGCCGCCCTCGAAATCGTGCCGGCCACCGGCGCCGTTGCCCCATTGGGCGAAGGCCTCGCCATCGACCTGATCGCCGGCACCATCGTTGTTGAAGGTATTGTCGTAGTCGACGTCCAGCGTGTCCTCGGCCGTAACGCCGGGCGGGCTGTCGACGATGCCGGGCTCGGGCGGCTGGGTGTCGAGGCTGTGCTGGTCGTCGAGGCCGTCGGACCGGTCGGAATCCTCGCGCTCCAGCAGCGGATTGCGCTCCATCTCCTGCTCGACAAAGGCCGACAGTTCCATGTTCGACAGTTGCAGCAGCTTGATGGCCTGCTGCAACTGCGGCGTCATCACCAGGTTTTGGCTCTGGCGGAGGTCCAGCCGGGGAGCGAGCGCCATGGCGGGAATTATGCCCTAGAGACTGAAACGTTCGCCGAGATAGACCCGCCGCACCCCCTCGTGGGCGACGATCTCCGAGGGGCGGCCTTCCATCAGCAGCATGCCATCATGGAGGATGTAGGCGCGGTCGATGATCTCCAGCGTCTCGCGAACGTTGTGGTCGGTGATCAGCACGCCGATACCGCGGTCCTTGAGGTGGGAGACCAGATCGCGGATGTCGGACACCGCGATGGGATCGATACCGGCCAGCGGCTCATCCAGCAAGATGAAGTGGGGGCGCGATGCCAAGGCGCGGGCGATCTCGACCCGGCGGCGTTCGCCGCCCGACAGGGCCATGGCCGGGGCGCGGCGCAGATGGCTGATGGAGAACTCGGCCATCAGGCTTTCCAGATCGTGTTCGCGCCGTTCGCGGTCGGGTTCGACCACTTCGAGGACAGACAGGATGTTGCCTTCCACCGACAGGCCCCGAAAGATCGAGGCTTCCTGCGGCAGATAGCCGATGCCGAGACGGGCGCGGCGATACATGGGCAGCGCGGTGATGTCCTCGCCATCCATCAAGATGGAGCCGGTATCCGGCGCGATCAGGCCGGTGATGCAGTAAAAACAGGTGGTCTTACCGGCGCCGTTGGGCCCCAACAGACCCACCGCCTCGCCGCGCTGAACG
>CAJANL010000313.1 GCA_903941105.1 uncultured Rhodospirillaceae bacterium
CCTGCGCATCCCTTCCTGTCTATTCACTTGTCAAACAGCAAGGAAACTTCCGCTTCCAAATCCCCCACCTCAGCGGGGAGGCGGTTTATAACTCCGCCCCAATTCCCATGTCAAACCGTTTCTGACAAAAAATTGCGGCGGGTGGAAAATAAGCCGCCGGACGCCTTGCCGCGCCACGCGCTCGCCCACGGTGCGGTCGCCGTTCGCACAGCGCCGATCCCGCATGTGGTGCCATATAAATCAATTGTAACCAGATATTGACTGCCCCCCCTGGCTGACATAGCTTGTGTGTCCGTCGGGGGGAATGAACACAAGATGTTGTGACGGGAGGATCAAGGGGGTTTCACCGCCCTCCCCTCCCGTGTTCGCCCTGTCAACGGCCAACAAGAGCAGTCCATCGAGGGGGAACCATGCGGGTCCAGCGTCACTTTACGAAGGCGGATCAGTCGGCCTATGCCGGCATCGAGTTCCGCACTGCGGTCAGCGAGATCCGCAATCCGGACGGCTCGGTCGTCTTCTCCCAGGGTGACATGGAGGTCCCCGTCGAGTGGTCGCAGGTGGCCTGCGACGTGCTGGCGCAGAAGTATTTCCGCAAGGCTGGCGTTCCCGCTGCCCTGAAGCGCGTTGCCGAGAAGGGCGTGCCCGAGTGGCTGTGCCGCCACGAGCCCGATAACGACACCCTGGCCAAGCTGCCCGAAAGGGACCGCATCGTCGGCGAGAAGAGCGCCAAGCAGGTGTTCGACCGCCTGGCCGGCACCTGGACCTACTGGGGCTGGAAGGGCGGCTATTTCAAGGCCGAGGACGACGCGCAGGCCTTCTTCGACGAGATGCGCTTCATGCTGGCGCGCCAGATGGGCGCCCCCAACAGCCCACAGTGGTTCAACACCGGCCTGCATTGGGCCTATGGCATCGACGGCCCCAGCCAGGGCCACTTCTATGTCGACCACAAGTCGGGCAAGCTGGTGAAGTCCAAGTCGGCCTACGAGCACCCGCAGCCGCACGCCTGCTTCATCCAGTCCATCGAGGACGACCTCGTCAACGAGGGCGGCATCATGGACCTGTGGGTGCGTGAGGCGCGCCTGTTCAAATACGGCTCCGGCACCGGCACCAACTTTTCCAAGCTGCGCGGCGAGGGCGAGAAGCTGTCGGGCGGCGGACGCTCGTCGGGGCTGATGAGCTTCCTCAAGATCGGCGATCGTGCCGCCGGCGCCATCAAGTCGGGCGGCACCACCCGGCGCGCCGCCAAGATGGTGGTGGTCGACGTCGACCATCCCGACATCGAGAAGTTCATCAACTGGAAAGTGGTCGAAGAGCAGAAGGTGGCCGCCCTGGTGACCGGCTCGCGCCTAGCCGCCAAGCATCTCGGCGAGGTCATGGCCGCCTGCCGCGAGTGGGACGGCGCCGATGACGACAGCCGCTTCGACCCCAAGGTCAACAAGCGCCTTCGGGCCGCCATCCTGGGTGCCCGCGCCGTCATGCTGCCGGAGAACTACGTCCAGCGGGTGATCCAGTTCGCCCGCCAGGGCTACCGCGAGATCGAGTTCCCGGTGTTCGACACCGACTGGGATTCCGAGGCCTACCTCACCGTCTCGGGGCAGAACTCCAACAATTCGGTGCGCGTCACCAACGACTTCCTCAACGCGGTCAAGGACGGCTCCGACTGGACGCTGCGCTCTCGTACCCAGCCCAAGGCCAAGACCATCAAGGCCGCCGACCTGTGGGAGCAGATCGGCGAGGCCGCCTGGGCCTGCGCCGATCCCGGCATCCAGTTCGACACCACCATCAACGAGTGGCACACCTGCCCCGAATCCGGCCGCATCAATGCGTCCAACCCCTGCTCGGAGTACATGTTCCTCGACGACACCGCCTGCAACCTGGCGTCGCTGAACCTGATGACCTTCCGCCGGCCGGCCGGCTTGGCCAGCCAAACTGATGATTGCGCCGCAGGCGCAGCCGACGGCAGCTTTGACATCGAGGGCTTTCGGCACGCGGTGCGGCTGTGGACGGTGGTGCTGGAAATCTCGGTGATGATGGCGCAGTTTCCCAGCCCGCGCATCGCCGAGCTGAGCTACGAGTTCCGCACCCTGGGCCTCGGCTACGCCAATGTCGGCGGCCTGCTGATGGCCGACGGCATCCCCTATGACAGCGACCGGGGCCGCGCCCTGATCGGGGCCATCACCGCCCTGATGACCGGCGAATCCTATGCCACTTCGGCCGAGATGGCCGAGCACATGGGCGTCTTCGAAGGCTATCCGCACAACCGCAGCCAGATGCTGCGCGTCATCCGCAACCACCGTCGCGCCGCCTATGGCCTGGCCGGCGGCTATGAGGGCCTGTCGGTGCCGCCGGTGCCGCTCGACCATGGCAACTGCCCCGAGGCCGCGGTGGTCGCCGCCGCCCAGGAGGCTTGGGACCGCGCGCTGCAAATGGGCGAGAAGCACGGCTATCGCAACGCCCAGACCTCGGTGGTGGCGCCCACCGGCACCATCGGTCTGGTGATGGACTGCGACACCACCGGCATCGAGCCCGACTTCGCGCTGGTGAAGTTCAAGAAGCTGGCCGGCGGCGGCTATTTCAAGATCATCAACCGCATGGTACCCGACGCGCTGCGCACCCTGGGCTACCAGGAAGCCGACATCGCCGAGGTCATCCGCTACGCCGTCGGCCACGGCTCGTTGCGCGACGCTCCCGGCATCAACCACGCCACCCTGCGCGCCAAGGGCTTCGACGACGACGCCCTGGCCCGGACCGAGGCGGCGCTGGCGAGCGCCTTCGACATCAAGTTCGTCTTCAACAAGTACACGCTGGGCGAGGCGTTCTGCACCGACACCCTGGGCATCCCGAGCGAGCGCCTCAACGACCTCGGATTCGACATGCTGGGCCATCTCGGCTTCGCCAAGGCCGACATCGAGGCCGCCAACACCTGGTGCAGCGGCGCCATGACCCTGGAGGGCGCGCCGTTCCTCAAGGCCGAGCACCTGCCGGTGTTCGATTGCGCCAGCCCCTGCGGCAAGATCGGCAAGCGCTTCCTGTCGGTGGACAGCCACATCCGCATGATGGCGGCGGCGCAGTCGTTCATTTCGGGGGCCATCTCCAAGACCATCAACATGCCGAACTCGGCCACGGTGGCCGACTGTAAGGACGCCTACATGACGTCGTGGCAGTTGGGGATCAAGGCCAACGCGCTCTACCGCGACGGCTCCAAGCTCAGCCAGCCGCTGCAGGCCGCTCTGCTGGACGATGCCGGGGCGCTGGAGGAGCAGATCGCCGACGCCCCCATGGCCGTGCGCGCCGAGGCCATCGCCGAGCGCCTGGTCGAGCGGGTGATGCACACCCAGCGCGGCAAGCTGCCCGACCGCCGCAAGGGCTACACCCAGAAGGCCATCGTCGGGGGCCACAAGGTCTATCTCCGCACCGGCGAATACGAGAACGGCAAGCTGGGCGAGATTTTCATCGACATGCACAAGGAAGGCGCCGCCTTCCGCGCCATGATGAACAACTTCGCCATCGCCATCTCCATCGGCCTGCAATATGGCGTGCCGTTGGAAGAGTTCGTCGAGGCCTTCACCTTCACCCGCTTCGAGCCGTCGGGCATGGTCGAGGGCAACGAGACCATCAAGATGTCCACCTCCATCCTCGACTACATCTTCCGCGAGCTGGCCATCTCCTATCTCGGCCGCAACGAGCTGGCCCATGTGGAGCCGGCCGACCTGACGCCCGACACGGTGGGCCGCGGCACCAGCCTGGAGAGCCAGCTTGAGCATGCCGCCCATCTGGATGCGGTGGTGGAACGAGTCGCCTCGCGCGGCTACGTCCGCTCCAAGCTGACGGTGGTCAAGGGGGGCGCCGGCTCCATGTCGGCCGACTTCTCCGGCAGCATGCAGATCGCGGCGGCGCAGGGCGCGGTGGCGGTGGCGGTGGACACCGAGGCCATGCTGGTGGCCTTCGACCAGCGCGCCGAGCAGATCCGCACCGCCCGCATGAAGGGCTACGAAGGCGACGCCTGCCCCGAATGCGGCAACTTCACCCTGGTGCGCAACGGCACCTGCCTCAAATGCGACACCTGCGGCGGTACCACCGGCTGCAGCTGAGGAACGGTCTCGACGGCGGACAATGTTAGGGGACACATAATTTGTCCGTTCGCCACATAAATTGGCAAGCTGGACGCATAAGGTGACATGCGATGGACCGCTCTTCTCCTCTCTAGGTCCATCGCAAAGAAGACCGGCTCTCATTTGAGAGCCGGTCTAACAAAGGGAACAATACGGGACGCAACTTTGTCGCGACATTCTGTGCGTCGCACATCTTCGTCCACCTGTCAGAAGGGGCTAGAAATGTCGTCGTATAAAGTCAGCTTCTTTGCGTCCGGCAACCGAATACCCCGAGGGTGCGCATGATCGCATTCGCAAGCTCATCACCGAAATCATCCTCACGCCCGAGGATGAGGGGTTGAAGGCGGAAATGGCGGGGTCGTTCACCAAGGTTCTGAAGGCTCTGGACGCGGCACAAATGCTGGAAAGCAAACAGCCCGCCTCGGGTGAGGCGGGCTGTTCATCAGCGGTGGTTGCGGGGGCATGAATCGTCCGAGAGTTGACGGATCACCCCGTAAATAGTTGCCGTTTCAGTCGCCTTGAACGATTCGTTCAATTGGCCCGAGCATCCTTACACAAAATGATCAGAACAATACCCGTCGGGTCCTGCCCGGGCAGCTCAATTCCCCACACGAACTAAGGCTTTCGATAGGGATCGCCCCATTGGCACGGAGCTTGCGCTGTAGGGCGTGCACTGGCTGGGCGGAGGGGATAAGTGCTGCCACCAGTGGCAAGGGGAGGCCCGGGGGACGTCCGGCGGCCGCCTGCAGACCAACCGTTGGAGGAACCCATATGCGAAAGATCCATGCTCGTTCGACCGTCGCTGCCGCGATCGCCCTGGCCGCCATAGCCGTGGCTCCCGGCGCCGCCTGGGCGCAGCAGGCCCCCATGATGGACAAGCCGGCCATGGCGGCGCCGATGGCTCCGATGATGGCCGACCGCGCCAAGCTGCTGACCACCCCAGGCGTGTTCGGCAACTTCTCCACCTACAAGATCCGCCCCGACTACTACAAGCTGTCCGCCGCCGAGCGGAAGGGCGCCGCCGCCGAGGTGCTGGCGGCGGTCGACAAGCACAAGGACAAGATCATCGTCGATGCCTACCTGACCCGCGGCTTCGAGACTCACAGCGATTATTTCCTGCGCGTCCACTCCGCCGACATGGCGGCGACGCAGGCATTCCTGATTGACTTCCGCGCCACCCGCTTCGGCATGTATTCCGACGTCACCGAGAACCTGGTGGGCATCACCAAGGCGCTGAACTACATCACCAAGGACAAGTCGATGGACCTGAACGCCGGCCTGTCCGGTGCCAGCTACACCGGCGACGCGCCGCGCTACGCCATTATGATCCCGGTGAAGAAGGATGCGGCGTGGTGGAATATGTCCGACGAGCAGCGACTCAAGGAGATGGAGATCCACACCCAGCCGACGCTGCAATACCTGGTGAACGTCAAGCGCAAGCTCTACCACTCCACCGGCATCGACGACACCGACTTCATCACCTACTTCGAGACCAACGACCTGGGAGCCTTCAACAACCTGCTGATCTCCCTGGCCCGCGTGCCCGAGAACAAGCACCACGTGCGCTGGGGCAGCCCGACCGTGCTGGGCACCATCCAGACCTTCGAAAACGTCGTCAAGAGCCTGTCCAACTGACGGCCACTCGGCCGGCCGCCATCCGGCGGCCGGCCCCTTCGTGCTTCGATTCATCTTCCGGGGGAAGATCCATGACCATCAACCGCCGCACTTTCGTCAAAGGCAGCCTGTCAGCCGCCGCCGCCGCCGGCTTGCCGCTGTCGCTCGGCCGCCCCGCCCTCGCCGCGTTGACCGAGCGCAAGGATCGCGCCTGGGAAGACGGCCTGCGCAACCAGCTCAAGGGCGAGAAGGTGGTGCGCACCGTCAACATGCCCAACTGCACCGGATCGTGCGGCTGGAACGTGGTGGTCAAGGACGGCATCGTCCTGCGCGTTGAACAGCCCCTGGATTACCCGGACGACGAATACAACCCGCGCGGCTGCATGAAGGGCTTGACCTATCACCGCCGCGTCTACTCGCCCAACCGGGTCAAGTTCCCCATGAAGCGCGTCGGCGCCCGCGGCGCCGGCATGTGGAAGCGCATCTCGTGGGACGAGGCGCTGGACTTCATCGCCGACGAACTCAAGCGCATCTCTGCCAAATACGGCGCCAAGGCGGTGTGGATCTATCCGCCGGTCCCCGCCACCGGCATCGTCAAGCAGGGCGCCGGCTTCCGCTTCGCCGCGGTCAACGCCTTCGGCATCGGCACCTTCTACAACTGGTATGGCGACCTGCCGCTGGCCCATCCCATCACCTGGAACGTCCAGACCGAGGAACACGAGTTCAAGGACGTCCTCAACACCAAATACGCCATCATCTGGGGCTCGGACATGGTCCAGACCCGGATGCCCGACGCGCATTTCTTCGCCGATGTACGGGCCAAGGGCGTCAAGGTCATCTACATCTCCCCCTATTTCGACCCGACCGCCAGCGCGGTGGATGAGTGGGTGCGGGTCCGCCAGGGCACCGACGGCGCCTTGGCGCTGGGCATGTGCCATGTGGTGGTCAAGAAGGGCCTGACCGACAACAACCACCTGCTGCGCACCACCAGCGGCCCGTTGCTGGTCCGCAACGACAATGGCAAGTACCTCAAGGCCTCCGACGTCAAGGCCGACGGCGACGCCAAGACCTTCATGGTCTACGACCCGGCGACCGGAATGGCGGTGCCGGACGTCTATTTCAGCGACAAGCCGGCCCTCGCCGGCACGTGGGAAATCACGCTGAAAGATGGCAGGAAGGTGGCGTGCAGCACGTCCCACACCCTGCTGCTAAAGAAGCTGGAAGACTACGACCCCAAGACGGTCTCCGAGATCACTGGCGTGCCGGCCAAGGTCATCGAGCGCATTGCCGTCGAATACGCCACGGCCGGCCCCGCCAGCATCTGGTCCGGCACCGGCATCAACCATTGGTACCACGGCGACCTGATCGGACGCTCCGTCATCGAACTGGCCTGCCTGACCGGCAATATCGGACGCCAGGGCGGTGGCGTCAGCCCGTGGGCGGGCCAGTACCTGATGCGGCTCAACCCGCAGGACTACTTCTTCCCGCTGAAGGAAGAGGGCAAGCCAGAGCGCCACGCCGCGGTGCCGCTCGACACCGCCTATGTGGTCAACGGCCCGACCGCCACCATGGCCAACAGGGAGAAGCTATGGCGGCAGATCCGCTGCATCTGGGCGGCCGGCGGCAACCTACTGGGCGAGGCCTCCGACCAGAGCAATCTCACCCGAAAGGTGCTGCCCGAGATCGAGCTGATCGTCTCGCCCGAGATCGAGATGAGCACCACGGCACAGCTTGCCGACATCGTGCTGCCGGTGGTCAGCTGGTACGAGCTGCCCATGGACATCACCACCACCCCGGCCCATCCCTACATCCAGATGGCCGAGGGCTCGCTGCCGCCCATGTTCGAGGCCAAGACCGATATCGAGATCTACTACGAGGTCTGCAAGCGGCTCGGCACTGGCGACATCTTCAAGTTCAACCATCCGGAACAAGCCGCCGACCACCTGCTGAAGACCGGCGGCCCCAAGGTCAAGGGCATCACCTTAGAGCGCCTCAAGAAGGAGCGCGTCATCCGGGTCAACCTACCCAGCAACCCCTACGCCTCGTTCACCGAGGAGATCGAGGGCAAGACCAAGTTCAAGACCGCCTCAGGCCGTCAGGAGCTGTACAAGGACGAGGATCGCTTCATCGAATACGGCGAGCAGCTGCCGGTCCACAAGGAGCCACATGCCGCGACGCCCTATGGCCCGTCCATGGTCTGGGCCGAGGCGAAGAAGGTCAAGAACCCCGTCTTTGCCTCCTATCCGCTGGTCTACCACGCACGCCACACCCGCTGGAGCGTGCACTCCTCGTGGCGGACCACCGACGAGATGCTGAAGCTGGACGACATCGGCCAGCCGCTGCTGGAACTCAATCCCGCCGACGCCGCCAAGCGTGGCATCGTCGCCGGCGACTGGGCCATCGCCTACAACCAGCACGGCTACGTCAAGGCCAAGGCCAAGCTGCGGGAATCGGTGCCACCCGGCGCGGTGCTGATCTATTTCGGCTGGCAGCGAGACCAGATCAAGGAAGGGCATTGGAACGCGTTGACCCACAACGACATCAATCCCATCCACGAAATCTACTTCATTCCCAATGTCTGGGGGCCGGTTTCGGGCCACTTCGACCAGCTCTGTGAAGTCAAGAAGGCCTGAGGAGACGCGCCATGTCCGAAGAACTCTGGCAGAAATATTACGGTCAGCCCAACAAGATGTACGGCAACCGCGTGCAGTTCGGCATGTTGATCGACATCAACAAATGCCTGGCGTGCCATTCCTGCACGATGGCCTGCAAGAACACCTGGACCAGTGGTCCCGGCCAGGAAAACATGTACTTCAATAGCGTCTCGACGCAGCCCTACGGCAAGTATCCGCGGCGCAATGGCGCCAACGACCCGGCCAATTTTGACTACCGCTTCTCGAACCTCTACCAGGACACTCCCAAGGGAAAATATCCCGACCTCTGGCAGTTCTATTTGGCGCGGCCATGTAACCATTGCGCCAATCCGGCCTGCCTGCCGGCCTGCCCGACCCGTTCCATCTACAAGAACGAGGACGGTCTGGTGCTGATCGACCAGGACAAATGCGAGGGCTTCCAGTACTGCGTTCGGGCCTGCCCCTACGACAAGGTTTACTACAACTCGGTCACCAAGAAGTCGCAGAAGTGCATCATGTGCTTTCCATTGATCGAGAAGGGCCAGGAGCCGCAATGCGTCAAGTCCTGCGTCGGCAAGATCCGCATCTTCGGCAACCTGATGGATCCGGACAGCGTCATTTCGCGGATGATCCGCGACCCCAAGATGGGCGTGATGCCCTATGACCCAGAGGTTCGGCACAATGCCACCCATCGGGTGATCAGCGAAGGCGAACGGCGCCAGTACCGGCCCGACTTCGGCACCATCCCGTCGGTATGGTACGTGCCGCCGAAAAACATCCCGCCGGCGGAGGTCGAGAAGTACTTCGGCTACGCCATGCGCGGCCTGCTGGACGAGCCGCACCGGGTCGAAGGCCCCATCAAGATGAAGGACGTGTAGCGCCATGAACGCCTGCACCACCACCACCGCGACCATCCCGGCCGCCTCCGGGGTCAGCGTGCCGCTGGCCCGGGCCCGGCTGTATCATTTCCTCGAATTGGCCCTGGCCCATCCGGGCGAGGACGGGTTCGACTATTTCCGCCAGGAGGCCACTTCGGCCGCCTTCGACTCGCTGATCCTCGACCTGCAGGCCCAGGCCGTCCCGTCCATGCGCAGTTTTTTCGACACGCTGAACGGGCACAGCTTCGAGCAGGCCGAATCGGCGCATATCGCGCTGTTCTCGGCCAACTTCCCCCAGGTGCCCTGCCCACCCTACGGCTCGCTGTTCACGGCCGAGGACGACAGCAAGCGCCTCGACGAGATGCTGGCCATCAAGGAGTTCTACCAGCGGGCTGGCATGGACGTGGCGACGTCCTTCGACGATCTGCCGGACCATCTCTGCGTCGAACTGGAGTTCATGCAACTGCTGTGCTTCCGCGAGGACGACGCGGTAGCGGTGGGCGACGAGGCCATGGCCGAAGGTGCGCGGCGGTGCCAGGCCGAGTTCCTCGACCGCTTCCTGCTGCCGTTCATCGAGCCCCTGACCACTCTGGCGCTGCGGGCCGACACGGAGAACCCTTATTCCCATCTGCTCGCGGCGACCAACTGCCTGCTGGCCTTTCATCGCTCGCAAATCGGGGAGAGCTCGCCATGAAGACCATTGCCGCTTTCATCCTGTCGGTCGCCCTGGCGGCGCCGGCCTTCGCCGCCGAGCCCATGGCCGGGCCGCGCAAGATGGGCCATGGCGTCTCGGTGGCGCGCGGCCACGACGTCTTCATCGAGCTGTGCGCCCTGTGCCACGGGGTCAAGGGCAAGGGGGACGGGCCGCGCTCGACCTACTTCCACAAGGACCAGTACATCCCGGACCTGACCATTGAAGGCTTCGTCGAAGGTCGTGACGCCGAGTTGCTGACGCATATCCGCGAGGGGCTGCAGCGCCTCGACGAGCCTCAGCTGGCCATGCCGCAGTTCAAGTACATCCTGGCCGAGGACGACATCAAGAGCGTCTTGGCCTATATCAAGACGCTGCCGGCCAAGGCAAAGAAGTAGGTACTTCGCGGAATAGCGCAGGGGGTAGAGCCCGGTAGAGCCCTCCCCTGGCGAAGCCGGGGGAGGGTTGGGTGGGGGCCCAAGCGAAGCGCGGGAGTGTTTCCGCCGAGCATTGCTTTGGGCGGCACCACTCCCGCCTCGCTTCGCTCGTTGGGCCCCCACCTCACCTCCCCCGGCTTCGCCAGGGGAGGGCCGGCGCCAACTCACCTCAGCCTCCCCGCCAATCCGCGATGAACCAAAGAAGACTACGGCCGGTCGTTCGCCACGAAGGCCGCAGCCAAACCGGCCAGACCCCGGAAGAACGGCGAAGACAGGCGTCGGCGCGTGTCGGCGGCGAAGCGCGGCAGCCAGCGCCGCAAATGCCGATCGAGGAAGTCGCGTTGCGCCCGCCGGCTTGCCCGGCTTAGCGCAAGCACCTGCATGAATTCCAATTCGGCGGCCAGGTGGTCCTGCAATTCGCCGCCCTCGGCCATGGACAGGCCGAAATGCTGGTAGAATGCGCGGATTTCCAGCAGGAGCGCGCTCCGCTCCGACGGTGGGTGGTAGTTGCCTTCGTAGGGTGGGCACTTCTCGTCGAAGGCGCGCAGCCACGCCGCCTGGAATTGCCTCAGCGAGGTTTCCGACGGGCGCAATCCACGAACTCCCAGCGCCAGCCCATAGCGGCCGGAACGCATTTCGGCGAACGAAGCCGCGTCGGGATAGGTGAAGCCGGCCGCCAGCAGGGAATAGACGCGGGCGCGATCCGTCGTGGGGGCCCTCATCCCAGCGGCCGCACCAGATCGCCGGGCTTGTAGGCGATCAGCAGGTCCATCAGCCGCGAGGGCTGGCCCTGGACACGCTTGGCATGCTCGGCCCGCAAGGTCGCCAGCGCCGGCGTCACCGCCGGGCCGAACTGCTCCATCAGGAATTTCTCGGGGATGCGCGGCCCCTCGGGCTCCTCGGTGTCGGGGCCGAGGAAGGGCGGGATGTAGAAGACGTTGGGCTGCGTGCCGAAATCGGGGCGGAGCGGCAACGCCACCTTCCACACATTCACCAACTGATGCACCGACGATGCGGCATCACCCAGGCGGGCGACATGCATGGCGCGGCCGCTGCATTCCGAGACGCAGGCCGGCGCCTGGCCCTGCTCGATGCGAGGGAAGCAGCCGATGCATTTGGCGGCGGCCCGCGTCACCGGATCGAGGAACACCTTGCCGTAGGGACAGGCCGCGACGCAGGCGCCGTCGTTCTTGCAGCGGCCGGGATCGATCACCACCAGCCCGTCCTCGGGGCGCTTGATGATGGCGTCCTTCGGGCAGGCCTCGGCGCAGGCCGGCCGGTCGCAGTGGTTGCACAGCCGAGGCAGGTAGAAGAAATATGGGTTGGGATAGTCCCCCGCCCCCTGGTCCTCGTCCCAGTTGGCCGACCAGTTGGACGCGGACTGCGGCCGCACCCGCTGCTTGCGGCCCTCAAACAGCCGGGCCTCGTAGTCGAGCCTAAGCGGGCCACCGTAGTCCTCGGGGGCCGGCATGCGCCCCTTGGCGAGCCGCCCGTTCTTGAAGCCGCCGCCGCGCTCGGCCCATTTGCGCGGATAGCCCTCACCCGGCGCGGTTTCCACGTTGCACCAGTAGATCTGCTCCTGGCCGCGCTCGCCGGTCCACAGCCGCTTGCAGGCCACGGTGCAGGCCTGGCAACCGATGCATTTGTTGAGGTCGATGACGAAGGCGATCTGGCGTGGATTGCTCATAGCCGCCTCATGCCGGAACCGGGCCGGCATAGCGCTTCACCTCGACGCGGACGTCGCGATGGGTGCCGCTGGGGCCGTAGTAGTTGGGGCGGAACACCAGATGGCCGTAGTCGCCCACCAGCTGGGTCGGGTTGATGCGCACCGGGCAGACGCTTTGCGAGCCGCCCTCGATCAGGTCCATGTAGAGTTCGGGGGCGTGCGCCATGGTGACGCGGCCCATGGGCTCGCCGGCCCGGATCTTGATGCGGCAGACCATGCGGCCGTGGTCGTTGCGGATCTCCGCCCAGTCGTCGTCGGCGAGGCCGCGCTTGGCCGCCTCGGCCGGCGACATCACCGCCACCGGGCCGCCGCGCCCCAGCCGCAGCATCTGCGGGTTGTCGCGCCAGGTGGAATGGACCGACAGGCGTCCGTGCGGCGTGTTGAAGCGCAGCGGATAGGCGTCGGCGTCCAGCGGCGGGCGGTAGACCGGCAGTTCCAGGCCGGCCGCCAGGAACACCGGGTGGTCGAGATAGAACTGCTGCCGGCCGGTCAGCGTCGGCCAGGGCTTCTTCAGCTTGGCGAAATACTGGAAGGGGACATAGGGCGCGTCGGCGCGGCCGGGCGAGGTGAAGGTGCTGACCAGGCGGCGCGGCGCCTCGCTACGGAGGCCGTCGAGCCGGACCGCCCCGCCATCGGCCCGGTCGAGCAGGAACTGGGCGGCGTCCTCGCCGGTGGCCAGGCGGCCATGGTCGGTGTAGGCCTCCTCCAGCCGGCCGAGGTCGCGCTCCCACCGGAATTCGGTGTCCGACAGGTGCTCCAGGCCCTTGCGGCGCGCCACCTCCGCCACCTTGGCCGACAGGCGGCGGAAGATCTCCCACTCGCTCTTGGCCTCCCACAGCGGCTGGATGGCCGGCTCGGTGGTGGCGAGGAAGCCGTGCTCCTCGGTCATGTTGAGGTCGGTCTTCTCGTACCAATGGGCCGCCGGCAGCACCACGTCGGAATAGAGCGCCGTCGTGTCCATACGGATGTTGATATTCACCACCAGGTCGAGCTTGGGCCACAGGGTCTGCAGCACCTGCCGCTGGCCCTTGGCCTGGTTGAGGAAGTTGCCGCGGTAGACGATGAAGACCTTGGGCGGCCGTCCGTCCTTGGGATAAAGCGGCATCTGCCCGGTGGCGAGGCTGTGGCGCAGCGCCTCGTTCTTCGCCAGCCCGCCCTGGGCCTCGGCGTGGACATAGGTCCAGATGGTGGTCTGGCAGAACCGCTGGCGCTCGGTCCCCGAGGGGAAGGCCAGGGCGTTGAGGCCGGGCAGCAGCACCGACTTCCACTGGCCGGTGTAGTGGTTCACCCCGCCGCCCGGGGTTCCCACATTGCCGGTCAGTGCCGCCAGCAGGTGCAGCGCCCGCAGCAGGATGTCGCCGTGGTACCAGTGGTTGACGCCGGCGCCGCTGACGATCATCGCCGGCCGCGCCGTGGCGTAGTCGCGCGCCAGCTTGGCTATGGTCTTGGCCGGAACGCCACAAATGCGGCTGGCCTTTTCCGACGTGTAGTCCTTCAGCAGCACCGCCTTGTAGAGGTCGAACACCGGCCGGACCTCGACGCTGCGTCCGCTCTTCAGCACTACCTGGAAGCGGCCCTCCAGCGCCGGGTCCAGATCGCCAAGTGCCAGGGTTCCGTCGGGGAAGCCGCGGGTGTCGCGCCCCAGGAAGGGGCTACCCTCGGCGGGTGGTGCCGGATCGGCCCACGAGCCCTTCATGGCCGCCGCCCGGCCCTTGCGCCTGTCCCAGCAATAGAACCGCCCGCCGGCGCCGCCCTCCACCAGGTCGGCCTCGCGCAGGAAGGCGTGGGTGTCCGAGCGCACCAGCAACGGCAGGTCGGTCTGCTCGGCCACCAGGCTCGCGTCGAACAGGCCTTCCTTGACGATGACGTGCGCCAGGCCGAGGGCCAGGGCGGTGTCGGTACCTGGAGTGGGATGCAGCCACATGTTCGACTTGGAGGCCGAGCCGTTGTAGTCCGGCGTGATGGTCACCACCCGGGTGCCGTTCAGCGCCGCTTCGGTCATGAAGTGGGCGTCGGGAATACGGGTCTCCACCGGGTTGGCGCCCCAGAAGATCAGCAGGCGGGCGTTGTACCAGTCGGCGGTCTCGGCGGTGTCGCACTGCACGCCCAGGGTCTGGGTCTGGCCGGGCGGATGGTCGCCATACCAGTCGAAGAAGGTGTGGGCATGGGCGCCCACCAGATGGGCGAAGCGGTGCCCGGCGGCATAGGCCACCGGCGCCACCGCCGGGCCGGGGCAGAAGACGCTGGAACTGTCGGGGCCATGGCGGTGGGCGGCCTCCACCATCTTGTCGGCGATCAGTTCGAGGGCTTCGTCCCAGCTGGCGCGCCGCCACTTGCCTTCGCCGCGCTCGCCGGTGCGGATCAGCGGATACTTCACCCGCTGGCTGCCATAGAGGTAGTCGACGCCGCAGGCCCCCTTGGCGCAGCCGCGCGGATTGGGGTCGGGCAGGCCGGGGAAACCGGCCAGGTCGCCGGACTGCTCCGAGCGCACCACCACGCCGTCGCGAACATGGATCAGTTGCGGGCAGGCGCCGGTGCAGTTGACCAGATGGGCGCCGCGCGTCCGCTTGTCGGATTTGCAGCGGTCACGCAGCAGCTGCTGCCAGCCGCCATAGGCGGTTGAAGCCGGCGCATGGGTGGCCGCCAGGGCACGCAACGACACGCCTCCGGCCGCCAGCGCCGAAACGGCGCCGGTTGCCTTCAGGAATCCTCGCCGCGTGACCTTGCCCATGGGCCTGCTCTTGAACAAAACGTTCAACCGCCTTCCACAAAACGTTCAGCCGTCCGACTGTTTCGGCGACTTCAATCCGAACTCACGAATGCGCCGCTCGAGCTTGGGACGCGAGATGCCGAGAATGTCGCAGGCATGACCCTTGTGCCAGCCGGTGTTGACCAGCACCCTTTCGATATGGTCGTGCTCCATCTCGCGCAAGGACGGCAACTCCTTTTGACCCGGTTGCTCGGTCGCCTTCACCGTGGCCTGACGTACTTCGGCCGGCAGGGCGCTCAGGGTCAGCACGTCGCCGCGCTCCATCACCACCGCCTTCATCAGGACGTTCTCCAGCTCGCGGACATTGCCGGGCCAGTCATAGCCCGCGAGGCAGGCCATCACCTCGGCCGACACCTTGCGAATGGTGCGCCGGAGGTCGCGGTTGATCTTGCGCAGCAGGAACTCGACCATGGGCACCAGGTCGCCGCGCCGGTCGCGCAAGGGAGGCAGGTCGATGGAAGCGACGTTGAGTCGGTAGTAGAGATCCTCGCGGAAACCGCCCTCCGCCACCCGCTCCAGCAGATTGACGTTGGTGGCGGCGAGGAAGCGGGCCTTGCTCTTCTTGGCCGCCGAGCCGCCCACCGGGGTGTATTCCCGCTCCTCCAGCACGCGCAGCAGCTTGCCCTGGAGGCGGGGGCTCAGCTCGGCGATCTCGTCGAGGAACAAGGTGCCCTCGCCCACCTGTTCGATCTTGCCCTTGTGGGCGCTGACCGCGCCGGTGAAGGCGCCGCGTTCATGGCCGAACATCTCGCTTTCCAGCAGCGTCTCCACCAGGGCGGCGCAGTTGATGGCGACGAAGGGCAGGCTGCGCTCGGCGCTGGCCTGGTGGATGGCTCGCGCCACCAACTCCTTGCCGGTGCCCGATTCGCCCAGGATCAGCACGGTCACCCGGCTTTGCGCCACCAGGGCGATGCGCTTGAACACTTCCTTCATGGCGAAGGAATTGCCGACCATTTGCGGTCGCCCGCCCTCCGCGGCCCTCAGCACCAGGTCATCGCCCGACCCGGTGCGGCCGCGCGCCAGCACGCATTCGAGCGCCGCATCCAGTTCGTCGAGGTCGATGGGCTTGGGCACATAGTCGACCGCGCCGCCCTGCATGGCGGCAACCGTGGTGTCGAGGTCGTGGAAGGCGGTCATGATGATGACGGGCAGGGCCGGCCGCTTCGCCTTGATATCGGCCAGCAACGCCAATCCATCGCGGCCCGGCAGGCGGATATCGGAAATCACCGCGTCGATATCGCTGGCGAAGGCCATGGGCAGACCTTCCTCCGCCGTATGGGTGTAGGAAACCTCGAAACCCTGGCGCTTCAGATGGAAATCCAGCGTCCGGCAGATCGCCTCGTCGTCGTCGATGATCAGGATATGTGTCATGGACCGATTCTTGCTGCGCCTTGGTACCACGTCAATCGTCACCGCCGTTGGAAGGTGCAATAATCCGGCCAGCGCGGCAGTCAGGATCGAATCGGTTGAGTATCACCAGGAAGATTTTCGGTATCACGTTCCTCTTCGCCTCCCTGGCGGTGGCGATCATTGCCATGGTGACGCTTGAGATGGGACGAGACGCCCTGCGCGACCTCGGGCGCCGCCGCCTGGTGGAAAGCGTCGGGCGCGAGGCGCAGATGCTGCAGAGCTGGCTCGACATCCTGCGCGACGACATCGTGCTGCAGTCCTCGCAGGATACCTTCCGCCGCCTGAATCTCGGGCTTGGTCGCGAAGTCACCGCTTTGTCGCAGCCGGTGCTGCGGCAGTTGCGCCTGCTGATGGAGAAGCGGCCGGATTACCTCGAGGTCGCCATCCTGCAGGGTGGCGACTCAGGTGGCCGCATCCTGCGGGTCCGTCGCGAGGCGGACGGGTTGACCCAGGAAGCCCTCTACGACCGGGACATCGCCGCCGAATACCCGGTCTACCCGGAGATGCTGTCGCTGTGGCCGGGCAACGTGCACTTCCCCGCCTTGGAGCGACGGGCACAGGACGCCAAGGACGGTATGCCGTCCATCCTGGTCGGCCAGGCCGGCACCCGCTTGGCCGATATGGTGGGCCAGGCCGTGCTGCTGGTGACGGTGGACGCCGACGCGCTGATCGGCACGCTGGCCATGCGGGACGATATCTCATTCTTCGTGGCCGACCGGTTCGGCCACTACCTCGCCGGGCCGCCCAGCGGAACCGGGCCAGACAACCTGCTGGACGCCTACGGGCTGCAAGAAGGCTGGCAGGGATGGATGGCCCAGCACGATCCGCGCCTCTACGCCGAGGTCGCCGGAAGCACCCAGGGCCTCGCCCTGCAGCGGATCGTGGTGGGCGATCCCATGAACACCAACGGTCCGCGCCACCTGGTGGTCGGCGGGATCAGCTCGCTCGCCGACATCGAGATGGAGGTCGCCACCTTCGGCAACCGGCTGGCCGGGCTGAGCGTTGGGTTGGGGGCCCTCCTGGCGCTGACCTTGGCGCTGGCCATCGGCTATTTGGCACGGCCGCTGAACGCCTTGACCCGGGTGGCGGAGCAGATCGCCGGCGGCAGCAGCGACGTGACCTTCCCGACATTGCCCGCCGATGAGATCGGGCGCCTAGCCGAGGTCATGCGGCGGATGCTGGAGGCCTTGCGGGTCTCGGCCAAGAACGAGGAGCAGGCGGCCTTGGGCCGCATGGCGACCATGATCGCCCACGACGTTCGCAACGCGCTGTCCTCGGTGAAGATGAACCTGCATATCCTGGCAGACCAGAATTGCCGGCCGGGCTGCGACGAGAACTGCCGGATCGGGCTGCGGCAGGTGGCCTACATGGAAAACGTGCTCGACGACATGCTGGCCTTCGCCCAGCCGGACGACGTCCGCCTGGACTGGATTGACATGGGCGAGGCCATCCGCACCGCCTTGGTGTCCATGCTGCCCGAGACCGCGCAGAAGCAGATCAAGGTGGTCGAGGGCAGGGAGCTGTCATCGCTGCCGAAACTGCTCGGCGACCGCACCAAGCTGCTGCGGGCGCTGCAGAACCTGCTGGCCAACGCGGCCCAGGCCATGTCCACCGGCGGAACCCTGGCGGTGACGGCCGGCTCGGTGCTGCATGAGTCGTCTCCGGCGGTGGAGATCATAATCGCCGATGACGGGGACGGAGTGCCCCCGGAGGCGGCCGGCCGTGTCTTCGAGCCCTTCTTCACCACCCGGGCCAAAGGCACCGGCCTAGGGCTGGCCATCGTCCAGCGCATCGTCCGTGCCCATGGCGGCATGGTGAAATTGCAGCCGCGCCAGGGAGGCGGGACCGAGGCGAGACTGATACTGCCGGTCACTCCGCCTGGTTGGCAGGCCTGAGGTGCCGCACCCGCCGCCGCTCCCGGCGGTTGAACTGGATGCTGGCATCCGGGCGTCTATGCCACTGGACCATCCTTCCCGCATTTGCCGTCAGCTTGGCCAGCAATCCTTCTGGTCATCCCACCAGGAAGCAGGGTGACGGCAACTCATCATCGAGCCCGGCACCATGTGATGCCTTCGTTATCCACAAAAGGGGCAGCCACACAAACGCCGTGTGGTGAAGGCGGCCGATGCCACTTGTGATAACCGGCACTGACACCGATGGCGATGCCGATGACCAGAACGGCCAGCAGCGCCACAGCCACCATGGTGGTGACGTCTTTTGCCTCGGACG
>CAJANL010000314.1 GCA_903941105.1 uncultured Rhodospirillaceae bacterium
ACCGTCCAAGACCGCCGGAACCAACCGGCAGGCCGGATAAACCGAAGATCGAAAGGAAGTTTTTTATGACTCAAGCAATTCAGGGCGAGGATTTCGCCTCCCTGCTGGACGAGTCCATCGGCGTCGGTGGTTCGTTCGAAGGCTCCGTTATCAAGGGGACCATCGTCGAGGTGGATGGCGACTTCGCCGTCATCGACGTCGGCCTCAAGTCCGAGGGGCGCGTGCCCCTGAAGGAATTCGCCACCGCCGGCCGCGCCGCCGAGATCAAGGCAGGCGACCAGGTCGAGGTGTTCGTCGAGCGCTACGAGGACAAGAACGGCGAGGTCATGCTCAGCCGTGAGAAGGCCAAGCGCGAAGAGGCGTGGACCCTGCTCGAGAAGTCCTTCCAGGACCAGCAGCGCGTCACCGGCATCATCTTCGGCCGCGTCAAGGGCGGCTTCACCGTCGACCTGTCGGGCGCCGTGGCGTTCCTGCCGGGCAGCCAGGTGGACATCCGCCCCGTGCGCGACATCACGCCGCTGCTGGGCACGCCGCAGCCCTTCCAGATCCTCAAGATGGACCGCTCGCGCGGCAACATCGTGGTCTCCCGCCGTGCCGTCCTCGAAGAGACCCGCGCCGAGCAGCGCAGCGAGCTCATCGAGAACCTCAAGGAAGGCCAGGTGCTGGAAGGCGTCGTCAAGAACATCACCGACTACGGCGCGTTCGTGGACCTGGGTGGCGTCGACGGCCTGCTGCATGTCACCGACATCGCCTGGAAGCGCATCAACCACCCCTCCGAGGCGCTGCACATCGGCCAGACCGTCAAGGTCCAAGTCATCCGCTTCAACTCGGAGACCCAGCGCATCAGCCTCGGCATCAAGCAGCTCGACGCTGATCCGTGGGAGGGTGTCGAAGCCAAGTACCCGGTCAACGCCCGCTTCACCGGCCGCGTCACCAACATCACCGACTACGGCGCGTTCGTCGAGCTCGAAGCCGGCGTCGAGGGTCTGGTGCACGTCTCCGAGATGAGCTGGACCAAGAAGAACGTCCACCCCGGCAAGATCGTCTCCACCTCCCAGGAGGTCGAGGTCATGGTGCTGGACGTGGATCCGCAGAAGCGCCGCATCAGCCTGGGCCTCAAGCAGACCATGAACAACCCCTGGGAGGGCTTCGTCGAACGCTTCCCGGTGGGCACCGAGGTCGAGGGCGAGGTCAAGAACATCACCGAGTTCGGCCTGTTCGTCGGCCTGCCCGGCGACATCGACGGCATGGTCCACCTGTCGGACCTGTCGTGGGAGAAGCAGGGCGACGCCGCCATCGCCGACTTCAAGAAGGGCGACATGGTGCGGGCCAAGGTGCTCGACGTCGACGTCGAGAAGGAGCGCATCAGCCTCGGCATCAAGCAGCTGGGCTCCGATCCGTTCCAGGAAGCCATGTCCTCGGTCAAGAAGGGCGATGTGGTCACCTGCACCGTCACCATGGTCACCGAGAACGGCCTGGAAGTGACCGTCGACGGCATCTCGGGCTTCATCCGCAAGTCCGAGCTGTCGCGTGATCGGTCCGAGCAGCGCCCCGATCGCTTCGCCGTCGGCGAGAAGATGGACGCCAAGGTCACCGCGGTCGAGAAGAACGCCCGCAAGCTGACCCTGTCCATCAAGGCCCGCGAATCCGACGAGGAGAAGCAGGCCATGGCCGAGTACGGTTCGTCCGACTCGGGCGCCAGCCTGGGCGACATCCTGGGCGCGGCCTTCCACAAGGCCCGCGAGGAGAAGGCTTCCGAGGACAAGTAGTCCTTCGGTCGTCAGACAGAGAGAGGCCCGCACCGGCGACGGTGCGGGCCTTTTTCGTCTTCGGGGGGGGTGCCCCCTCTGCATTCCTCCGCCGAGGGCCGTCTTGCCCAGCTGAAGCCGGTACCGACAGGTGTGACCTTTGGCAGGCTGCGGAAGAATTCTTCCCCCTGACGACAGGGGGGGAGATACGGGGCAGCCCCATCGACGGTCGCGCCGCCCGCCATCCCGGCTATGGGGGTGGTGGCGCCCATACAGCACACAGACTCCCCACAGCAAGAAGGCTCCCGAAGGAGCCCTCTGAAATCCGATAACCTATTGAAAAATCACTCCCACTCAATCGTCCCCGGCGGCTTGCTGGTGATGTCGTAGGTCACCCGGTTGATGCCCTTGACCTCGTTGATGATGCGGTTGGCCACCCGGCCGATGAAGGCCATGTCGAAGTGGTAAAAGTCGGCGGTCATGCCGTCGGTGGAGGTCACCGCCCGCAGGGCGCAGGCGTAGTCGTAGGAGCGGGAGTCGCCCATCACACCCACCGTGCGCACCGGCAGCAGCACGGCGAAGGCCTGCCAGATGGCGTCGTAGAGGCCGGCGTTGCGGATTTCCTCCAGGTAGATGGCGTCGGCCTTGCGCAGGGTATCCAGCTTGTCGCGGGTCAGCTCCTGGCCGGGGATGCGGATGGCGAGGCCGGGGCCGGGGAAGGGGTGGCGGCCGACCATCTCGTCGGGCAGGCCGAGCTCGCGGCCCAAGGCGCGCACTTCGTCCTTGAACAGCTCGCGCAACGGCTCGACCAGCTTCATGTTCATGCGCTCGGGCAGACCGCCGACATTGTGGTGGCTCTTGATGGTCACCGAGGGGCCGCCGATGAAGCTGACCGATTCGATGACGTCGGGGTAGAGCGTGCCCTGCGCCAGGAAGTCGGCACCGCCCACCGCCTTGGCCTCGGCCTCGAAGACATCGATGAAGGTGGCGCCGATGATCTTACGCTTGCGCTCGGGGTCGGTGACGCCGGCCAGCTTGCCCAGGAACAGCTCCGAGGCGTCGTTGTGGATCAGCTTGATGTTGAAGCGGTCACGAAAGACGTTGACCACCTGCTCGGACTCACCCGAGCGCATGAAGCCGGTGTCGACGAAGACGCAGGTCAGCTGGTCGCCGATGGCCTCGTGCAGCAGCGCCGCCACCACCGAGGAATCGACCCCGCCCGACAGGCCGCAGATCACCCGGCCCTTGCCCACCTGCGCCCGGATCTTGGCGATCTCCTGCGAGCGGAAGGCGGCCATGGTCCAGTCGCCGGAGCAGCCGCAGACCTCGTGCACGAAGTTGGACAGCAGCTTGGCGCCATGCGGTGTGTGCACCACCTCGGGGTGGAACTGCACCGCGTAATAGCGTCGCTTGTCGTCGGCGATGGCGGCGAAGGGGGCGCCCTCGCTGGTGCCGACGGCGCGGAAGCCACCGGGCAGCCCGGTGACGCGGTCGCCGTGGCTCATCCACACCTGCTCGCGGCCGCCCTTGGCCCAGGCGCCACGGAACAGGGTGCAGTCATCGGCGATGTCCACATAGGCACGGCCGAACTCGCGGTCATGGCCCGCTTCCACCGTGCCGCCCAACTGGTGGCACATGGCCTGCTGGCCGTAGCAGATGCCGAGAATAGGCAGGCCGGTGTCGTAGATGAAATCGGGCGGCAGCGGCGCGTTGGCGTCCAGCACCGAGGACGGCCCGCCCGACAGGATCAGCCCCTTGGGCGCGAAGGCCTTCAGCGATTCCGGCGTCACCCGGTTGAACGGGTGGATCTCGCAGTAGACGCCGCACTCGCGCACCCGGCGTGCGATCAGTTGCGTCACTTGCGAGCCGAAATCGAGAATCAGTACGCGGGCGGTCGAGGGGGCGGACATGGTGGCTCCGTGCGTTGCGGCCAAGGGCGGACTTTAGCGACACCTTATCCACCCGACAAGGGCGCGCCGCTTGGCGTACGTCAAATCGCCCCGGCTGGGCCGGTGCTACGGTCCGCCACCATGCGCACCGTTCTCGTTCTCCTCGCCCTATCGCTGCTGTCCGCCTGCTGGCAGGTGGAGGGCGACTCCGTGCCGGCCGAAGCCGCCATCCGCGTCGAGGGCGTCAAGGACGGCATCTACCGCCGCAACGACGGCAACGAGCTGGTGGTACGCTGGAATGCCGCCGAGCGGGTCTACGATATCGGCGGCGGCGGCGTCGGCGCCGGCAAGGCCCGCGCCATGCGGGTCGGTGAAACCCTCGCCCTGGTGCAGTTCACCGGCAATCTCCGCCTCGCCCTGCTGGCGACGCTGACGGGGGACGATCTGGTGATGCTGGGCCCGACCCCGGCGGTGGAGAAGCGCCTGGCGGCCAAGCACGGCGTGGTGCTACGGCCCGGCCCCATCAACCATCTCTCCGGCCCACCGTCCGCCGTCAAGGCCTATGTCGCCGAGGCCGCGACCCTGCCCGCTGCCGACTTGGTCGAGGCGGGTCGCCTGGTCTATGGCGGCGCGCTCCACTAGCGTGGTTGGGGAGTCCTCTCCCGCAAGGTGAGAGGTGCTAAAACGAAATAGCCCTCGCCGGGCGCTGATGCCGCCTCGTTTCATACCTCGCGGGTCGGCGGCCCCGGTGGGCGGCTATAGAGTCACCTCGTCGCCCACATGCCCGATCGCCGCCAGGAAGCGGCGGAAATCGCCGCTGGCGATGGTGGTGGTCATGTCGTTGCGCAGGGGATGGAAGTTCAGCAGCGGCTGCGCCATCATCCAGGCATCCAGCACCAGCGAAACTCGGCGCTCCTCGTCGTTGATCAGGGCGAAGGGGGTGACGGACCCCGGCTCGACCCCCAGCACCCGCTGCAGCAATTCGCCGGAGCCGAACGACAGCCGGGCCGAGCCGATGCGTTCGGGCAGGCGCTTCAGGTCGATGCTGCGGTCGCCCGGCGCCACCACCAGCCACAGCTTGCCCTTGGCATCCTTGAGGAACAGGTTCTTGCAGTGGATGCCGGGGATGGCGCCCCACACCCTGTTGCCCTGCTCGACGGTGAAGGCTGGCGGATGATGGTGGGTGTCGGTGGCGATGCCCAGGCCGTCCAGCAGGGCGAACAGGCGCTCGGTCATGACCTTGGTCCAGTAACCGGCCCGGGCCGTTTGGCCACGTTGACCCAAAGGCCGCAATTCCGGCTAATCGGGGCGGCACCCATCGCAAGGAAGACCGTCATGTTCGTTACCACCATCCGCACGGAAAAGCCCTCCGACCACCCCAGCCCCTTGCAGATGGCGGCCGACGCCTTCGCCGGCTATGCCAGCATGACCGGGCTGATGATGAGCCTGTGCATGCCCTATCACCTGACCCTGATGATGTACCGCTTCGGCCGCGCCGCCGCCAGCCTCACCGGCAGGGGCTGACCCGAAGGCGAAGGGGCACGGAGGCCGGGCGCTCGCCGCGGCCGACAAGACCAACAACAGCCGTGCCTCTCCGTCTTCGCGGGATGACCCTGCCACCCTCGCCCGGCATCGCCGGTCACACGCCCGGCTTGGGCATGCCGCAGTGGTAGCCCTGGCAGAGATCGACGCCCATCTCGCGCAGCAGGGTCAGCGCCGCCTCGTCCTCGACGAACTCGGCGACGGTGATCAGGCCGAAGCGGCGGGCCAGGCCGTGGATCTGCTCGGTCATGATGCGGTCGCGCTCGTCGGTCGCCATGTTGCGGATGAACGAGCCCTCGATCTTGACGTAATCCACCGTGATGAATTTCAGATAGAGGAATGACGAAAATCCGCTGCCGAAATCGTCAAGGGCGAATTTCAGCCCCTTGGCGCGCAGTTCGTTGATCAGCGAGACCACATCGCCGAAATGGGGCAGCGCCTCGCGCTCGGTGATCTCCAGCACGATGCGGCCCGGTTCGATGCCGGCGGCGGCGATGCGCTCGGGCAGGCGGCTCATGCGGTCGCGGTCGCCCAGGCTTTTGGCCGACAGGTTGATGAACAGCTTGGCGCTGCCGAAGCTGCCCGCCGCCAACTGAGCCAGCGCCCGGTCGAACACCGCCTCGTCGATCTCGGCGGCCAGCCCCAGTTCCTCGGCCGATTCGATGAAGCTGCCGGCGCAGATGACGTTGTCGCCGTTCACCACCCGCGCCAGACACTCATAGGCCTCGATATGACCGTCGACGGTGGCGACGATGGGTTGGAAATACGGCACCAGCCGGCCCTCGGCCAGCGCGGTGCGCACCATCTCGCCCTGGCTGAACACCGCCACGGCGGCATCGGCGTCGTCGGCGCCCAGCACCGCCACCTGGTTCTTGCCCGAGCGCTTGGCCTTGTAGGTGGCGACGTCGGCGGCGATGGCCAGCCGCTCCGGCGTCTCGCCGTTGTCCGGGAAGGATACCAGGCCAAGGCTGGCGGTCACCCGCATGCTACCCGCCCCGGTGCCCAGCGCCGCGTCGGACAGGGTCTGGCGCAGCTTCTCGGCCGCCTTCATGCCGGTTTCCATGTCGGTCTCGGGCAGCAGCACGGCGAACTCGTCGCCGCCCATGCGGGCCAGGAAGTCGGTGCGCCGGGTACCCTTGTCGAGCACGCTGGCCAGTTCCTTCAGCACCATGTCGCCTACCGGGTGGCCGAAGATGTCGTTGATGTTCTTGAAGTCGTCGAGGTCGATATGGACCATGCAGAACTGGTGTGAATGCCGGGTGCTGCGTTCGATCTCGTGGCGGAGGAACTCGTCGAACTTACGGCGGTTGAACAGCCGGGTCACGGGGTCGCGCACCGACAGGTCGTCGAGGCGCAACTGATACTCCTCGACGGTGCGCAGCAATTTGTTGAAGTATTCAGAAAGGTCGGCGACCTCGGAAATCCAGACCGCTCCGGTATCGACCCGGCGGCTGAGGTCGGTGTGCAGGATGATTTCCTGCATCAGGCCGGTCAGCTGGCTGATGGGCCGGGCGACAAAATACTTGAGCTTGAAATAGATCGCCGCCGACAACAGCAGCAGGATGCCGAAGAAATAGGCCAGCACCGTGTTCAACACGTAGTCCAGCGACACTTTGAGCGCGTTGACGGGGTAGAGGATGTCGATCACCCCGTTGACCATGCCGACCTTGGCCTTCTTGTGGCAGCGCAGGCATTGGTCCTCGACGATCACCGGGTACAGATAGCGGATACCCTTGGGGCCGGGGATCAGCTGCTCGCGACCGGTGGCGAAGGCCTCGCGCAGCAGCGGGTCGGCGGCGATGCGGCCGCTGTCGTTGTCGTATTCGTCGTATTGGTGGATGACCTCGGGGCCGCGGACGATCCGGATGTCGAGGTCGGGCAGGGTCGACTGCAGTCGGCCGACGATGTCGCCGATCTCGGTCTTGCTCCACCCCTTGCGCATGGCGGCGTACAGGGTCTCGAACACCAGCTGCGACGTCTGGTGGGCTTCGTCGCGGGCAAGGTCGTGGATGGATTTCTCGCGCACATGCGACGACACCAGCAGCACCACCGCCACCGCCAGCAGGGTAGCGAACAGCGACAGCAAGAACACCACCCGGGTGATGCTGATGCGAGCGAAGCGTGACAGTCCCAACGCCAAACCTTTACGAAACAGGATTGGAGACGCTAACCGCTTTGGGCGGGGCGCGTCTACGGGAAAGACATTAGGGGTTGGGGCGGCTCATCCGGTATTGCGCAGTCCGGTGGCCAGGGCATTGATGGCGCGCAGCAGGGGAGGCAGCCAGCGGCTGGCCTCCTCGTCGCAGCCGGCGTCGCGGGTTCGCCGCAGCGCCACCACCTGGATATGGTTGATGGGATCGAGATAGGGGTCGCGCCGCGCCAGTTGCAGCGCCAGACGGGGGCTGGTTTCCAGCAGGTTCCGGGTACCGGATACCGCCAGCATGGCGTCGCGGCTGGCGCGGTATTCCCGCTCGATGCGCAGGAAGATGTCCTCGCCGAGGGCGGCGTCGGTGCACAGTCCGGCGTATTCGTGGGCGATGGACAGCTCGGTCTTGGCCAGCGACATCTCGCTGTTGGAGAGCAGCGCGCGGAAGAACGGCCAATCCGCCAGCATGACCTTCAGGGTCGCCAGCCGATCCGCGTCCCCACCGGCCCAGGTGGTGATGGCGGTGCCGATGCCGTGCCAGCCCGGCAGGGTCTGGCGCGACTGAGCCCAGCCGAACACCCAGGGGATGGCGCGCACCGAGTATTTCGAGCGGTCGGCCTTGGCCCGGTGCGACGGGCGGGAGCCGATGTTCAGGAGGCCGATCTCGCCCACCGGCGTCGCCTCGTAGAAATAGTCGATGAAGCCGGGAGTGCGGTCGGTCAGCTCGCGGTAGGCGTCCTCGCCCAGCCGCGCCAGCTCGTCCATCACCCGGGTGAATTCGGGCGGGTCGGGGACGCAGGCCACCGCCAGGCAGCGGCTGGCCTTCAGCAGGCCGGTGACGCCCATGGTCAGTTCGTAGACCGCCGTCTCGGGGTTGGAGTACTTGGCCGACAGCACCTCGCCCTGTTCGGTGAACTTGATGTCGCCGTTCACCGTGCCGGGCGGCTGGGCCAGGATGGCATCATGGGTGGGGCCGCCGCCGCGGCCCACCGTGCCGCCGCGGCCATGGAACAGGCGGTAGGCGAGACCGCGCCGGGTGGTGGCGCGCGCGATGGCCTTCTGCGCCTTGTACAGGCTCCAGCTGGAGGCCAGGATGCCGCCGTCCTTGGACGAGTCGGAATAGCCCAGCATCACCTCCTGGACGTTGCCGGCGGCGGCCAGCAGGGCGCGATAGGCCGGCAGGTCGAGCAGGCTGTCCAGCACCGGCTCGATATGGGCGAGGTCGTCGATGGTCTCGAACAGGGGCGCCACCCGGATGCCGCAGTGCCACTCGCCATCGGCCGTCCGGCCGCACAGCCCGGCGAAGCTGGCGAGGAACAGCACCTCCAGGATGTCGCTGGCATGATGTGCCATGGAGATGACATAGGCGCCAAAGGCGCGCGGGCTGACCTCGGCCTTCAACTCGGCCATGGTGCGCATCACCGCCAGCACCTCGGCGGTCTCGTCCGACAGTCCGGTGGCGTAGAGCAGCGGCGTGCCGCGATGCGACAGCAGTTCGCCCAGCACCTCCAGCCGCCGCTCCGGCGTCAGCGAGCCATAGTCGGGCAGGTTGGGGGCCAGCGAGAACAACTCGGCCACCGCCCGGGTGTGGCGGGTGGATTCCTGGCGCAGGTCCAACTCGGCGAGGAAGAAGCCGAAGGTCTCGGCCATCACCATCAGGTCCTTCAACTCGGCGTCGGCGATGGCGGCATCGCCATGGCCGATCAGCGAGTCGCGGATGGAAGTGAGGTCGGCGAGGAAGTCGCCCTCATGGGCATAGCAGCCCGCCAATCCGGGGTCGGGCCGGCCGTCCAGCAGCGCCTCCAGCCGCGCCACCTGACGACCGAGGCGATGGTGCATCAGGTGCAGCTTGCGCCGGTAGGGCTCCTCGGCGAAGCGGTCCGGGTTGCCGGGGAACACCTCGCCGCCGATGGCCGCGTCGGCCTCCAGCCGCGCCAGGAAGGCGGCCGAGGGCGTCACCAGCGCCGAGGACTGGGTCAGGGTCAGGGCCAGCGTCTCAAGGGCACGGCGGTAGCGCTTCAGCACTTCGCGCGACTGCAGCCGCACCGCCAGCCGGGTGACCTGATGGGTGACGTTGGGGTTGCCGTCGCGGTCGCCGCCGATCCACGAGCCGAAGCGGATGAACTGCGGCACCTCGACCGCCTCGCCATAGGTGTGGGCGATGGCCCGCTCCAGGTTGCGGTAGATCAGCGGCACCGCGTCGAAGATGGTTTCGCGGAAATAATAGAGGCCGTTCTTGATCTCGTCCTCGACGCCGGGGCGGTGTACCCGCACCTCGTCGGTCTTCCACAGGATCTGCACCTGGTTGAGCACCTTGGCTTCCACCTGAACCCGCTCGTGCTCACCCAGGCCGGGGTCCGAGAGCCGGCGGGCCAGCACCTGCAGCCGGCGCTGCGCCTCCAGCACGGCGCGGCGCTTGGCCTCGGTGGGGTGGGCGGTGACCACCGGCTGGAAGCGCATGGCCGCCAGCAGCTCGCGCAGTTGTTCCGTCCCCACCCCCTCGGCCTTGAGCTCGCGCAGGGTGTCGTCGAAGCTGCCCCGCCACAGCCGGTCGCCGCGCTCGACCTGACGGCGGCGCAGGCGGTGCTCGTGGTCCTCCTCGGCGATGTTGGCCAGCAGGAAATACAGTGAGAAGGCGCGCACCACCTGGGACAGCGTGGACGGATCGAGGCCCTGGATCAGGGCCAGCAAGCCGGCACGCGCGGCGGCGTCCTCATGCCCGCGCAGCTCGATGAAGCCCTTGCGCAGGGCTTCCACGGTGGCCAACACCACCGGGGCTTCCTGCTCGGCCAGGACGCGGCCGACCATGCCGCCGAACAGTTTTACTCGTGCCCGCAGGTCCCGATCGTCATCCACCGCCGTTCCCCTTCTTGTCCTCGAACAGGAACACCATGGCGGATGGAGGGGCACATGCCTACCCTTCTTCGATGCCGGGCCAGGGCAATCGGGTGAAGGCTTGTCGTCCATCCCCATTTTCGTCATTCCCGCGGAGGCGGGAATCCATGGCGGGGGCAAAGAGTGCGTATGGCTCGAAGTCATGCGGCTGGCCCCATGGATTCCCGCCTTCGCGGGAATGACGGCCTTAGCTGCGGGACTATTCTCCTTCACCCGATTGCCCTGGATGCCGGGCTTAATTGGGTGTTAAGGGCCCTCGGTGTTAGCTGGGGGTTTGAACCGGTTCAATGCGGGGGGACTCCCATGACCAAGGAGACTTTTGCCGACGCCATCGGGCGCGTCGATCTGGTGGCCGGCGTGGTGCGTCTCGAACTGGTTTCGGTCGAGCCGCCGGTCGACGGCGGCACCCAGGGGCAGCCGGTGGTGCGCCAGCGTGTCATCATGCCGCTGGAAGGCTTCATCGGCAGCCTCGACACCCTGGCCGACTTCGCCAAGAAGCTGGAAGAGGCCGGCATCATCAAGCGCAACGCCTCGCCGCAGTCGCCCAAGGTCAATTGAGGCTGGAGCGCAGGCGCCTCGCGCGCTGACGCTTTCCGTTCCCTGTTGCGGCGATTCCGGTCTACCATCGGGCCTGGAACAGCCGGGGCCTTGCCATGCCTTACGTCACCCGCGACGCATCCGGGCGCATCGTCGCCCTTGCCGAGACCGCGCCGAGCGAGGGGGCGGAGGAACTGCCCGCCACTCATCCCGAGGTGCTCGACTTCGTCTTTGTCGAGGCGGAGGACAGTTCACGCCGCTTCCTCGCCTCCGATCTGGCGCTGATCCGCGTCTTCGAGGATCTGGTGGAGGTACTGGTCCGCAAGCACGTCCTCGCCATGACCGACCTGCCCCCCGCCGCCCAGGACAAGCTGATGGACCGCCGCTCCTTGCGCACCTATCTGTCGGGCATGTCCGGGCTGGTCGAGGGTGACCTGGGCAAGGTGATCTGAGGGTGCGCCGGGTCCTGCTGCTCCTGTTGCTGCTGCTGCCATCGCTGGCCTCGGCCGAGGGGCTGGCCGGCCGGCTGCTGGTGGCCAGTCCGCGCATGCCGCCCAATCCCTTTTCCGAAACGGTGATTCTGATCTGCAGCCATGACGCCACCGGCGCCTTCGGCCTGGTGGTCAACCGCCGCGCCGGTCATGCCGAAGCCGATGGCCGCGACGGCGGGACCGCCGGCTTCACCCTTCGCCTCGGCGGCCCGGTGGAGCCGAAACTGCTGTTTCTGCTGATGACGGCCGAGGCGGCGCCGCCCGAGGCCTTGTCGGTTCCGGGTGGCTTCGCGGTGGGCAATCCGTCACCGTTCCTGGCCGGCGAGTTGCAGCCGCCCCGCCGTGCCACCCTGGTGGTCGGCTTTTCCGGCTGGGACCCCGGCCAGTTGGAGGCCGAACTCCGGCACGGCGACTGGCTGGTCCAGGACGCCGACGAGGAAACCGTGTTCGGCGAACGCGACGAGGCCAAATGGCAGCGGGCGGTCAACACCCGCAAGCTGGAACTTTAGCTGATTGCTTCAAGGGGGCGGCGGGAAAGGGGTCAGGCGTGCCCGGCGTCGCCCGACAGCGAGCCGAAGTCGATCCCCAGGCGGTGGATCGCCAATTCCCATTTGTGGTCGAGATCGCCGTCGTACAGCAGTTCATCGTCGGCCGGCACATTGAGCCAGGCGTTCTCACGGATCTCGGCATCGAGCTGGCCGGAACCCCAGCCGGCATAGCCCAGGGCCAGCAGGCTGTTGCGCGGCCCGTGGCCCTCGGCCAGGGCCTTCAGGACGTCGACCGTGGCGGTCAGGGCGACCTTGTCGTCCACCATCATGGTGGATTCCTGGAGATAGTCGGTGGAATGCAGCACGAAGCCGCGCCCGCCCTCCACAGGCCCGCCGAAATGAACCCGGATGTCGCCGCACCGGGCGGTGGGCTCGATCTCCAGCTGGTCGAGCAATTCGCCGAAACTCAGGCCGTTGAACGGGCGGTTGATGACGATACCCATGGCGCCGTCGGCGGTGTGGGCGCACAGATAGACCACGGTTCGCGAGAACCGTGGGTCCTGCATCTGCGGCATGGCGATCAATACCTGCCCGGCCAGGTAACCAAGGGATTTCTGCATCGGCATCCCTCTCAAATATGCCCGTCGCGTGGTGAAAGCAAGCTCGCCCATCGGTGAAGGCGCCTCTATGCGGTTGACAGGGCATTCCCCCCGGTGCTGTTGTTTGCCCCCATGAGCAATTTCCGCAGCCTTCTCGCCGGATTGGCGCTGCTGGCCTCCGCCGGATTGGCGCTGCTGGCCTCCGCCAGTGGTGCGGCCGCCGAACCCGGCGCCTCCGACTGGGCCACCACCGAATCGGGCGGTGTCCGTTTGGTCGCCGCCGCCACCACCGCCGGCGAGGCCCCCCGGCTTCGCCTCGGCCTGCAATTCAAGCTGGAACCGGGCTGGAAGATCTATTGGCGCTCGCCGGGCGACGCCGGTTATCCCCCCCGCCTCGACTGGAACGGTTCGGCCAATTTGGGAGAGCCGCGCATCCTGTGGCCGGCGCCCAAGCGGTTCGTGCTGGCCGGGCTGCAAAACCACGGCTATGCCGGCGAGGTCATCCTGCCCCTCGATGCGCCCCTGACCGAGGCCGGCCGCACGGTGGCGGCGCGCGTCGCCGTCGATTACCTCGCCTGTGCCCAGATTTGCGTGCCGCAGCAGGCGGCGCTGGCCCTCGACCTGCCGTCCGGGCCGGCCCACCCCTCGGCCTTTGCTCACGACATCGACCGGTTCGCGGCCCTGGTGCCGGGCGATGGCAGCCGCCACGGGCTCACCCTCGACCGGGTGGAGACCGCGGGCGAGGGCGACGGCGCCGTGTTGCGCCTGTCACTCTCGGCCGCCGAGCCGTTCGACCATCCCGATGCCTTCGTCGAGGGCGACGACGCCCCCGCTTTCGAGCAGCCGCGGGCAACCCTGTCCGATGGCGGCCGGCGGGCGCTGATCGAACTGCCGGTGGCCAAGGGGGCGCTGAAAGGGACCCTGGCCCGCCGATCGCTGACGGTGACGGTGGCCGATGGCCCGCGCGCCCTGGAAGCCACGGTGATTGCGACCGCAGTGGCCGCCGCGTCCCCGGTGCCGGCGCTGCTCGGCATGTTGGCGGCGGCGCTGCTGGGGGGGATGATTCTCAACCTGATGCCCTGCGTGCTGCCGGTGCTGTCCATCAAGGTGCTGGGCGCGCTTAGCCATGGCGGCGCCGAGCGCGGCCACGTGCGGGCCAGTTTCCTCGCCTCGGCCGCCGGCATCGTCGCCTCGTTCCTTGCCCTGGCCGGCCTCGCCGTCGGCGTCAAGGCGGCGGGGGCCGCGGTGGGGTGGGGCATCCAGTTCCAGCAGCCCGGCTTCCTCGCCGTCATGGTAATCCTGCTGGGCCTGTTCGCCGCCAATCTGTGGGGTATGTTCGAGATCGCCCTGCCGTCCTGGCTGCTGAACCGCGGCGGCGGCAAGGGCGTGCCGCACCACACCCTGCTGGGCCACTTCCTGTCGGGTGCCTTCGCCACCCTGCTGGCGACGCCGTGCTCGGCGCCCTTCCTCGGCACCGCGGTGGGGTTCGCCCTGGCGCGCGGCCCGCTGGAGATCGTGGCGGTCTTCGCGGCGCTGGGCGTGGGAATGGCGGCGCCGTTCCTCGCCGTCGCCGCATGGCCGGATGTCGCCTGCCGCCTTCCCAGGCCGGGGGCGTGGATGGTGCGGGTCAAGCAGGTGATGGGCGTTGCCCTTGCCGCCACCGGCCTGTGGCTGCTCACCGTCCTGGCGGTGCAGACGGGCGTGGCGGCGGCACTGCTGGCGGGCGGCTCGGTGACCGCCGCCGTGGTGGTCCTCGGCCTGCGCCGCCACTTCCCCGAACGCTCGCAGGCGGCGGTGCCGGCCACGGTGGCGGCGCTGATCGCCCTGGCGGTGGCGGCGCCATTCCATCTCGACGAGGCCCCTTCCGGGGCCGCCCAAGCCTCCTCGGGCGTCGCCTGGGTGGCATTCGAGCGCGACGCCATCCCCCGCCTGCTGGCCGAGGGCAAGACCGTGTTCGTCGACGTCACCGCCGACTGGTGCATCACCTGCAAGGTCAACAAGGCGGCGGTGATCGAGCGCGGCGACGTGGCGCGCCGTTTGGGGCAGTCCGGCGTGGTGGCGATGCGGGCGGACTGGACGCGGCCCGATGACGGCATCACCCGCTTCCTGGCCGATCACGGGCGCTATGGCATCCCGTTCAATGTGGTCTACGGCCCCGGCGCCCCCACCGGTGTGGCGCTGTCGGAACTGCTCACCGATGCCGAGACCCTGGCGGCGCTCGACAGGGCGGGCGGGCCGCGCTAATACTGCTGGCCTCGGGTTGGATCTGGGGTTTCCGTCATGATACTAGAACGACGCGCCATCGTCTTTCCGCGCGCCGACTTCCTCGACGCCATGCGTCGTTTCGGCGAGCGCATCGGCAAGAATATGCCCGACACGCCCCCCAGCCTCATGAATTTCGATCCGTCACAGGACATCAGCCTGGTGGTCGGCTTTCCGCACGCCTTCACCATCGGCGAGCGCAAGGACTTCGCCTTCAGCCGCGAGGAAGTGGGCGAGGCGCTGCAGCTTTATTGCCGGGACCACCGCGTACCGCTGCCCAAGGGCGCCACCAAGCAGCTGGAGAAGTTCAAGGACGGCGCCGCCCTGGTGATCCATCTCGGCGAGGCCGGCCTGCATATCATGATCGTCGACGACCAGCAGGTGATGCGCAGCATCATCAGAAAGCTGCTGGTGAAGATGAATCCGGCCCAGATCACCGAGGCCAGCGATGGCGTCGAGGCGCTGGAGCTGCTGCGCTCGGGCGATTGCGACCCCGACGTCATCATCTGCGATCTGCATATGGACAAGATGGACGGCGCCGAGTTCCTCAGCGTGCTGCGGGCCGACAAGACCAACATCAACTGCCGCAAGCCGGTGTTGATCCTGACCGGCGACAAGTCGGAGCAGGCGCACGAGGTCACCCGCCAGACCGGGGCCTCCAAAGTACTGACCAAACCCATTATCGCCGAGGAGCTGATCAAGCAGATCAATCTGGTGCGAGGCAATTTCGAGACGAAGTGAGACCATGAGCCTTCTCCGCTATCTGCCCCAGGCGATCCAGAGCTGGAGCCTCCTTTGGAACCACAAGGGTGCCTTGCTGCGCACCGCCTGGCCGGCGGCGCTGGTGATGGTGGCCACACCGGTCATCGCCGAGTTTGGTGGCCCTTACGGCCGCCTCGCCGCCATGCTGGCGACCGCAATCTGCCTGGGGGCGTTCGGCGTGGCCTGGGTGCGCCAGGCCGGCCTGAGCGGTGAGACGGTACCGTTTCGCCTGGGTGCCCGTGAGGTCAAATTCGGTGTCGCCGCCAAATTGCTGGAAGGCTTCGCCATGGTGCCCTTGATCCTTGTGGCGGTGCTGGTCCCCGAAGGCAATACACTGCCGGTGTCGGCGCCGTTGCTGGCCTACTCCGCGGCACACCTGTTCATGGTGCTGGTGGGGGTGCTGTTCCTCATCCTGCCCGACATCGCGCTGCGCGAGCCCGGCCGCCCAGCCCCCAAGCTGGCCGAGATCATCCTGGCTGCGGGCGGGCTTGAGGTGGGGGTCGGGCTGGTATTCGCCGGCCTGCCCTTCACCGTTCCGGCCGCCAGCTTCGACGTGCAGCTGCCCGAGGCGCACTCCCTGGAACAGGCGCTGTTCAATCAGGCCCTGCTGACGTTGCCGACCCTGCTGGGCTTCGCCGCCACCTGGTCCTTCCTGGCCATGGTCTGGATGGAAGCCCGTGCTCGGGTCGAGGCCCGCGCCAAGGATGCCCCGGCGGCATAGACCGGGAGTCGGGGCTGTCGGACCGAAATAGGCCTCCCATGTCCTAGTCGAGCCCTCTCCCGCCGGGAGAGGGTGGTCCTGGATCGGGAGGCCCCGCTCTTGAAGCTGTTCCGCTTCCTGCCACGCGCCGTCGAGAGCTGGGTCGGACTGGCCGCCGGCCTGCCCGTCGTGGCCCGGTTGGCTTGGCTGTCCATGGCGGTGAGCCTGGCGGCCGGCGCCGCCTCGGGGCAATGGCCGCGTCTGGCCTATCTGGTGGATCAGGTGGCGGTGGCGGTCTTCGCCGTCGGCTGGCTGCGCTTCGTCGCCCTCGGGGAACTACCCCCCGGCCCCCTGCCCGTCCGGCTCGGCCGCCGAGAGCTGTTCTTCACCCTGTTCTGGATGGCGGCCAACACCTTTGTCGGCTATCCCGCCGCGGTGTTCGCCTCCACCCTGGCTCCCGTCACCGGCCTCGACGCCAAGGCGCTGGTCCTGCCGCTGATGGTGCTGTCCTACGCCGTGATGGGAACCTTCCTGCTGCTGCCGGTGGAATACGCCCTCGACGACGTCGGCAAGACGCGCCCGCCCGTCGACCTGCTGCTCCAAGGCGGCGTTGCGGCGGGCATCGGACTGGTGGTGGTGTGGGGACCGCCGGCCCTGGCCGTTGTCGCCCTGGCAACGGTGCCGACGCCCTCGCCCCTGGCCGCCAAGGCGCTGGCGCTGCTGCCGCAATACCTTGGCGTGGCGGCGGTGACCGGCTATCTAGGGCTGGTGTGGCGCAGCCTGGTGGCCGATACCGGCTGAACCACTGCCGGCAGCGGGCAATAGGCGGCCCCCTCGCCCGACAGCAGTTCCACCTCCTCCTCGACCTCGGCCGCCTCGGCCAGATCGGCCAGGAAGGTATCACGCCAGACCTCGACGGTGTTGCGCTCGACCACATCCATCATCGCGCGCCACCGCCGCCGCCGTTCGTCCAACGGCATGGCCAGGGCGCGGGCCAGGCCGTCGGCCACCTCGTCGAGGTCATAGGGGTTGACGATCACCGCCGTGATCAACTCGCGTGCCGCTCCAGCGAAACGCGACAGCACGAGAACGCCGGGGTTCTCGGGGTCCTGCGCGGCGACGTATTCCTTGGCCACCAGATTCATCCCGTCCCGCAGCGGCGTCACCAGACCGACGCTGGCCTGGCGGTAGAACCCGGCCAGGGTGGCGCGGTCGAGGCTGCGGTTGAGGTAACGGATCGGCTGCCAGTCGAACTCGGCAAAGCGGCCGTTGATCCGCCCGGCGGCACTTTCCAGCTGGCGCTTGAGGGCGCGATAGCGCGCCACCTCCTCACGCGATGGTGCGGCGACCTGGAGGAACTCGAACTTGGCCTTGAGCTTGGGATGCTGCTCCAGCAGCCGTTCGATGGCCTCGAAACGTTCGAGCAGACCCTTGGAATAGTCCAGCCGGTCGGCCCCGATCACCAGCTTGCGACCGCGCAGCGATTCGCTCAGGCGACGGCTCTCGGACCGGGTGGCGGCGGTCACGGCGGCGGCGGCGAACGCCGCCGCATCGATGCCGATGGGGTAGGCCGCCGCCACCGACTGCCGCCCGAAGGCGCCGAAGTGCCCGCCCAGCCCCACCTCGCCATCCGATTCGCCGCTGAGATAGTCGAGAAAGGCGCGAACGTCGTCCTCGGTCTGAAAGCCCACCAGATCGTAAGAGCACAGCGCTTGCATCAGTCGGTGATGCCCCGGCAAGGCCAGCATGATTTCCGGCACCGGGAAGGGGGTGTGCAGGAAAAACCCCATGCGGTTGGCAATGCCCCGCTTGCGCAATTCCTCGCCCAGCGGAAGCAGATGGTAGTCGTGCACCCATATGGTGTCGTCGGGCTCGATCATGGGGGCAAGGGTGGTGGCGAAGGCGGCGTTGACCCTGAGATAGCCCTGATAGCTGCGCCGCGACACCTCCACCAGCCCCAGCCGGTAGTGGAACAGCGGCCACAGCGTCGAATTGGAAAAGCCGTTGTAAAACTCCTCGAAGTCCTGCCGCGACAGGTCGGTGGTGACATAGGTGATGCCGCCCCGGCTGACCTTGTGCGGTAACGGCAGCGGCCCATCGGCGACCTCGCCCGACCAGCCGAACCATAGCCCGCCGCGGGCTTCGAGCGCTTCCTTCAACGCCACCGCCAGCCCGCCGGCCTTGACGATCCCCTTGCCGGAGGGGACGCTGACCCGGTTGGACACGATCACTAGCCTGGACACATCGAACCCTCCCTACAACCCTCGCCATAAGTGGGGGCACCGGGGGGCGGCAAAAAGGTCGAGGGACGGCGGTAGGCCGAAAGTGGCAGGATGGCGTTGCCGACCATACTAAGGAGGTGTTCCATGCGCTTACTGGCCCTGCTGTGCCTGATGCTGCTGACCGCCATGCCGGCGATGGCGCTTGATCCGCCCCACACCGGCGTGGTCGTCATGCACGGCAAATGGGGCAACCCCGGCGGCATGCGTCCGCTCTGCGACGAACTGGAGGCCGCTGGTTTCCTGGTGGAGGCCCCCGAGATGGCGTGGTCGGGCCGGCGGCTGTACGACCGCCCCTACGAGGAGTCCCTGACCGAGATCGACGCGGCCATCCTCCGCCTGAAGCAGAAAGGTGCCAGTCATGTGGTGGTGGCGGGACATAGCCTGGGCGGCAACGCCGCGCTGGGCTATTCCGCCCTGGGTCGCGAAGTGGCGGCCCTGGTGCTGCTGGCCCCGGCCCATTCACCGGAAGGCAAATGGTTCCGGGAGCGGGCGGCCAGCGACGTGGCCAAGGCCCGCGCCCTGGTCGCCGAGGGCAAGGGGGCCGAGACCGCCTATTTTACCAGCTGGAATTCCGGCGACCGCTCGCGCTCGGTATCGGTCGGCGCCACCGCCTTCCTCTCCTTCTACGATCCCGAAGGTCCGGCGGCCATGTCGCGCCTGGCGCCCAAGGTCGGCGCCGCCCCCATCCTGTGGCTGGCCCCCACCACCGACCCCACCACCGAAGGCTTCGCCCGGAATGTTTGGCCCCAGGTGCAGGCGGAGAACAAGACCCGCCTCGACATTGCCGCCGACCACATGGGGGTGGTGATGGCGGGCCGGGTCAAGCTGGTGGAGTGGCTGAAGGGCTTGCAGTAAGTCCGCATCTCGATGAAGTCGACTCATTGAGATGCGGTTAGGCGCAAGGCGCCGCGCGGCTCGCGCCGCGGGAGCCAAGAGTTTCGGAGAAACCCGCCCGGCACTTGAGGGCTCCGGTGATCGGTTGCGATCACCGGGATGTGGTATAAGCCCTACCGGCCGCGGGCCTCGTCGCAGCCCTGGCGGGCGAGCGCGTCGGCGCGTTCGTTCTCGGGGTGGCCGGCGTGGCCCTTGACCCAGTGCCAGCGCACCGTGTGGCGGGCGGCGGCCTCGTCGAGGCGGCGCCACAGGTCCTCGTTCTTGACCGGTTTGCGATCGGCGGTCTTCCAGCCGCGCGCCTTCCAGCCCCGCAGCCATTCGGAAATGCCCTTCTGGACATACTGGCTGTCGGTGTAGACGTCCACCGAGCAGGGCCGCGTCAACACGCCCAGGGCGGCGATCACCGCCATCATTTCCATGCGGTTGTTGGTGGTCTGCGGCTCACCGCCGTGCAGTTCCTTCTCCACCCCCTTGAAGCGCAGGATGGCCCCCCAGCCGCCCGGTCCCGGGTTGCCGCTGCAGGCGCCGTCGGTGAAGATTTCGACGCTGATCGGTTCGCTCATGATCTTTCGCCCTCAGACGCCGGGCGCGCGCTTCCGCACGCTGGGCTCCTCCGCTTCGCTCCGGGCGGCTCAACGCCGCCGCGCTCGCCATGCTCGCTCATGATCCTTCGCCCTCAGACGCCGGGCGCGCGCTTCCGCACGCTGGGCTCCTCCGCTTCGCTCCGGGCGGCTCAACGCCGCCGCGCTCGCCATGCTCGCTCATTCTATTCCGTAGGCTCCCGGGCCGGTGATGCCCTGGTGGAAGCGGAGCTTGCGGTAGTATTCCAGCGGGTCCTTGCGCTTGACCATGGCGCCGGGGGGCGTGTTGAGCCAGTCATACAGCCGGGTCAGCAGGAAGCGCATGGCGGCGCCACGGGTCAGCAGCGGCAGGGCCTCCAACTCGTCGCCGCTCAAGGGGCGGATGCGGCGGTAGCTCGACAGCATCAGGCGGGCCTTGGTGGTGTTGAAACTGCCGTCGGGCTCGAAGCACCAGGCGTTGAGGCACACCGCGATGTCGTAGACCAGCGCATCGGTGCAGGCGAAATAGAAGTCGATGATGCCCGACATGCGGTCGACGCCGGCGGCCCGGTCGGCGAGGAAGAAGACATTGTCGGGGAACAGGTCGGCATGGATCAGCCCGGCCGGCAGCCCGCTGGGCCAATTGGCCTCCAGGTCGGCCAACTCGGAATCGATGAAGCGGGCGAGGCCCTCCTTGAGCGAGTCGGCGCCGGGCCTTGCCCGTTCGAACAGCGGCCGCCAGCCCGACACCGACAGGCTGTTGGCCCGCGTCATGGCGAAATCTGCGCCGGCCACGTGCATCTGGGCCATGCCGGCGCCCAGTTCGGCGCAGTGATTGAGCGTGATGCGGCGCGGCCACATGCCCTTGAGGAAGCTGACGATGGCCGCCGGCCGACCGCACACCTCGCGCAGGGCTCGTCCGTCAAGGCCATGCAGGGGCGTCGGGCATTCCAGCCCGTGTGCCGCCAGATGCTCCATCAGGCCGAGGAAGAACGGCAGATCGTCGGGGTTCACCCGCTTTTCATAGAGGGTGAGGATGAAGCTGCCCCGGTCGGTCTGCAGCATGTAATTGGTGTTTTCGACACCCTCGGCGATGCCCTTGCAGGACACCACCTCGCCGATGTCGTACTCGGCGACGAACTCCTCCAGCTCGTCGTCGGAAACTTCCGTGTAGACCGCCATACGCCCTCAGCCTTCTTGCGACCGGCGGAGGATACGACGGCTACGGCCCTTTGCCCAGCCCCCCAACCACCTATTCGATCAACTCGGCGGGCAGTTTGAAGGCCAGACTTTCGATGGTGACGCGGACCTCTTCGATGGTGACGTCGAAACGCTGCCGGGCGGCGGCGATGACCTCCTCCACCAGCACCTCGGGGGCCGAGGCCCCGGCGGTGATGCCCAGCCGCGCCACATTCCCCAGGTCACCCCAGTCGATATCGGCGGCACGCTGCACCAGGATCGAACGCGCGCAGCCGGCTCGGGCCGCCACCTCCACCAGCCGCTTCGAATTGGACGAATTGGGGGCGCCGATCACCAGCACCGCCTCGCAATGGGGGGCGATGGCCTTCACCGCCGACTGGCGGTTGGTGGTGGCGTAGCAGATATCCTCGCGCCGCGGCACCGAGATCTCGGGGAAGCGGCGGCGCAGCACGGCCACGATGGCGGCGGCATCGTCCACCGACAGGGTGGTCTGGGTGATATAGGCCAGCCGGGCGGGGTCGACCGGCGCCACCGTCTCGGCCTGGGCGGCATTCTCCACCAGCAGCACGGCCCCCTCGGGCACCTGGCCCATGGTACCCACCACCTCGGGATGACCGGCGTGCCCGATCATGACGATCTGACGGCCGGCGGCGTGGTGCATCTCGGCCTCGCGGTGCACCTTGGTGACCAGCGGGCAGGTGGCGTCGAGATAGGCCATGCGGCGTGCCTCGGCCTCGGCCGGCACCGACTTGGGCACGCCGTGGGCCGAGAACACCACCGGCACGCCCTCGGGCACCTGCGACAGCTCCTCGACGAACACCGCCCCCTTGGCCGCCAGGGAATCGACGACGAAACGGTTGTGCACGATCTCGTGGCGGACATAGACCGGGGCGCCGTACTTCTCCAGCGCCCGCTCGACGATGTGGATGGCACGGTCGACCCCGGCGCAAAACCCGCGCGGGCCGGCGAGGACGAGGGCCAACGGCCGCCTGGGATTGGTGGAGTGTGTCATCGCCTTGGTTCACCTTGTGCGCCGCGCCCTGCTTCTTTAAAGTCGGGGCGTCCGACACTTAGCAGATTCCCGCACCCCGAAGGAAGGATGGCATGAGCGAGCCGGTGGCCAGCAAGGATTCGCCCTATGCCGTCGAGGCCAAGGCGGGCGAGAAATACTTCTGGTGCGCCTGCGGCCGCAGCGCCGGCCAGCCCTTCTGCGACGGCGCCCACAAGGGCACCGGCCTCGGTCCCAAGGTCTTCACCGCCGAACAGGATGAGACGCTGTATCTGTGTGGCTGCCGCCGCACCAGGACGCCGCCGTTCTGCGACGGCACCCACTCCCGTTTGTAAGGCTGCCCCGATGCTCCGTTCCGCCCGCCTGCTGGCCGCCCTGCTTGCCGCGCCGATCCTGTTGTCCGGCTGCTCGCTGCTGCAAAAGAAAGAGCCGCCGCCCTGCCCCCCCATCTTCATCCTGGCGGATGCCGCCACGGTGACCAAGTTCCGGCCCGGCGGCGGCCAGGACCTCACCGATGTCGAGGCCGAGGCCGAGGTGCTGGGCTACAAGGGCCACTGCGTCTATGACGAGGCCGGCGCCGAGCTCAACCTGCAGATCTCCATCGCCGCCAAGCGCGGGCCGGCCAACACGTCGCGCAAGGTGCAGTTCTCGTATTTCGTCGCCATCCCCTATTTCTATCCCAAGCCCCAGGCCAAGGCGATCTTCCCCATCAGCGTGGAGTTCCCCGAGGGGCAGAACCTGGCACACTTCACCGACGAGGAGATCAGCATGCGCATCCCGGTCAAGGACCGCGAGTTGATCGACAAGTTTGTCGTCTATATCGGCTTCCAGACCTCGCCCGAGGAATTGGAGCAGAACCGTCGCATGAAGCGCTAGGCGTCAGCCCCCTCCGGAATACGAGCCACACTCCGCGCCCGACCTCGGCAATCACCCGTTAGGCCCGTCGGCGCAAGTGCCTGCGGACGGATGTGACGCCCCCGGCCTGGATTTCAAAGCCCGCGGACTGTTGTCGCAGCAACTCCTGCTGCGACGAGGAGGGGCCATGGGCCCACCGAACCTTATCGAGGTCGCCGAAGCCGGACCGGGAGCTGCGTCGGCGCGCGCAACCGAGTTGTCGTCCCATTGATCGAGCAGAAGCCGTAACGGAACCGCTCCCGTCGTCGTCCAAGGAAGCGAACCAACCGGATGAGGAGTTTTCCCATGGACGAACGTATCAAGGAACTGGTGGCCATCGGCGCCTCGGCGGCGGTCAACTGCCACCCCTGCCTGGAGCTCCATCTGGCCGAAGGCGATCGCTTGGGCATCGACCGCGAGGAGGTGAAAGCTGCGGTCGAGGTCGGCTTGATGGTGAACAAGGGCGCGGCGGTCAAGACCCGCGCGCGGGCCGAGGCTCTGTTGGGCCTGGGCAGGGAAGCCCCGGGGGGCTGCTGTGGAGGCTGAGCAGATCGCCGCGCACCGGGGGACGGTGCGCGGCGTCCTTTTGCGCCTGGTGCGGGACTCCGTGCTGGCCGACGACCTGGTGCAGGAGGCGCTGTTGCGCGCCACCCGGACCGTGAGTTCAATGCGAGGCGAGGCCGCGCCCGTCACTTGGCTCACCGCCATCGCGCTTAACGTCGCCCGCGACCATTTCCGCGCCACCAGGCGCGCGCCTCAGACCGCCGAGCTGGAGCAGGCAGCGGAACTGCCCGACGCCTGCGACACCGAGGGCCAGGTGATGCAGGCGGAGATGTCCGCCTGCATCTTGGGCCACGTCGCCCGCCTGCCCGAGCGGCAACGCGAGGCGGTGCTCCTCCATCACTTCGGCGGGCTGGGGCATCGTGAGATCGCCACGACCTTGGATGTCTCCGAGGGCAATGCCCGCGTCATCCTCCATCGCGGGCTGGCGGCCCTGCGCGCGAGCCTGAGCCTGGAGTGCTCGCTGAACTTCAACGACGACATTCCCTGCGAGCGCCTGTAATGCCGCATCTCGATGACGTCGACTCATCGGGATGCGGTTAGGCGCAAGGCGCCGCGCGGCTCGTGCCGCGGGAGCCAAGGGCTTCGGAGAAACCCGCCCGGCACTTGAGGGCTCCGGTGATCGATTGCGATCACCGGGATGTGGTGTAACGCCCGGACCGCCTTCTCGGCAGGAGCCACCTGTTGCCCCTTTCTGCCCCTCGGCATTCGCCACGATCGGCAAATCGAGGGATTCCGCCGCTTTCCAGGGCGGTATTCTGATACCGTTATATTAATTCGTTGATTTTTAACGGTTTTATTCTCATTGACAGAGCGACGCCCTGTGGCATACTCCGCGCCCTCGACGGAGCCGAGAGGGCTTGCCGTCGCCAACTGGTTTTGCAGCGGGTATCATGAAGACCTACAGCGCCAAACCGTCCGAGGTTGAGAAGAAGTGGGTGGTGATCGACGCGGACGGCGTCGTTCTTGGCCGTTTGGCCAGCATCATCTCCATGCGGCTGCGCGGCAAGCATCTGCCGACCTTCACTCCGCACGTCGACATGGGTGACAACGTCATCGTCGTCAATGCCGAGAAGGTCAAGCTGACCGGCAACAAACTGGCCGACAAGCGCTTCTATTGGCACACCGGCCACCCGGGCGGCATCAAGAGCCGTACCGCCGGCCAGTTGCTGAGCGGGCGCTATCCGACCCGCGTCATCGAGAAGGCGGTCGAGCGCATGATCACGCGCGGCCCGCTCGGACGCCAGCAGATGAAGAATCTGCGCGTCTATGCCGGCCCCAGCCATCCGCATGAAGCCCAGCAGCCCGACTCGCTGGACGTCGGCGCCATGAACCCGAAGAATAAGAGGTAAGCCCATGGCCGATCTCTCCAGCCTGGCGGACCTCAAGACCGCCGCTCCGGCCCAGTCCCACCCCGTGCACGAGCGCAAGGTGGATCCGCAGGGCCGCTCCTACGCCACCGGCAAGCGCAAGAACGCCGTCGCCCGCGTGTGGGTCAAGCCCGGTTCGGGCAAGATCACCGTCAACGGCCGCGAAGTTCAGGTCTACTTCGCCCGCCCGGTGCTGCGCATGCTGATCAACCAGCCCTTCCAGACCGCCAAGGTCGAGGGCCAGTTCGACGTCAACTGCACCGTCGCCGGTGGCGGATTGTCGGGTCAGGCCGGCGCCCTGCGTCACGGCATCAGCCGCGCCCTGACCTTCTTCGATCCGGCCCTGCGCCCATCGCTGAAGGCCGGCGGCTTCCTCACCCGCGATCCGCGCGTGGTCGAGCGCAAGAAGTACGGCAAGCACAAGGCTCGCCGCAGCACCCAGTTCAGCAAGCGCTAATCGGCGCTTCTGCTCGAAACGGAGGGGCCGCCGGGAACACCGGCGGCCCTTTTCGCATTTGCGGAGATAACCATGGCAACCATCTTCGTCGCCACCAGCAAGGGGCTGCAGGACTGGGCCGGTGACGTCGGCCTGGGCAAGAGCATCTACAAGCTCGGCGTGATCGAGGACGGCACCCCCGAGGAGGCGCTGGCCGGGTTCGCCGGCCACTCCGACTGGAAGGTCCTCAAGACCGAGCCGACCGAGGTCGCCGAGGAGGCCGCCTTCGAGCGCCTGGGGCGCAAGGAGAAGATGGCCGACCCCGCCTATTATCCCCGCCTGCGCGGCGCCCGCGGCATCTTCAAGGTCAGCCTGGTGGCGGTGGAGAACGCCATGCTGGTGGCCATCGCGCTGGACAACCGCGAGCCGCCCAAGAATTTCAAGGTCAAGCCGGTGGACGTCGCCGCCCACATGATCCGCAACGCGGTGGCAGCTACGCCAGCCGCCCCCTGACATACTCCAGCAGCCCCTCGGCCCCCGCCTCGATGAGGTCGAGGACGATTTCGAAGCCGTCGGGGCCGCCGTAATAGGGGTCGGGCACATCCTGGAGGCCGCAGCCCGGCGCGAAGGACAGGAACAGGTGCAGGCGCGCCTCGTGCCCCGTTGGGCACAGCCGCGCCAGTTCGCGGTGGTGGCCGCGGTCCATGGCCAGGATGAGGTCGAATTCGTCGAAATCGCTGCGCCGCACCTGACGGGCGGACTGGCCGTCGAGGCTGAAGCCGCGGCGGAGGGCGGTGGCGGCAGTGCGCCGGTCGGGCGGATCGCCCACGTGGTAGGCGGTGGTTCCGGCCGAATCCACCGTCACCAGCTCGGCCAGGCCGGCACGCTCCACCAGGACGCGGAACACGCCCTCGGCGGTGGGGGAGCGGCAGATATTACCGGTACATACGAAGAGGATCTTGACCATGTCTCACGGCATAGCCGCTTCTCATCACAGAGGCAAGCGGCTAGTGTACGGAAACTGGTTCACATAAGTTGAGAGTTTTATGCAAAATGCCAACCTAAAGGGTAGTATCGTCATACTCACCGGGGCAGGTATTTCCCAGGAGTCGGGGCTCGACACCTTTCGCGATACAAACGGCATATGGAATTCGGTGCGAATCGAGGATGTGGCGACCCCCGACGCCTTCCGCCGCGACCCGGCCCGGGTCCAGGCCTTCTACAATGCGCGGCGACGGCAGCTGACCTCGGGCGCCATCCAACCCAACCCCGCCCATCTGGCACTGGCCCACCTGGAGCGCGAATGGAAGGGTCCGGTGACGGTGGTCACCCAGAACGTCGATGACCTGCATGAACGGGCCGGCAGCGGCGGCCTGATCCACATGCACGGCGAATTGCTGAAGGTCCGCTGCATCCGTTGCCGCGATCCCTTCGCCTGGACCGACGACCTGACGACCGCCACGGCCTGCCCCGATTGCGGACTGGTGGGAACGCTGCGCCCGCACGTGGTGTGGTTCGATGAACTGCCGCTGCAGATGGAGCGGATCTATCAGGAGCTGGAGGGCTGTGTCCTGTTCGTGTCCATCGGCACCTCGGGCAGCGTCCATCCGGCCGCCGGCTTCGTCCAGGCGGTGCGGCAATCTGGCCACGCCCGCACCGTCGAGCTCAATCTGGAGCCTTCCCAGGCGGCTTCGCTGTTCCATGAAGGACGCTATGGCCCGGCTTCCGACGTGGTACCGGCCTTCGTCGCCGAACTCCTCGGCTAGACGCCGCTTGACTCTGCCGCCGGTATAGGTAGGCATATCCGTCGAAATTGAGGGGATGCCTGCGCCATATGGGTGCCACCATCGAAGACCTGCCTGCCACGCATAGCCGCAACGTGCCCGCCTTGATGCTGGCCGCCGTCGGTGTCGTCTTCGGCGACATCGGCACCAGCCCGCTTTATGCCATGAAGGAGACCTTTGCCGGGCCGCACCCCATGGCGCTGGACAAGCCGCATGTCTACGGCGTGCTGTCGCTGGTGTTCTGGTCGATCATGGTGGTGGTCTCCATCAAATACGTCATCGTCATCATGCGGGCCGACAACCGCGGCGAGGGCGGCAGCCTGGCCCTGCTGGCCCTGGTGAGCCGCGCCGCCGAGGGCCGCCGCGGCCTGACCGCCATGGTGGGGGCGCTGGGCATCTTCGCCGCCGCCCTGTTCTATGGCGACAGCATGATCACCCCGGCCATCTCGGTGCTGTCGGCGGTGGAGGGCCTGCAGGTGGTGGCTCCCCAGCTGGAAGCCTACGTCGTGCCGCTGACCATGGTCATCCTGCTGGTGCTGTTCCTGATACAGCGCCACGGTACCGCCGCGGTGGGGGTGCTGTTCGGGCCGGTGATGCTGGTATGGTTCCTGGTTCTGGGGGTGCTGGGAGTCAAGAACATCGCCCTGGCGCCGCAGGTGCTGGTGGCCCTGTCCCCCCATTGGGCCCTCGCCTTCCTCTACAATGACGGACTTACCGGCTTCCTGGCGCTGGGCTCGGTGGTGCTGGCGGTGACCGGCGCCGAGGCGCTGTACGCCGACATGGGGCATTTCGGCCGCCTGCCCATCCGGCTGGCATGGTACCTGCTGGCACTGCCGGCGCTGTTGCTGAACTATTTCGGCCAGGGCGCCCTGCTGCTGACCCGCCCCGACGCGCTGGAGAACCCGTTTTTCCGCCTTGCCCCCGACTGGGCCGGCATCCCCATGCTGATCCTGGCCACCGCGGCCACGGTGATCGCCAGCCAGGCGGTGATCTCGGGCGCCTTCTCGGTGACCCGCCAGGCCATCCAGTTAGGCTATCTGCCGCGCATGACCATCGTGCACACCTCGGAGCGCGAGATCGGGCAGATCTACATCCCATTCCTCAACTGGACGCTGATGCTGTTCGTCATGGCCCTGGTGCTGGGCTTCCAGTCGTCGAGCAAGCTGGCCTCGGCCTATGGCACGGCGGTGACCGGTACCATGGTCATCGATTCGCTGCTGATCGCCATGGTGATGTTCCTGCTGTGGGGCTGGGGCCGGCGCCGGGTGTTCATCATGGTGGGCTGCTTCCTGGCGCTCGACCTCGCCTTCTTCCTGGCCAATTCCACCAAGATCCTGCACGGCGGCTGGTTCCCGCTGGCCATCGGCCTGGCGGTGTTCCTGATCCTGACCACCTGGAAGCGCGGCCGCGTCCTGCTGATGGCGCGCCTGCGCCACGATGCCCTGCCGGTGGAAGACTTCCTCGCCAGCCTGTCCGAGCGGGTGGTGCGGGTGCCCGGCACCGCCATGTTCCTCACCGGCACCGCCGAGGGCGTGCCGCTGGCCCTGTTGCACAACCTGAAGCACAACAAGGTGATCCACGAGCGGGTGGTACTGTTGACGGTGATCGTCGACGAGGTGCCGTTCGTCAACCCCGACCGCCGCATCGAGGCCAGCCTGCTGGCCCCTGGCTTCCACCGGCTGGCGTTGCGTTACGGCTTCATGGAGGACCCCAACATCCCCAAGGCGCTGGCGCACGCCCGCAGCGACCAGTTGGGTTTCTTCTACGAGCCCATGTCCATCTCGTACTTCCTGTCGCGCGAGACGCTGATCCCCTCCAGCGCACCGGGGATGGCGCTGTGGCGCGAGCACATGTTCGCCATCCTGTCGCGCATGGCCACCAGTGCCATGGACTTCTTTCACCTGCCCAGCAACCGCGTGGTGGAATTGGGCAGTCAGGTGGAGATTTAGCTCCGGCGAGCCATCCTTCGCGCCGTCCCGAAGGATGGGTTGGTGAGGATCACATCGGTTGGGCAGTGGTACAGCAGCGCGGACACAGCTCCAGGCCCTCGGACGATCGTCGAGCGCGCCGGGTAAGTGTGCGGACTGGCTGTTATATTAGGGATGTTTGGCTGGGGCGCCAGGATTCGAACCTGGGAATGGCGGCACCAAAAGCCGCTGCCTTACCGCTTGGCGACGCCCCAGCAGGCGGGACCGCACAATAAGCGGTTCCGCGGGCCAATTCAACACTCAGGCCCTGATGCGGGCAAACCCCATTTAGTTGGTTCGTTGCGGAAGCCCGGAGAGACTCCCACCCCGCAGGGCTACGGCACTCGCTCATTCGTGTTGCCCGAGGCGGAAGTGAATAGATCACCCCACATCATCGGCCTCGCCAATCCGCGATGACTCAAAGAAAGAGACCGCCGGTATTGCGCCGGCGGCCTCAAGTTTGCGCGTCGTTAGAGGTTACCGCTTAATCTGCACCAATTCGTCCAGCATCTGGTCGGCGGTGGTGATGATCTTGGCGGCGGCGGAGTAGGCCCGCTGGGTGACGATCATGGTGGTGAATTCCTCACCGATGTCGACGGTGGAGGCTTCCAGCGAGGCCGACTGGATCTGGCCGGAACCGGCTTGGCCCGCGACACGCAGGGTGTAGGTGCCGGAGACGTCGGTTTCGATCCAGGTGTTGCCGGTAAGGCTTTCCATGCCGTTGGAATTGGTGAAGGTGGCCACCGGGATCTGGAACACCGGGCGGCGCACGCCGTTGTCGAACAGGGCGGTCACCACGCCGTCGGTGGAGACCGACACGCCCGAGAAGTTGCCGAACTTGGCACCGTTCTGGGTCAGGTAGGCAAGCTGGTAGTTGCCGCCCAACTGGGTCATGCCGTCGGCCTGATTGGTGTTGCCGAGGAACCAGGAGATACGCTGGTCGGCACCGGTACCGTTGGGCACCGTGGTCATGCTCTGTGCGCCATTGGCCCAGGCCACCGAGATCTTGTCGACGTTGATGGTCTGCGGCGTGCCATCGCCGTTGAAGATCATGGCGTCGTCGGTCTCGTTGATGGCTTCCAGGGTGAAGGTGTGGGTGGTGGCATCCACCGAGGGGATGGCCGAACTCCACTGATGCGTCGCGTACTGGGTGCAGCCGGTGTCCAGGTTGGAGAGGTCGAAATCGATCTCGGGCCCGTTCAACTGCTGGATGATCTCCACCGAATTGCCGTTGGCGCGGAACAGCGGGATGGTGCTGCCCAGGTTGACCAGGTCGGAGGCGAGGTTGCCGTTGGTGCCCGAATCCCAGTTGCGCGGATTGCGGAGCGCCTTGGCCACCAGATCGGCGACCTCGGAACCGGTATCATAGGCGGCGGAGGTCAGGTCGATCATCACGTCGGCGGAACCGGACGCCGAACCATCGGTGGAGAATTCCACCTGCATGGAAACGCCGTTGACCGTCATGGTGAAGTACTTGCCGTCCAGAGCCAGCACGTCGGCGCGCGACGAGGCGGTGAAGTCCATGCGGGCCTGGCTGGCGTAGACTTCGTCGCTGCTGTTGTAGATGTTCATCACCGCGGCGCCGGTGGGCGGATTGATGCCGCGCTGGTCCTGATAGGGCGAGGTGTCGATGGCGATGTAGTCGGCCGCGGCCAGGGTCAGAACCGTGGTGGCGCCGGTGACCACCGCCGACACCTTGTAGTAGCCGGTGTTGGCGCTGGTGCTGGTGCTGTTGGCCACATGGATGAAGTCACCGACGGCGTAGGAGGTCGACGTCTCGCCGAGGTCGAGCGCCTGGGTGGCGAGGGTGAAGGTCGGGGTGGCCGAGTAGGTGTGGGTGTTGCCGTCCTCGATGACGGTGACCGAGGTCGGCGCGGCGGTGGTGATGCCGACCGAGGTCGCAACGGTGGAGCCGATGACGTAGTCGCCATTGTTGGCGCTGGTGGTGGCGCCGCTGATGGTGACCACGGCTCCCGCCGGCACCAGGGTCGCAGCCACCGAGCCGGTGGTCACGGCGATGACGCCCGCGTCGGAGAAGAAGCCGACGGTGTCGTTGCCGTCGATGCCGGTGACGGTGGTCGTCGAGCCGGTGGCGGACCCGTAAAGCTTCATTGTCGGCGTCGCGTCGGCCGAGGTGTCGGTCAACGCCTTGGCCACCGAGTAGAAGTTGCTCTTGACCTCGACGTTCCAGGTGTTGGCGTTGGTCTTGGTCCAGTCCGAGTTGAAGTTGTGGGTGTTGCCCAGGCTGTCATAAACCAGGACGCTGGTCTGGTGGTAGCCGGTCGAAGTGGTCGAAGCCGGATCATAGACGCTATCGCCAGACGGCAGGTTAGCGCCCATCTTGATCTGAGACGTCTGATCGGCAGTGCCGCCGATGGTCTTCAGATTGAGTGGCCGAACCTCTTCTGTGTTGATGATGTTCTGGTTGACGTAGTGCCATGTTCCATCGGTGTTCTTGTAGGCCTTCATGTAGGTGTTGCCGTCGATGTCGACCTCGGTCGGCTTGGCATCGGTGTTGTTGTTGGTGGGGGCCAGGGGCCAGCCCTGCATGAAGAAGCCCGACACGTTCTGCAGGTAGCCTTCCTTGTTCACCTTGAACGAGCCGGCGCGGGTATAGGCATACATGCCCGAGCCCGAAGCGGCCGGATCGGCGACGGTGTTGACCACGAACATGCCCGCGCCCGACATGGCCACGTCGGTGGCCGAGCTGGTGGCCTGCAGCAGGCCTTGGGCGTCCACCGCCTGGCGCGGCCGGGACTGCACGCCGCCGGGCGAGTATTGGGTCAGCGACACCTGTTTGGTCACCAGGGTCTGGAAGTTCACCTTCGACCCCTTGTAGCCGATGGTGTTGACGTTCGAGATGTTGTCCGAGATCGCGCCCATCGCACTCGACTGCGAAGCGAGGCCCGACACGCCAGAGAACAGTGCACCGTACAAGCTCATGGTAACCTCCTACACGCCAGCGGCCCGGCCTAGTTGGCTTTCGCCAGGCTGGCGGTGTCGCGAATGGTCAAAATCTTGTCGAGAGTGGTGACGACGCCGCTCATGGCGAGCAGGGTGCCGCTGGTTTCGTCGGACGCCACGTCGGTGACGCGGCCCATGACGGTGACGGCCGAGTCCACTGCGGTACCGTCGGATTTGGCGGCGACGACCTCGACCGCGTACCGGCCGTCCGCCATGGTATTGCCGTACTGGTCCTTGCCATCCCAGCTCATGTCGTGGCGGCCCTTGGTCATCTCGCCGTTGAGGCTGCGCACCATCTTGCCGTTGGAGTCGCGGATGACGATGGCGGTGGCGTTGGCGTCCTCGCCCAGGGTGTAGCTGAAGCCGGCCCGGCCATCCTGCAGCGGCAGTTCGTTGCCCACCGTCTCGATGGTCTGGCCGAGATAGCCCAGCGCCGACGAGGTCTGGTTGAGCTTCTGGATCTTGATCAGCGATTCCAGGTTGGTGTTGGCCGAAATCTGCTGCTCGACCGAGGCGAACTGAACCAGCTGGTTGGTAAACTGGGTCGAGTCCATGGGCGACAGCGGATCCTGGTGCTTCAACTGGGTGGTCAGCATGGTCAGGAAGGTGTCGAAGTTGGCCGACAGCTTCTTGGTGGCCGATGCCGTCTTGCTGGTGTCGGTGGCGGCACCCAGCGCATTGGCCATGGTGTCGGTCTTGGCGGTGACGGCGGAAGCTCCGGTGGTCATGGCGATTCTCCCCGTTACACCGTGATGTCGACGCCGGAGCGTCCCGAGAGGCGGCGCGGCTGGGCGGCGGCGGTATCCAGACCGGTGCCGCGCCCGTCGATGGCCTGGGCGGCGCGGCCGCGACCGCGACCGGCACGCCTGCCCTCGGTGCCGTTGTTGGCGTTCTGCTGCTGCTCGCCCCGAAGGTTGAACGACAGCGAGGTCTCTTCCGCCTTGAGGCCGGCGTCGGACAGCGCCTTTTCCAGCCCCTTGGAGTCCTTCTGCAGGATGGCCAGGGTCTCGGGACGGTCGGCGGTGACCTGGGCGGTGACGCGTCCGTCGGCGCCGACCTCCAGCTTGATCTCGATCTTGCCCAATTCGAGGGGCTTCAGCGAAATCTTGATGGTGTCGTTGCCATCCTTGAGCTGCTTGTCGATCTGGACGTTGACCTGGTCGATGATGTGCTGCGGCGGCACCGGCAGCGGCCGCGAGGCCGGCTGGGCGGGGGTGGCCGGAGTGGCCTTCTGCGCCGCCTGCGAGGCGTTGGCGCCGGTCATGCCGGCCACCGGCTGCGCTTCGGACTGGCCCGCGTTGGTGGCCGCCTTGGGCTCGCTGGCTTCCAGCTGGGCGGCCAGCGCGGCGGCGAAGGGGCGGGCCGCGGCGGCGTTGCCGGCATTCTGCACGTTCTCAAGGGCACCGTTGCCGGCGACCTGGGCGGCGGCGGTGGCGATCCCCCGGCCGCTGTCGGAGCCTTGGCCGTTCTGGCCCTGGCCGGGAGCGAACTCCTGGCCGGCGGCGTCGGCATCGGCCTGCAGCGCCGGGTCGAGCAGCCCGAGGGCTTCGAGCACCGCTCCGGCGGTCTGGGTCGGGGCGTCGGCGGCGGCCTGATTGACCTTCACCGTGACGCTGACCTGTTGCGTGGTGCCGGCCAGTTGTTCGGCCAGCAGATCGGCCTGTTGCTGCGCCAGGGCAGACATGTCGGCCTGTTCGTCGGCACCGGTGTCGCGCTTGGTCGGGTCGGCCTTGGCGGTCGCCGCCGCGAGGCTGGCGGCAAAATCTGCCTGGTCGGCAGCGGCGGCGGCGCCGGCGTCGATCTTGTTGTTCAGGCTGGCGATCTCATCGCCATGATTGGTGTCGAGCCAGGCGAAGGGGTCCTGATTGTCGGCGCCGGCGTCGCCTTCATCGGATTGGCCGGCCTGGGCGTCCTGCAGGGTGGCGGAGGCATCGACCACCACCGCCGTCTGCTCGACCGGCAGGATCTGCGCGAGGTCCGGGGCCTTGACCTGGACCGAGGCGGCCACGGCGGCGGCAATCTCGGTGGGCTGCTGCTGGGTAGCCTGGGGATCGGCGTCGGTCTGGTTGTCGGCGGCCTGCTGCTCGACCGGCTGAGTGTCGTCGGCGGCGCGGTCGGCGGCGGTGTCGACGGCGTCGGTCTTGGCCTCGGCGCGGTCCGGAGCGGCATCGGCGGGGGCGGCACGGTCGATCTTCTGCTCGGCAGCCGCCTTCGGCCGCTCGGCCTTGGCCGGCCCTTGCGCCGACTTGACCACCGCCTTGTCGCCACGGCGGGCATCGGGGCGCTCGGCCTTGGGAGCGTCGTCGCGGGCCTGGGCCGGCTGACGCTCGAAGCGCTCCTTGAAGGCGGTGTTGGCCGACGGCATACCCGCCGATCCGCCGAAGTTCAGCGTCGCCCGCTGCAGCGCCGCCGAGAAGGCAGCCTCGATGGCGGAGGTCGCCGCCTGCGGCTTGTCGGCGACCGAAGTCATGGCGGCGTCCTGCTGAAGCAAGCCCTTGCTGATCGAATGCACGGTCATGGTCGTATTCCCATGGTGAAGCCTATTGCGCCTCATCATAAGCAAATGGCGGGCCAGTTTGGGGCCAGCCGGTCAGTGCATTGATTTTATGAGATTATTTTGTTTGACTGCCACCGGCCGCCGACGGAAAGCGAGAGCTATGCAGGAAAAAACTGCCGGGCTCGGGAAGGAAGTGCCGGGCTTGGCGCTCGGGAGCGGCGGAAGCCCTCCAGGGTCATCGCCCCCCAACGGCGATGCGCACGGAACCTTATGACTGCCGCTTCACCCGCCGGCTCAAAGACGCAGCCGGTCGGCGACCCTGTCATAGCCTTCCACATTGGCCAAGGGGCCGATGGCGGCGAAGGTCGGCGTTCCGGCAAACAGGCGCCGGGCGACGCGAGCCACGTCGGAGGCGGAGACCGCCTCGACCTTGGCCACCACCTCGGCCACCGTCACCGGGCGGCCATAGATGACCATCTGCCGGGCCAACTGCTCGCAGCGGGTGGTGGTGCTCTCCAGGCTCATCAGGATGGAGGCCTTGAGTTGGGCGCGGGCGCGCAGCAGCTCATCCTCGGCCACGCCGTCGGCCACCTTGACGATTTCGTCGCACATCACCGGAATCAGCTCGGCCACCTCGTCCTCGCCGGTGCCGGCATAGACGCCGAACAGCCCGCCGTCGTCGTAGGACGAGGCGAAGGAATAGATGGAATAGACCAGGCCGCGCTTCTCGCGCACCTCCTGGAACAGGCGCGACGACATGCCGCCGCCCAGCAGGGTCGACAGCACCGAGGCGATGTAATAGTCGGGATCGCGGTACGACACGCCGTCGAAGCCCACCACCACATGGACCTGTTCGAGGTCGCGGTCCTCGCGGAAATCGCCCCCCACATAGCGGCAGGCATCGGTGATGGGCGTTGCGGGACCCGGCAGGGCCGAGAACGCCTTGGCCGCCGCCTCGACCAGGGCATCGTGCTCCAGCCGTCCCGCCGCCGACAGCACCATGCGCGGCGCCGAGTAATGGTGGCGCATGTAGCCCAGCACGGTGTCGCGACTCATGCCGCGCACCAGCTCCTCGGTGCCCAGCACCGGCCGGCCCAGCGACTGGCCGGGGACGGCCACCGCCTGGAAGTGGTCGAAGATGATGTCGTCGGGGGTGTCGATGGCTTGGGCGATCTCCTGCACCACCACCGCCTGCTCGCGCGCCAGTTCCTCGGCGTCCATGGTCGAGTGCTGCAGGATGTCGGACAGCACGTCGAGCGACAGCGCCACGTCCTCCTTGAGGATCTTGGCGTAATAGGCGGTGTGGTCGCGCGAGGTGTAGGCGTTGAGGTGCCCCCCCACCGCGTCCATCTCCTCGGCGATGGCGCGGGCCGACCGTCGCTCGGTTCCCTTGAACGCCATGTGCTCCAACAGATGCGAGACACCGTTGATCTCAGGCATCTCGTGGCGGGTGCCGGCGTCGACCCATACCCCCAGCGACACCGTCTCGACGGTGCTCATGGGGTCGGTGACGATGCGCAGGCCGGAGGGCAGGACGGTCTCGCGGATGGTGGTCATGCCCGTGCCCTGCCGGCGAAGCCGCGCACATAGGCCTTCAGTGCCGCGGCATCGTTGCCGATGGCCTCCAGGCGTTCGGGGCGCTGGAACAGGTCGGCCATGTGCGGCGGCAAGCCGGGGCGGATGCCGGTGGCCTGTTCCACCGCGTCGGGGAACTTGGCGGGATGGGCGGTGGCCAGGGCGACCAGTTGAGCGTCGTGGCGGATGTGGCCCGACTTCAGCGCCGCGGCGACACCGATGGCGGAATGGGGGTCGAGCACCTCGCCGGTGGCGGACGCCAGCGAGCGCATGGCCGCCAGGGTCGCCGCGTCGTCGAAGCGATGGCCCTCGAACAGCTCGCGCATGACGCTCCAGGCGCCCTGCGGCATGGCCAGGGTGCCACCGCGGCGGAACTCGCCCATCAGCCGCTCCACCGCCTCGCCGTCATGGCCGAGGTAATGGAAGACCAGGCGTTCGAAGTTGCTGGAGACCTGAATGTCCATGCTAGGAGACAATGTGGGGACGACGCCCTCGGTCTTCATCACGCCGCCTTCAAAGAAACGGGTGAGAATGTCGTTGGTGTTGGAGCCAACGATCAGCCGGTCGATGGGCAGCCCCATCATCTTGGCGGCGAAGCCGGCGAAGACGTTGCCGAAATTGCCGGTGGGGACCGCGAAATCCACCGTCACGTCGGGCGCGCCCAGGCTGACCGCGGCATGGAAATAATACACCACCTGGGCCATCACCCGGGCCCAGTTGATGGAATTGACCGCCGACAGATTGAGCTCGTCGCGGAATGCCGCGTCGGCGAACAGCTCCTTCACCAGGTCCTGGCAGTCGTCGAAGGTGCCGTCCACCGCCAGGTTGCGCACGTTGGACGACTGCACGGTGGTCATCTGGCGGCGCTGCACCTCGGAGACGCGGCCCTTGGGGTGCAGGATGACGATGTCGACGCGGTCGCGGTCGCGGCAGGATTCGATGGCGGCCGAGCCGGTGTCACCCGAGGTGGCGCCGACGATGGTCACCCGCTGGCCGCGCTTGGTCAGCACGTGGTCGAACAGGCGGCCGACCAGTTGCAGGGCGTAATCCTTGAAGGCCAGCGTCGGGCCGTGGAACAGCTCCATCACCCAAAGATTGCGGCCGAGCTGCTTCAGGGGCGCCACGGCGGGATGGGTGAAGCCGGCATAGGCGTCGGCGACCAGGGCGGTCAGCTCGTCCTCGGTCAGGCAACCCTCGACGAAGGGGCGCATGACGCGCACCGCCAGCTCGGGATAGGACAGCCCGCGCATGGTGCGGATTTCCGGCTCGGAGAAGGACGGCCAGCTCTGCGGCACATAGAGGCCACCGTCGCGGGCCAGTCCGGCCAGCAGGACATCGTCGAAACCAAGGACGGGGGCCTTGCCCCGGGTGCTGACGTATTTCAAGGCCGATGAGGCTCCTGGCGGCGGAAAAGTCGGTTACACTAGCGGCGGATGCGCACGGGAGCAAGGCGCCGATTGACTTCCTCCCCCGCCCCGGCTTATACACTCGCCTTCCATTTAAGAAGACCAGTTTCGAATCGGAGTGCACCGTCGTGAAGCGTACCTTTCAGCCGAGCAAGATCGTCCGTGCCCGCCGCCATGGCTTTCGCGCGCGCATGGCCACTGTCGGCGGCCGCCGCATCATCGCCAATCGCCGCTCCAAGGGCCGCAAGCGCCTGTCTGCCTAAGGTTCCGGTTTGAGCACGCGCGACGTCACGCTGGCGCGGCTCAAGCAGAGGGCCGATTTTCTGCGCGTCGCCGGGGTCAGGCGTAAATGGGCCGCCCCCGGCTTGGTGCTGCAGGCGGCCCCGACCGTTGGCGATCCCGCTGCCGTCCCGACCGTGGCACCAGATACCGTGCGAGTCGGTTTCACGGTGACCAAGAAGGTGGGCAATTCGGTCTGCCGCAACAGGGCGAGACGGCGGTTGAAGGCGGCGGTGGCCGAGATTTTTCCCGCCCATGCCGCCCCCGGTCTCGATTTGGTGGTCATCGGCCGCCAGGAGACTCTGACGCGGCCATATTTCCTTCTCTTGCAGGATTTGCTGGCGGCGCTAAAACGTGTCGGTGCGCTCAGGGTTTCGAGGGCGCCAGAAGGAGGTTGACGCTGTGGGCACAAGTTCGGCCAGCATGGTGTTGCGCGGGTTGATCCGCGGCTACCAGCTGCTGCTGTCGCCGGTACTGCCGGCCTGCTGCCGTTTTGCCCCTTCCTGCTCGCATTACGCCATCGAGGCGGTGGCCAAGCATGGTGCCGTCGCCGGCTCATGGCTGGCTGCCAAACGTATTTGCCGCTGCCACCCCTGGAACGACGGCGGCTGGGACCCGGTCCCCGAACCCAAGACAGCAGGGGCTGTTCGCCCCAGCCCGGATAGGATGTCATGACTGACCAGCGCAACCTCTTCATCGCCATCGTTCTCTCAGTCGCGATCATGCTGGGCTTCCAGTGGCTGTTCCCGACCAAGACCACACCGCCGCAGGCCACCGAGCAGGCGGGCAGCGCGGCCCAGCCGCAGAATCCGCAGTCGGCGGCTCCCGCCACCGGACCGACGGCAGCACAGCCTCCCGCCGTGCCCGGCCAGGCAGCGGTCAAGGCGACCCCCGCCGAGAGCCGCGCCGCCGCCCTGGAGAAGAGCCGCCGCATCGCAGTGCGCACCCCCAACCTGCACGGCTCGGTGGCGCTGACCGGCGCCCGCATCGACGACATCACCCTGGTGAAGTACCGCGAGCAAGCCGATCCCAAGAGCCCCGAGATCAGCCTGCTGTCGCCGGCGGCGGCGCCGGAACCCTATTACGCCGAATTCGGCTGGGTGCCGGCCGACGCCTCGGTCAAGGTGCCCGGCCCCGAGACCATCTGGACGCCGGTCAAGCCGGGCGCCGAACTGACGCCGGCCAACCCGGTCTCGCTGATGTGGGACAACGGCGAAGGGCTGCGCTTCGTGCGCACCTACACGGTGGACGAGAACTACATGTTCACCGTCGCCCAGCGGGTGGAGAACTACGGCGACAAGCCCGCCGGCCTGCATCCCTATGCGCTGGTCGCCCGCACCGGCACGCCGCCGATCGCCGGCATGTACATCCTGCACGAAGGCCCGCTCGGCGTGTTCGACGGCACCCTCAAGGAGGTCAAGTACGAGGACCTGCGCAAGGAAGGCAGCATCCGCCTCAAGACCGCCGGCGGCTGGGCCGGCATCACCGACAAGTACTGGCTGACCGCCCTGGTGCCGACCGACCGCAGCGAGGTCACCGGCCGCTTCGTCCATCAGCGCCTCGACAACGGCGCCGACCGCTATCAGGTAGACTATCTCGGCAGCGTCAAGGTGGTCGAGCCGGGCAAGTCCCAGGAGGCCGGCTTCAACTTCTTCGCCGGCGCCAAGCAGGTCAAGCTGCTGGACGGCTATGCCGACCAGTACAAGATCGACCGCTTCGACCTCGCCATCGACTTCGGCTGGTACTACTTCCTGACCAAGCCGTTCTTCTACCTGCTGCAGATGCTCAACACCGCGCTGGGCAACATGGGCTTGGCCATCCTGGCCCTGACCGTGCTGATCAAGCTCGCCATGTTCCCGCTGGCCAACAAGTCGTATGTGGCCATGAGCAAGATGAAGACGCTGCAGCCCGACATCAAGGCCCTGCAGGAGCGCTACCCCGACGACAAGGTGCGCATGCAGCAGGAGATGATGGCCCTCTATAAGCGCGAGAAGGTCAATCCGGTGTCCGGCTGCCTGCCCATGCTGGTGCAGATTCCGGTGTTCTTCGCCCTCTACAAGGTGCTGTTCGTCGCCATCGAGATGCGCCACGCGCCCTTCTACGGCTGGATCCACGAT
>CAJANL010000315.1 GCA_903941105.1 uncultured Rhodospirillaceae bacterium
GCGATACCAGACGGCAACCGGCAGGCGATCCACTTAAATTTCGCCGGAACCTGTCCAAACAAACCCGGCCAGCTCTGATTAAACCAGCCGGCTCCTCGCTATTTCAAGTGGGTAGCTTGAGTTCAAGCCGCCCTGCGATCAGGTAGATGATCGCCTTGAGGTTGCGGGTTGATCGGTAGCCCCTGGCTTTGGCCTTAGCCGCCTGGACGAGGCTGTTGATGCCTTCGAGAATGCCGTTGGCGATCTTGCTTTCAAACCAGCGGAGGATGCCCTCCCAGTGCCTCTTGATGGTTCGAGCTGCCTTGATGATGGGAGCGAGGCGACTGTGGGTCGCCCAGAAATACCACTTCTTGAGGAAGGCTCTCGCGGCTGCCAGAGATGGCTGGGCGTAAAGATCCTGAAAGGTCAGGCGGATCTGATAGGCACGGGCGGTCTTGAGGTTCAGATCGGCGAGGCCGCCGAAGGTCTCTCGTTGAACCTTGGTGAGATTGCCTTCGTTTTTCAGCCAGATGTAGCGGGTCTTCTTCAGTTCAGGCCGATCCATTTGCTCCGCCCGGCGGACTAGGTCAACGGCCTCGTTGATGATCTTGATCGCGTGAAACTTGTCGAAGGTGATGTTCGCGTTGGGCAAATGCGCGTCGGTCCCCTTGATGAACGCGGGACTCATGTCGATGCAGACTTCAGTCACATTCCCAGCCATACCACCGTGTTCCGCCAGATCGGCGGCGAACTTCTCGACGGTCGAGGCGTCCTTGCCTTCCGTGACGAACAAAACCCTCGGACCATCAAGATCGACGAACAGGCTGACATAGTCGTGGCCCCTGCGGGCGGCAGTCTCGTCGAAGGCCGCTCTGGTGACATCCGAATAGTCGGCGCGGGCGCGGGCCTCCTCGACATAGTGATGAAGAACCCGCCACAGCAGGGTGTCGTGCTCCCCCACCAAGCGGCCAACAGCGGCCACCGGCATTGAGGTCATCATGGTCATGACCAGCGATTCGAAAAGAAGGGAGAATCCGCTGCCATCTCGTGCCCACGGGACGGACACCCGCTTGACCCCGCAGCTGGGGCACTTAACCCGAGGGACGCGAGCATGCAGATAGGCTTCATGCTGGAAGAAGTTGAGGTGTCGCCACGTCTTCTCCTCGGTGTCGTGAGCAGGGCAATCCCCAGCACCGCAGTCCGGACAAGAAAAGCGACTGCCCCTCGGGAAATCCATGTGGATGTCCAAACGCTTGGCAGGCGCATCAAACGTGCTGTTCGCAACAATCCACGGCGGCTGAACGCCCAAAGCCATCTGAAGGAGTTCCGTATCCTGCATTGCCGAGCAATCCTTTAGTCCCACCTGCCGCGATCCTGCGGCCGTGCTCGCACCGGTCAAGGGCACGTCACCGCTGAAGCGGTGATGGCCTTCGGCCACCCTTGACCGCCGCTCCGCTCAGCCGCATGCCCGATTCGCAGGTCGGGACGGAGGGATGGCCTTCAGATCGAACATAGGGATGGACGCGGGGGTGATCAACCAATGGTCACGGAGCCACCCACTCCGAATAGCGAGGAGCCTCCAATTTTGACCCCCCTTACCCTGGTGATGGTGACCATCATCCGGTGCGAGATCGCATCGGAGAAAACCAGGGGATGTTAATTGTGGAAACGATAGGGCGGGTCCGCCGGGACCATTTCGTCGAGAAGAAGGGCATCAAGCAGATTGCGCGGGAGCGTGGGCTGTCGCGCAACACGGTGCGCAAGATTCTGCGGTCGGAGGAGACCGCGTTCAGCTACGAGCGGGAGCATCAGCCGCTTCCCCAGATCGGCCCGCATGTCGCGCTGCTGGAGACGCTGCTGAAGGACAACGGGCGCAAGGGGCGGCGCGAGCGCCTGACGATGACCCGGATATTCCAGCTGCTGGAAGAGTCCGGTTACACCGGCGCCTCTGACGCCGTCCGACGGCATGCGCAGCAGTGGAAGCGGAGCAATACCCAGGCGGCGGCCGGGGAGAGTGTCGCGGCCTTCATCCCGTTGTGGTTCGCGC
>CAJANL010000316.1 GCA_903941105.1 uncultured Rhodospirillaceae bacterium
CACCAAGACGGCGTCTGATTTCTACGCCGCCGGCGGTGGCATCACCGGTTTCCAGAACGGCCTGGCGATCGCCGGCGACTACATGTCGGCGGCCTCGTTCCTGGGCATTTCCTCGGCGGTGTTCCTCAACGGCTTCGACGGCCTGATCTTCTCGGTGGGCTGGCTGGTCGGTTGGCCGGTCATCCTGTTCCTGATCGCCGAACGCCTGCGCAACCTCGGCAAGTACACCTTCGCCGACGTGGCCGCCTATCGTCTCGGCCGTGAGCCGGTCCGCACCTTCGCCGCCACCGCGGCCCTGGTGGTGGTGCTGTTCTACCTGATCGGCCAGATGGTCGGTGCCGGCCAGCTGATCAAGCTGCTGTTCGGTCTCGACTTCATCTATGCCGTGATGGCGGTCGGCGCCCTGATGATCATCTACGTCACCTTCGGCGGCATGGTTGCCACCACCTGGGTGCAGATCATCAAGGCCTGCTTGCTGTTGGGTGGCGCGACCTTCATCGCCTTCGGCGTGATGAGCAACTTCGGCTTCTCGTTCGAGGCGATGTTCCGCAAGGCCATCGAAGTGCATCCGAAGAAGCTCGCCATCATGGGCCCCGGCGCCATGGTCAGCGATCCGGTCGATGCCATCTCGCTCGGCATGACCCTGATGTTCGGCACCGCTGGTCTGCCGCACATCCTCATGCGCTTCTTCACCGTTCCCGATGCGAAGGCCGCCCGTAAGTCGGTGTTCTATGCCACTGGCTTCATCGGTTACTTCTACATTCTGACCTTCATCATCGGCTTCGGCGCCATCACCATGGTGGCCACCGATCCGCAGTACATCGACGCGGCCAAGGGTGGTCTCAACCTCCGTGGCGGCAACAACATGGCCGCGCCTCTGCTGGCTCACGCCATCGGTGGTGACTTGTTCTTCGGCTTCATCTCGGCCGTGGCCTTCGCCACCATCCTCGCGGTGGTGTCGGGTCTGGCGCTGGCTGGCGCGTCGGCGATTTCGCACGACCTCTATGCCAACGTCTTCATGCACGGCCGTGCCAACGAGAGCACCGAGGTCATGGTCTCCAAGATGTCCAGCATCGGTCTCGGCATCGCCGCTGTGGCCCTGGGCATTGTCTTCGAGAAGCTCAACGTGGCGTTCATCGTCGCTCTGACCTTCTCGGTCGCCGCCTCGGGTCCGTTCCCGGTGTTGGTGATGTCCATGTTCTACCGTGGCCTGACCACGCGGGGCGCCGTTATCGGCGGCTGGCTGGGTCTGCTGTCCTCGGTGCTCATGGTCGTGATGTCGAAGTCGATCTGGGTTGCCAGCTTCGGCTTCAAGGAGGCGCTGTTCCCGTACGCCTATCCGACCCTGTTCTCCATGCCTCTGTCGTTCTTTGCTTGCTGGTTGTTCTCGGTTCTCGATAACAGCCCGCGTGCGGCGGCGGAGCGTCTGGCCTACGACGACCAGGCGATCCGGTCCGAGACCGGTCTGGGCGCCGAGGGAGCCTCGGGTCACTGACGATACGGTAAATAGGTATCCGACTGGGGCCGCCCGCAAGGGCGGCCCTTTTTTTGGGTTCATCGCGGATGAGCGGGGAATGCGGTCCTGATCTTGAGGAACCCTACTTCAGCAGCAGCATCGCGATCATCAGGCTGCCGAAGGCGATGCGGTACCAGGCGAAGGGGGCGAAGCCATGGCGGCCGATGAAGGCGATGAAGGTCCGCACCACCACCAGGGCGGCGAGGAAGGCGGCGGCGAAGCCGGCGAGGATCAGAGCGGCACCGTCGAAACTGACGCTGGCCCAGTTCTTGTAGAGTGAATAGACCGTCGCGCCCATCATGGTCGGGATGGCGAGGAAGAAGGAATATTCGGCAGCCGCCCGGCGTTCGACGCCCAGCAGCATCGAGCCGATGATGGTGGCGCCGGCCCGCGACACGCCGGGGATCATCGACAGCACCTGGCAGAAGCCGATCATCAGCGACAGCTTGGCGGGGAACTCCTCGACCTCGTGGTAGCGCGGCTTGATCACCACTCGTTCGGTGACCAGGATGACGAAGCCGCCCACCACCAGCGCCACCGCCACCACCATGGGCGAGTCCAGCATCTGCTTGATGTATTTGTAGAACAGCCCGCCCGCCACCATGGCCGGCAGGAAGCCCAGCAGGACATTGCGGACGAAGGCACGGGCCGGGGCTTCCGTCCTCATGCCGATGGCGGCGTGCCACAGCCGCGACCAATAGACGACGCACACCGCGAGAATGGCACCCAACTGGATGACGATCTCGAACGTCTTGCCCGAAGGCCCCTCGAACCCCAGCATATCGCCCACCAGGATGAGGTGGCCGGTGGATGAAATGGGGAGAAATTCGGTGAGGCCCTCGACGATGCCGAGCAGCACGGCTTCAAGAAAGAGTGTCATGGTTCCCCTTGGGATGATCGTCTGCGACGGCGGATGATGCCCGCCCGATGCTGGGGCCGCAACCGGCAAGAGGGGAGGCCGCCCCATCGGTTGGTTGACTTGCCCCGTTTGAGGCTGCCCGCCCGGATGGGCTTGCCGGCGCGGACGCCTTCGCCACGTCCCAAGGCTTACCGGGAGGTGGCCCATGCGGCGACGGCTGTACGTGGCGATGTTCGCGCTGTCGGGGATCGCGCTGTCGGGCTGCTACAGGCCGCCACTGATCGAGGCACGCCACTTGCCGCCGCCGACTGTGCCCGGGGAGCCCGAGGCCGCGCGGGTGGTCGTCCCCGAGGGCTATATCGCGACGATTGCCGGCGAGGATCTGGTGGACCCACGCGCGGTGGTGATGGGGCCGGACGGTCTGGTCTACGTGGTGGAAGGCATTCCCGCCGGCCTGCTTCGCGTCAATGCCGATGGCAGTCTGGTGCCGGTGGCGAGCGGCGGTGGCAACGGAACCTGGACCGGGGCCGCCGTGGTCGGTCGCCGCATCATGGTGGCCGAGGATGGCGGGCCGCGCGACGGTCGCATCCTCGCCATATCGTCCGACGGATCCATATCGACCCTGCTGGACGGGCTGCCGCCCGGCACCATGGTGAGGCTGGCCGCCGGCCCCGACGGCTGGCTCTACGCCGGTGTCGCCAGCATCTCCAACGCCGGATTGGCCGGGCCGGGCGAGGTGGCCAAGGACATCCCCTGCCAGGATGTGGAAATGCGCCGGAGTGGCCGTCTGCTCCGCGGCCACGTGCCCTGTACCGGCGCCGTGCTGCGCATCGCCCCCGACGGCGGCACCGTCGAGGCCTATGCCTGGGGATTCCGCCGCCCGGTCGGCCTCGACTTCACCCCCGATGGCCGGCTCGTTCTCGCCGAGCAGTCCTATCGTCCCGATCCGGCGCGCCGGGTGGCGGCCGAGCCGGATCTGCTGTGGGCGGTGACCCCGGGGGTGTGGTACGGCTGGCCCGACTTCCACGGCCAGTTGGCCCTGGCCGATCCGGTGATGGCCGACTATCCCAACCCACCACCGCCACCGCTGGCGAGCTTGCCGGAGGGAGTCCGGGCGCTGGGGCTGTCGCGGGGCACCGCCTTCGGCGCGCCAGGTCAGCCCTTCGTGGCGCTGGAGGGGGGCACCGTCGCCTTTGTCGGCCCGAGTGGTGTCGTGACACCGTTCGCCGTGGGCTTCGGCGATCTCTCGGCATTGGCCTTCACCGCCGACGGTGGCAGGCTTTGGCTGACCGACGCGGCGGCCGGCCGCCTGTGGCGCATCACGCCACAATGACAGCGGGCGCATAATGTGCTATAAACAGAGCGTCGAACTCTGCGTGGGTGCGAAGATGTCCACCGCGGCCGGTACCGTTACCGACCTGACCCTGAGCCAGCTGCAGGCCTCGCAGTCGGCTACCCGGGCGCGTGTTTCGGGGTCCTCCGGCTTCCCGTTTTCGATGCTTCCCAACGGTGTGTCAATCCGGCGGAGCGATGATCCGGTGTGGGTCTCGGCGCCCGACGGACTGCGGCTGGCCGGCAAGGCGGTCGCCGCTGCGGTGACGGTGGAGAGCAGCCTCAACGCGTTACAGTCACTCGCCGCCATCGCCCGCGACGGCGGCGTGTCGGGCAACGTACCCGATCAGTCGCGGCTGAACCTTCAGGCGGAAGTTCAGCGTCTGGTGCGCGACATCGACAAGGCGGCGGCCAAGGCCTCGCAGGGCAACGCCAATCTGGTGGCGAGTGGCGGGCGCGATGCGCGCATCTCCACCACCTTGGGGGGGCAGATCATTGCCGTGGTCCAGGCGCTGGACAGCACCGGGCTGGGCATCACCGGTCTCGATCTCACCTCCGACAGTGGCGCCGCCGACGCAGCGCACCGCATCAGCCAAGCCATCGCCAATGCCGGCGCCCGCTCGCAACGCCTGCAATCCCTCAGCCGCGCTTTGGGGGGACAGTCGGCCTTCTCCTCCGACATCAATACCGTGTTGAGCCAGTCGGTGGTGGGCGGCGGAACCCTCCGCACCTATGGATCGACGGCCGGCTCCGGCAGTGCCAGCGTGGCCCGTGGCAGCCTGGCCAACGTCCGGACCTAGCTAGGGCGTCGAGCCTTTAATATGAAACGCGGCGCTCATGCGAGCATTGAGCGAGCGGCCAAGCGGCCGGAGGGCCGCGCCCGGCGAGGGCGAAACCATAAAGGTTAGAGCGTGATGCACATTTAGGGCATCACGCTCTAGGACCTCCGTCCGATTCTCTCGTTCCATAAAATCAGGGCCGCACCGTCGCCGGTGCGGCCCTGGAGTTGGCCCGGGAAAAAAAACCCGGTTATTTGACCCGGGCAGCAAGCGGAGCGGGAGCGATCAGATGCTGGTGCAGGGCGGCGTCGGTGCCCATGCCGAAGGCCACCGCCATCAGCTGGGAATAGAACACCACCGGGATATTGAAGTCGGTCCCGAAGACCTTGTTGATTTCCGGCTGGTACATTTCCAGATTGGTCTGGCACAGCGGGCAGGGGGTGCTGATGACCTCGGCGCCGGCCGCCTTGGCCTCGTCGAGGATGTCCTTCATCAGGCCGAGCGACTTCTCGGGGCTCATCACCGCCACCGAACCGCCGCAGCACTTGGTCTTGCCGGCGAAGGGCACCGCCTCGGCGCCGCAGGCCGTGGTGAAGTCGTCGAGGAAGCTGGGATCGTCGTAGCTGGTCCAGTTGCCGCCGCGCTCGGTGGCGGCGAAGGGGCGCACCGTCTGGCAGCCGACCCAGCCGGCGACCTTGAGCCCGGCCAGTGGGTTGGTGACCTGCGCCTTGACCGCGTCGAGGCCGATGTCGTTGACCAGCACCTCGCAGGCGTGCCGCACCAGCAGCGATCCGTCATAGGACTTGCCGGCCTCGGCCAGGGCCTCGTTGACCTCGGCCTTGACCTCGGCGTGGTCGCGGATTTCCTCGTTGGTGTGGTGGGTGTTGAGGTAGCAGGCGGCGCAGGGCGTCACCACGTCCTCGGGGCCGGCGGCTCTCGCATTGGCAAGGTTGCGGCCGGACAGCGCCAGCACGGGGGTCTCGCCGGCGCAGATGTGGCCAACCGAGGCACCGCAGCAGTTCCAGTCCTCGATCTCGCGGAAGGTGATGCCCAGCTTGACCATAACGGCCCGCAGGCTGGTGTCGAGATGCACGCCGGTGGCCTGGCTGCTGCATCCCGGGTAGTACGACATGGTCTTGGTCATGGCGCCGATATCCTAAGCGTGCTTGCGGGCTTCGATCTCGGCCGCCTTGGCCAGGATCTTTTGCAACTCACCGGTGTTCTTGCATTTGTGCGGCATGCCGACATGCATGCGCTTTCCCTTCACCAGCCCAATGGCGATGGGCAGGTTGGCCATGCTCTTCTTGAAGAAGGCGACCAGACCGAAGGCGAAGTAGTATTTGGCGGTGACCAGGCGCTCGTCGGTCCGGCCCCATTTGGCCGCCGACCACCAGAACGCCTTGGCGAAGCGGGCGTTGTCGGTGGAGGTGGCCTCGGGCAGACCGGCGCGTACCGCCGCTGTCGCCAGCGAGTGCAGGATGTACTTCACCGGCACCTTGCGCGGGCAGCGCACCACGCAGTTGTAGCAGGAGACGCAGTTCCACAAGGTGTTGGACTTGAGGACGGCGTCCTTCATGCCGGCGCGGACCATCATGAAGATCTTGCGCGGGCCGTGGTCCATCTGCTTGCCGATGGGGCACGAGCCGGAGCAGGTGCCGCACTGCATGCACAAGGCCATGCGGTCGCCGCCATCGACGTTCTTGTAGACCCAGCGGGCGAAGGAGAGGTCGTAGGCGCTCATCTCAGAACCCCTTGAACGGGTTGAAGCCGATGGCGAGGATTTGCTCGACATATTTGTCGATCACCACGGGCAGACGGTCGGCATCGGCGATGGCCGCCTCGACCTGCACCACCCGCTCGGGCTCCAGCATCATGCTCTTCAGCGTGTCACCGACCTTGGACAGGCGCTCGGCGGCCATGGCCGAGCCCTTGACGAAGTGGCACTGATAGTCGTCGCCGGGCTTGCAGCCCATCAGCATGACGCCGTCATAGCCGGCCGACAGCGCATCCGAGATGCACAGCAGGCTGACCGAGCCGAGGCAGCGCACCGGCAGGACGCGGACATGCGCCGACCAGGTGTTGTGCTTGATGCCGGCCTGATCGAGCGCCGGAATGGCGTCGTTCTCGCAGGCGATGATCAGGATGCGCGGCTTGCCCGAGAACTCGTCGGGGATCTTCACCGCCTTGATCATGGTGGACAGCATGTCCACCGAGTAGTTGTCGAAGCTGATGGTCCGCACTGGGCAGGCGCCCATGCAGGTGCCACAGCGGCGGCAGCGTGTCGCGTTGACGATGGGGTAGGTCTCGGCGTTCTCGTCGATGGCGCCGAACGGGCATTCCACCGTGCAGCGCTTGCACTTGGTGCACTGGTTCAGGTTGATCTTGGGGTAGGACAGGTCGCCCACCCGCGGATGCAGCGCCGCGCCGGCCGAGGCCGACCGCACCGCCTGAACCGCCTTCAGCACCGCGCCCGAGGCGTCTTCGGCCGCTTCCGCCCAGTCCATCGGACGCCGCACCGGGCCGCAGGTGTAGATGCCGGTGCGCCGGGTCTCGTAGGGGAAGCAGATGTAGTGGCTGTCGGAGAACCCGTCGTGCAGCACCGGCAGATGCGGACCCTGGCGGTACTGCAGGTTCAGCAGCGAGCCGCCCGGCGCCGCCGCCTGGGTGCGCTTGACATGCGCCGCCGGGGCATCGCCGCAATAGCCGGCCACCGCGATGGGGGCCTCGGGGTCGACATCGCCGACCAGCAGTTCGGCGCCGACCTCAAGGGCCTCGCCGTCGGGGTTGGTGGAGTTGGGCACCATGCCGGTGGCCAGCACCACCATGTCGAGGCCGGACAGCGGCACGTCTTCCTGCACCAACTCGTCGGCCACGGTCACCGTCAGGTTGGCGCCGACGCCCTTGACCTTGCCCTTGATGAACACCACGCCGGCCGCCTGGGCCGAGCGGTACAGCTCCTCGGCGGTGCCGGGGGTGCGCATTTCCTCGTAGACCACATAGGCGTTGGTCGCCGGCTCGGCCTCGATCAGCTCAAGGGCCTGCTTCAGCGAGGTGGCGCAGCAGATGGACGAGCAGTAGGGCAGGTGGTCGGGATCGCGCGACCCGGCGCACTGGACGAAGGCCACCGATTTGACCGGCTGGCCGTTGGATTTGCGCGACGGCTTGCCGGCCTTCAGCATGGCCTCGAATTCGACGTTGGTCACCACGTCGGGCGAGGCGCCATAGCCGAGGTGGCCCAGCTTGGTGGCGTCGTAGGGCCGCCAGCCGGTGGCGAGGATGATGGCGCCCACCATCTCGACCGAGCCGTCCGACAGGGTGATGGTGAACTTGCCCGGCATGCCCTCGGTCTTGGTCACCGAGCAGCCGGTCCGCACCGTCACCTTGGACTGGCCGCGCACCGCCGCCACCAGGGCGTCGATGTCGTTGGGCTCGGGCTGGGCATAGGGCGGGGTGTGCGGCAGGCGCTTCGACGAGTCGCAGGCGCGGCCGCCGAGGCGGTCGGACTGCTCCAGCAGCAGGACGTCGTGGCCCATGGCCGCCGCTTCCTTGGCCGCGGTCAAGCCGGTGACGCCGCCGCCCAGCACCAGGATGCGGGTGGAGAAATCGCCCTCCTGCCACGGCTCGGGGGCCTTGATCTTGGGGGCCTGGGCCAGCGCCATGCGCAGGTAGTCCTCGGCCAGCGCCTGGGTGTCCTCGTCGCCGGCCGGGTGGCTCCAGGTCACCTTCTCGCGCAGGTCGGCGCGCAGGGTCTGGATCGGCTCGAAGCCGAAGCGGTCGGTCATGACGCGGGACGAACAGGCGGCGATCACCACCTGATTCACGCCGGCCTCGATGTCGGCCTTGATGATGCCCACACCCTCGTCGCCGCACAGGCAGGCGTGGGTCTTGGCCTCAAGCTTGTACTCGGCCTTGGCCACGCCCTCTAGCGCCGCCATGCTGACCGCCTCGCCGATGCCGCAGCCGCTGCACAGGTAGACGCCGGTCTTCCTCTCGCTCATGTGACCCTCTTCCCCTAGGAGACCAGCTGGATGGCCTTGCAGGCCGCTGCGGTTGCGGACTGTACCGACATGGAAACGTCGAGCGGCGCCGCCGCGACGCCGGCGCCGATGGACGGCCCTTCGGCGTAGACGAAGCCGTAGTCGTCGAGGCCGGTAACCCCTTCCGCGGCGGACGGCTGCATGCCGGTGGCGAGTACGACCAGATCATAGGCGTTGGCGTAGACCTCGCGGGTCAGCGTGTTCTCGCCGCACACCACGGGGTTGCCGCCTTCGCCGGGCTCGATGCGGGCCGGCTTGGACTTGACGAAGTGAACCTGCGGGTCGCGCTTGAGCCGCTGGACGAACGACTCCAGCTTATCGTGGGCGCGCAGGTCGATGTAGTAGACGTCGACGCGGGCATCGGCGTACTGCTCGCGGACATAGGCCGCGTGCTTCATGGACGCCAGGCAGCAGATGCGCGAGCAGTAGGCGAGGTGGTTGAGGTCGCGCGAGCCGGCGCACTGGATCAGCGCCACCGTCTTCGGCGCCGCGCCGTCGGAGGGACGCACGATCTTGCCCTTGGTCGGCCCGTCGGGCGAGGCCAGGCGCTCCATCTCGACATTGGTGATGACGTTGGGCAGCTCGCTGTAGCGATAGGCGGTGAGGTTGCCAGCGGCGTAGGGCTGCCAGCCGGTGGCCCAGATGATGGCGCCGACCTCAAGCTCGAAGCTGCCGCCCTGGTCGGCCAGATCGATGGCGCCCACCGGGCAGGCGGCCTTGATCTTCTCGCCCTCGGCGGTACCGGCAACCTCGGGCGCCACCACGTAGCGCATGGGGAACGCCATGGCGTGCGGCAGATAGGCCGCCTTCACCTTGGATAGGCCGTAATTGAACGGATCGGACACCTCGGTCTCGGCCACCTTGGCGCAGTCGCCGCAGGCGGTGCACTTGGTGTCGACGAAACGCGGCGCGGTCTTGACCGTGACGGTGTAGGCGCCGACCGAGCCCTTCACCGCCGCCACCGTCGACATGGTGAAGACGCTGATGCGCTTGGATTTCTTGATGCGCTGGTAGTTGATTTCCAGCCCGCAGGTCGGATGGCAGAGCTTGGGGAAGTAGCGGTTCATCTGGGCGACCCGGCCACCAAGGGTGGGGGTCTTCTCCAGCAACACGACGTCGTGCCCGGCCTCCGCCGCCTCCACCGCGGCGGTGATGCCGGCGATGCCGCCGCCGACCACCATGATGGTCCGGCTGCGCGGTTGCGTCTCTGTCATATGCCCTCTCCTGGCTTCACCTGGATCTCCACCATAGCCGTCACCCCCGCGAGGGCGGGGGTCCACCTCGCCGCCGCTTGGGCGGCTGGACGGTGGATTCCCGCCTTCGCGGGAATGACGGAACGACTAATATTCTACTTCTTCAGGCTTGCATAATATTCCTGCAGGATCTTCACCACCTCGGGGCGGCTGAACTCCGGCGGGATCGGCTCGCCCTTGGACAGCATCTCGCGCTGCTTGGTGCCCGAGATGTTGATCTGGCTTTCCTTGCCGTGCGGGCAGGTCTTGGCGGTGGCCATGCCGTAGCACTTGGTGCAATAGAACGTGATGTCGATCTTCAGCGCCTGGGTCTCCAGCGCGCCCGGCCACAGGGTGTCGAAGATGTGCTGGGCGTCGAACGGGCCGTAATAGTCGCCGACGCCGGCATGGTCGCGGCCGACGATCAGGTGCGAACAGCCGAAGTTCTGGCGGATCAGCGCATGGATCAGGGCCTCGCGCGGGCCGGCATAGCGCATCTCGATGGGATAGCCAGCCTGGATGACGGTGCCCGGAACGAAGTAGTTCTGGATCATGGCGTCGATGGCCAGGGTGCGGGTCTCGGCCGGGATGTCGCCGTCCTTGAGCTTGCCCAGCACCTGGTGGATGAAGACGCCGTCGAGAACCTCGACGGCGATCTTGGCCAGGTGCTCGTGCGAGCGGTGCATGGGATTGCGGGTCTGGAAGGCGGCAACCTTCGACCAGCCCTTTTCGGCGAAGATGGCGCGGCTCTCGGCCGGACGCAGGTAGAGCCCCTTGTACTTGCTGGGGTACTCGCCCTCGGACAGGCAGCGGACGCGGCCGGCCAGATTGACGGCGGCCTGCTCGTTGACCTTCTGCACGCCGGGATGCGCCGAGTCGGTGGTGCGATAGATGTGCTGGTTCTCGAAGTCCTTGTCGATCTCGTACTTCTGGGCGACATCGAGGATGGCCATGATCTCGCCGGTCTCACCGTCCACCAGCGCGACCTCTTCCTCCAGATTGATGGAGTCGGCAAGGTCCTTGGCGGCGGACAGGGTGATGGGGATCGGCCAGAACAGGCCGCTGGCCGTGCGCATGTTGGCGCAGACGCCTTCCCAGTCGGCGCGGCCCATGAAGCCGTCCAGCGGCGTGTAGGCCCCCATCGCCAACATGATGACGTCGGAGGTTTCGCGGCTGGTCATCGGGACTTTCTTGAGCGTGGCTGCGCGCTTCAGCTCATCCTTGCGCTCGACCTCGGGCAACAGCAGCGGCTTCAGCGAGCCTCCGCCATGGGGCTGCACCAGCTTGGACATCGGCTCCCTCTCTTCGTTCGTTTTGGGCGGAGACCTCTTTGGGTCCCTCGGTATGGCATATTATAAATCCCTAAAATGCCATCTATTCCACAAGAATCTTATGTCTTGCTAAAGTTCGTTGTATTTCAGCGAGTTACCGCGAGATTTATCGACGGGGTACTTGGTGCCGTTGACGGCGATCTTGGCGGCGGCGGCGGCAGCGAGGTCAAAGCCGACCCGCTCGGACAGCAGCAGCAGGTAGAGGAACACGTCGGCACATTCCTCCTCCAGCCGGGCCTTCACCTCGGGCTCGGCCAGGCGGGACTCGACCTGCTCGTCGGTCTTCCACTGTGTCAGCTCCATCAGTTCGGCCGCCTCCAGGGCCAGCGAGACGATGAGATTCTTGACGGTGTGGAACTGACGCCAGTCGCGGGCGTCGCGGAAGGCCACCAACCGCCGGGTAAGCTCGGTCAGCGATGGCGTCTCGCACATATCTTCCATGTCCACGCGCTCCCTTGAAACTTCGATGCGTCGCTACCAACGTCAGCGATTGCAAATATGAAAACAACATAATATAACTGCGAAAAGCAGGACGAAAACCGATACGGGGGCGACGCGCACGCCAACCCCGACGGGTCAATTTTCGGCCGCTCTTAGAGGGAGACCCGCCGAAAGGCAACAGGGGAGGTATTGATGCCCACGTTTGTCCATACCGATAAGTGCGACGGTTGCAAGGGCGGTTCTGTCACCGCTTGCATGTACATTTGTCCGAATAACCTGATGAAGCTCGACACCGTCAAGATGAAGGCCTTCAATCAGGAGCCCGATCAGTGCTGGGAATGCCAGTGCTGCGTCAAGGCCTGCCCGCAGCAGGCCATTGAAGTCCGCGCCTATCAGGACTTCGTGCCGATGGGCGGCGCCGTCATTCCGATGCGCACCGACTCCGCCATCATGTGGACCATCAAGTTCCGTGACGGTGAAGTGAAGCGCTTCAAGTTCCCGGTGCGCACCACGCCGGTTGGTTCGATCGACCCCTATGCCGGCAAGTCGGCTCCGGGCAGCCTCGACGACAACCTGCTGTTCACCGAGACCGGCAAGACGCTGTCGACCATCTGAAGGCGCTAGGGAAGGAAACACCACCCATGACCGAATACTCTTTCGGCAACCCCGAGATCATCGAGATCGAGACCGACATCCTGATCATCGGCGGCGGCATGGCGGCCTGCGGCGCCGCCTACGAGGCCCGTCGCTGGGCCCCCGACGCCAAGATCACCCTCGTCGACAAGGCGGCTCTGGACCGCTCCGGCGCGGTGGCCATGGGCCTGTCGGCCATCAACACCTATCTCGGCCCGGAGCGGGACGCCAAGGACTATGTCCGCATGGTCTCCGCCGACCTGATGGGCATCACCCGTGACGATCTGGTGTACGACGTCGGCCGTCACGTCGATGACTCCGTCCACCTGTTCGAAGAGTGGGGCCTGCCCGTCTGGAAGGATAAGGGCTCCGAGGGCGTCGCCCTGAAGGACGGCGGCAAGCCGGTCCGTTCGGGCAAGTGGCAGATCATGATCAACGGCGAGAGCTACAAGCCCATCGTCGCCGAGGCGGCCAAGAAGGCCCTGGGCATCGAGAACATCATCGAGCGCTGCTTCATCGTGAAGCTGCTGCTCGACGAGAACGAGCCCAACCGTATCGCCGGTGCCGTCGGTTTCTCGAACCGCGATCACAAGCTGTACGTCTTCAAGGCGAACGCCATCCTCGACGTGGCCGGCGGCGCCGTGAACTGCTTCCGTCCCCGCTCGACGGGCGAGGGCAACGGCCGCACCTGGTACCCGGTGTGGAACGCCGGTTCGACCTACGCCATGGCGGCTGAGGTCGGCGCCGAGCTGACCATGATGGAAAACCGCTTCGTCCCCGCCCGCTTCAAGGACGGTTACGGCCCGGTGGGCGCGTGGTTCCTGCTGTTCAAGTCGAAGGCCACCAACGGCTTCGGCGAGGACTATGTGGTGAAGAACGCCCAGATGCTGGCCGACTTCGCGCCTTACGACAAGGCCGCGGTGGTGCCGACCTGCCTGCGCAACCACGCCATGCTGAAGGAAATGCGCGAGGGCCGCGGCCCGATCCTGATGCAGACGCCGGACGCCATGGCCAAGCTGGCCGAGACCATGACCCCGGCCGAGATC
>CAJANL010000317.1 GCA_903941105.1 uncultured Rhodospirillaceae bacterium
CTTAACTGGCTCAGTAAAGTCGTTCAGCGTAGCGGTAACTTCTTTCTCTACAACGAACTCTTTCTCTTCTGTCTCGACCTTAAACTCACGCCCTAGTATTAACGGGTTGGTGATTTTGGCAAAGTGTGGGCACTTGTCGCAGATACCGGGGTTTGCTTCATCAAACTTAAGGCAACCATAAGGACCTTTAATTGCTTGCCACTTCTCGTTATGCCGATCTAAGTCGTATGGGTGCATGGCTGATAACGCTAAGCCTTCTTCTACCCCATCATCGCAGACTTTAGCTATGCTGAGGACACCACGCCACAAGGGCTCCATACCATCTTCTGTTGCATGCTCACGATAGTAATTAATCTGACCACACTTAGTGCCAATGTTTTTAAAGAACGTAACGCTGTTCTCTAGTAGCTTAACGCTGTTGGCTGTTGGTGCTAGTGTTGGGCGCTTGCCCGGAAGTTGCAAGGTTGGGAGGTTCTCGTACGCCGCAACGCCAATAGCTTCTCTAAGTAGGTCTGCCAAGACGTCAAAATTAAACACCTGACCCTTGACCTTAATTACTACCTTGCGTGGCTTCTCTAGCTTGTAGTTGTGTGTATCAGGTATACGAAGAACCCTAGCCGCATCCCCAGTAACAGTTGAGTCAATACGAAAGCCCAGCTTCTTACATAAACGCTTTAAGTTCTCTGCAACGGGTTTCCAAACAGCAATATCAATCTCTTCTTCAAGAGGCCAATACACATGCAAACCTCCACCACTAGAAATAATCCAAGGTGTGCCCAGCGTGTTTAACGTACTGTCTATCAAAAACTTATCTAATGCCCCCGCCGCTTCTGCTTTGGTTGGGTAATCCTTCTTATCACCACAATCTATATCCAAGAACAACGACCGAATTTTTACTGCATTGTCGGCTGTGCGGTTGTGCTTGTCGAATGTAGATAAAGCATAAAAAGCGTTGTACTTCTTCCCATCAAACGCCATAGCGGCGTTATATAGTTCATCAATCGTATTAACAAATACGTGTTCTTTTTTAGCTGTGCTAAGTTCTGCGGTGCAATAAACACCCGAAGTCGGTAGCACAGTCGCTAGGAATTCCTGCGACATAGTGTGAAACCTTTCGGATTAATTTACTCTTTGGGCAAGGCGCCGTACTATTTCAATTTGGAAAGCTCTTGGCATACCATCACCGTTCACAAAGTCTTCAGCAAATCGTATTAGTTCTTTATCGGTAAGGGACGCAGGGTCTAGTGGGGTTACTGGTTCTTTAAACATTGTCTTTGCGCCTCTTCTGCTGTTTTGCTATTTTGTAAAATGTTCAACAAGGACTGTACACGCATCCTATAAGAGGGCGTTACTTCTGTGCCACTAAACCAGTTGTAAACTGTCTGTCTTGTTGCGCCTGTGAATCGTGCTACTTCTATAACTGGGAAATCTAAACTGATCGCCCATCGCCCCAACTGGTTGCCCAGCGTCTTGGGTGCGTTCTTCGTTGTTTTTCTAATCTCTTCTGAATAAGCCATGATGTTCTCGTTAGGTGAGGGTACTTACTGGCTGCCTTTGCATTTCAGCGAACTGGTCAACCCTAGCATTGCTGTCAGTTACCTAGCTAGTTGCTTTCCCCTCGTAAACCTTAATTACAAAAAGTGTTGCAGTTGCCGTACGA
>CAJANL010000318.1 GCA_903941105.1 uncultured Rhodospirillaceae bacterium
GACGGCGACCACCTCGTCGGGGTTGACGCCCTTGTGGGGCTCGCGGCCGAAGAATTCCTTCACCACTTCCTGGATCTTGGGCATGCGGGTCATGCCGCCCACCAGGATGACCTCGTCGATCTCGCTGGCCTTGAGGCCGGCATCGCGCAAGGCCGCCTTGCAGGGCTCGACGGTGCGGGCGACCAGATCTTCCACCAGGGCTTCCAGCTTGGCGCGGGTCAGCTTGATGTTGAGATGCTTGGGGCCGGCGGCGTCGGCGGTGATGAAGGGCAGGTTGACCTCGGTCTGCATGGACGAGGACAACTCGATCTTGGCCTTCTCCGAGGCTTCCTTGAGGCGCTGCAGGGCCAGACGGTCGCTGCGCAGGTCGATGCCCTGCTCCTTTTTGAACTCGTCGGCCAGGTAGTCGATGATGCGGGCGTCGAAGTCCTCGCCGCCGAGGAAGGTGTCGCCGTTGGTGGATTTCACCTCGAACACACCGTCGCCGATCTCCAGCACCGACACGTCGAAGGTGCCGCCGCCCAGGTCATAGACGGCGATGATGCCGCTGCCCTTGCGCTCCATGCCGTAGGCCAGGGCCGCGGCGGTGGGCTCGTTGATGATGCGCAGCACCTCCAGGCCGGCGATGCGGCCGGCATCCTTGGTGGCCTGGCGCTGGGCGTCGTTGAAGTAGGCCGGCACGGTGATCACCGCCTGGGTGACCTTCTCGCCGAGATAGCCTTCCGCCGTTTCCTTCATCTTTTGCAGGATGAAGGCCGAGACCTCGGCCGGGGAGTACTTCTTGCCGCTGGCCTCGACCCAGGCATCGCCGTTCTCGCCGTTGACGATGTGGTAGGGGACCAGCTTCATGTCCTTCTTGGTGATCGGGTCTTCGAAGCGGCGCCCGATCAGGCGCTTGATGGCGAACAGCGTGCTGGTGGGATTGGTGACCGCCTGACGCTTGGCCGGCTGGCCGACCAGGCGCTCGCCCGAATCGGCGAAGGCGACCATGGACGGCGTGGTCCGCATGCCCTCGGCGTTCTCGATGACCTTGGCCGTCTTGCCTTCCATCACCGCCACGCAGGAGTTGGTGGTGCCCAGGTCGATGCCAATGACTTTGCTCATGACAGTCCTCTTCGTTGCGGCCGGTCCCGCGCGGCCCCTTGGGGCAGGCAGCCGGGCGGACCCCCATGGGGGTTGCTGTTCGTCAAATTGTGCAGGCGGAGTATTCCGCCACACCGGCGTTATATAGGGCGTAGCGCCAGGGGCGCAACTCCCTCACGCGCCCCAGGACATCTGAAGCGCCCAATTTGGCATCCTCCGCCCGGCTCCCCATATTCGACGGAGAGGGCGTGGTGTACACTCCCCCGGACCCGCCCAAGGAGTGTTCATGCCGCACGCCCATGCCCACGAGCTGTTCTTCGTCCGCGCCGGCCTCGACCGTGAATCGGTGACGCGCACGGTGGCGGACGCCCTGACCGGCGCCGACGATGGCGAGTTGTTCCTGGAGTACCGCCAGTCGGAAAGCATCGTCCTCGACGATCGCCAGATCAAGAGCGCCAGTTTCGACACCACGCAAGGCTTCGGCCTGCGCTCGGTGGTGGGCGAGGCGCAGGGCTATGCCCACGGCTCCGAGCTGTCCGAGGAGGCCATCCGCCGCGGCGGCGAGACGGTCAAGGCGGTGCGGCTGGGGCATTCCGGCGTCATGGCGGCCGGGCCGACCGGGACCAACGCATCGCTCTATACCGATCTCAACCCCCTGAGCCTGGTGCCCTTCGCCGAGAAGGTGAAGCTGCTGGAGGAGATCGACGCCTATGCCCGGGGTCGCGAATCCCGGGTCAAGCAGGTCTCCGCCTCGCTGTTGGGCTCGTGGCAGGCGGTGTTCATCCTGCGCTCGGACGGCAGCCATGCCGCCGACATCCGGCCGATGGTACGGCTCAACGTCAACGTGGTGCTGGGGGATGGCGACCGCATGGAGACCGGCGGCCACGGCGTCGGTGGCCGCGTCACCTATGACGGCGTGATGCCGACCCACAGCTGGCACCATTGCGTCGACGAGGCGCTGCGCCAAGCCTCGGTCAACCTCGATTCCATTCCGGCGCCGGCCGGCGAGATGCCGGTGGTGCTGGGGCCGGGCTGGCCCGGGGTGATGCTGCACGAGGCGGTGGGACACGGGCTCGAAGGAGACTTCAACCGCAAGGACACCTCGGCCTTCGCCGGGCGCATCGGCGAGCGGGTGGCCTCGCCGGGGGTGACGGTGGTGGACGACGGCTCGATCCCCGACCGCCGCGGCTCCATCACCATCGACGACGAGGGCACGCCGTCATCGCGCACCGTGCTGATCGAGGACGGCATCCTCAAGGGCTACCTGCAGGATCGCCTGAACGCCCGCCTGTCGGGCGCGCGCGTCACCGGCAACGGCCGCCGCCAGTCCTATGCCCATCCGCCGCTGCCGCGCATGACCAACACCTTCATGCTGGCCGGCGACAAGGAGCCCGGCGAGATCATCCGCTCGGTGAAGAAGGGTCTCTACGCGGTCAATTTCGCCGGCGGCCAGGTGGACATCACCTCGGGCAAATTCGTCTTCTCGGCCTCCGAGGCCTATCTCATCGAGGACGGCCGGATCGGTCCGGCGGTCAAGGGCGCCACCCTGATCGGCAACGGCCCCGACGCCCTGACCAAGGTCTCGATGATCGGCACCGACCTGCTGCTCGACCCCGGCATCGGCACCTGCGGCAAGGACGGCCAGGGTGTCCCGGTCGGCGTCGGCCAGCCGACCCTGCGCATGGACGGCCTGACGGTGGGCGGCACGGCGGTGTGAGCGGCGCTACTTCTTCTTTGCCGCCGCATCCAGCCGCGACTGCATCAGCGCCTGTAGCCGGGGCTCGGCGAGGAAGATCTTGACCTCGTAGCCGTCATGGGCGGCGGAGGCCTCGGTGGCGGCGGACTTCCAGCGGGCGGCCCCGGGCCGGCTCTCGGCGGGCGGACCCAGCTTGTCCGACAGCAGGGCCAGCGTCTTCTCATAGGCCGGGCGCGGCTGGCGGGCATAGATCTGCGCCACCCGTTCGGTGCCGGAGTCGTCCTTGATGGCCATCAGCCAGAACTCGGCCGCGGCGCCGGCCAGCGGCACCTCGGCCTGCTGCCAGAAACCGGCCTTCTCGCTGAACACCGAACAGCGGTTGAGCTCGGCCTTGGTCATGATCTTGGGCAAATCCAGGGCAGAAGTGCCGGGCGGGCGCTGGGCATCGTTGGAACAGATCACCTTGTTGCCGGCGCCATGCGGTGAATAGCGAAATTCGCTCAGCCGCATGCCCGGGCGGGCATGGCCGATGGCGAATGCCCGCTCCTGGGCGATCGCGCTTCCCGCCAGCAGCAGTGCCAGCGCCCCCGTCAGAATGGCCTTCATGGCAGTCCTCCCCCACCAATTCGCCGCCACTATGCCAGCAAAATCGGGCGGAGTCAGTTGGAGGAGCGTTTGGCCAACTCGGCCAGGGCGCGGGCATCGGCGCCGGAGGGCAACGGCTGGACCGGATCGGCGATCCAGGCCACCACATCCGACAGCACCACCTCGGCCCCGAGGTCGCGCAGCAGCATGTGCCAGCCCTTGTCGTAGAGGGCAACGCGCTGGGGGGAGACGGAACCGGGGGTGGTGCGCAATTCCGGCAGGTGTTCGACCATGCGCCAGGTGGGCTCGGGCGGGATGACCTCGTCGCGCTCGCCGTAGAGCACCAGGGTGGGCAGCCGCAGCCGTGCCGCCGTGGTGTAGGCGACCTCCATCAGGTCGACCAGGCCGTTGATGGCGTCCACCCGGGTCGCCTTCAGCACCAGCGGGTCGCGCGACAGTGCCCGCAGCATCTCGATATTGTCCGAGGCCAGGATGCGCAGCCCCGAGCCGGTCAGCTGCCAGCCCGGCACCGTGTTGGTGGCCAGCCATAGGGCCAGCCGCTGCAGCGATCCCATCTGGCTGCGGCCCCATACCGCCGGTGCCGACAGGATCAACCCCTTGACCTCGGGCGGCGGGTCGGCGGCGGCCAGGATGGCCACCGCGCCGCCCATGCTCTCGCCCAGCAGATAGAGCGGCACGCCGGAATGCCGCGCCGCCACCAGCCGTGCCGCCCAGCGCAGGTCGGCGGCCATGTCGGCGGCATCGGACCAATAGCCGGGATGCGGCCCCTGCCCGAAACCGCGCTGGTCATAGGCATAGACGGCGATGCCCTTCCCGGCGAGGAACCGTCCCGGCCCCTCGAAGGCGTTGGAGTAGTCGTTCATGCCGTGCAGCGCCAGCACCACGGCGGTGGGCCGCCCCCCCTCGGGCAACCACGACCTGACCGGTAGGCGGGCACCGTCGGCGGCCAGCCAGTGATCATGGTTCAATGCCTGTTCGGCCAAGGGTGGCCCGGCCAGCCGCAGATCGGGGGCACAGGCGGCGACAAGCAGGGCGAGCAGCAGGGCGGCGAGGCGCGAAATCGGCATGGCCGCGAGGATAACGGCAAGTTGTGGCCGGCGACAACCTGGCTCTCGGGACAGGACCAAAGATCGGCCGCTTCATGAGGAATTGTTGACCCTTGCGCATCGTGGCAAATGCCGTCACAAATCTGTAACAATTCGGCGGGTGGAGCAGGCAGATGCATTTCACCGTGAAGGGACGAATCTGGGGCGGATTCGGCTTGGTGTTGGCCTTCCTGGCGCTGGTCGCCGGTGTCGGCGTCTTCGCCCTGGGCACGGTGGACCGCGGCGTCGAGGACTACGCCCGCATTTCCGGCAACAGCCTGGCGGTGCAGCGGATCAGCTTCCACGCTGCCGACATGCGCCGCGCCCTGCTCAATTACACCAGCAGCAGCAACAAGGCGACGCTGGAACAGTTGGGCGAAAGCCGCCGGCTGGTGCGCCAAGAGGTGGCCGAATTCCACGATCGCACCCGCAGTCCCGCCCGCAAGGCGGTTGCCGCGGAGTTGAATGCGGTCCTCGCCGACTACGAGAGTGCCGTCGACCGGGTCGTGGCGGCTCGCCAGCGCATGGGGATGACGGTCGAGGAGGGGCTGCAGGGTGATTTCCGTCGTGCCGCCCATCTTGTCGAGGAGAAGCTGAAGGCCGGCAGTGATCCGCGCATCGGCAATCAGCTGCTGACCATGCGCCGCCACGAAAAGGATTTCCTGCTGCGCCTGGACAGGAAATATATCGGCTCCGTCGACAAGACGTCCACCGACCTGCTGGCCGCCGTCAACGCCTCCACCCTGCCTGCCGACGCACGGGTGCAGATCGAAGGTGCCGTCGCCGTCTATCTAAAGAGTTTCCATGACATGGCCACCGTCATCCTCGACATGGATCACCAGGTGACCGGGGTGCTGCCGGCCATTGGTCAACGCTTCGGCGCCATCGCCCAGACCCTGCTCGACTCGCAGCTTGGCAACAACAGCGCCCCCGATCATTTCGCCGGGTCGCAGCGCGCCGCCCAGGCGACCATCGAGGCGGAGATCGTCGGGGCTCGCCGCAATGAAATCGCCCTGTCGGTCATTGCCTTCGTCCTAGGCCTCGCCGCCGCGTTCCTGATCGCCCGCTCCATCATCCAGCCGGTCAGTGCCATGACCGAGTCCATGGATAAGCTGGCCGACGGCAAGCTGGAAACCGTGGTCCCGGCGCTGGACCGTCATGACGAGATGGGGGAGATGGCCAAGGCGGTGCAGGTGTTCAAGCAGAACGCCCTCGACAAGCTGCGTCTGGAGGCCGAACAGCGCGCCGCCGAGGAGGCCCAGCGGCAATCCGAGGCCGAGGACCGCACCCGCGAGGCCGCCATCGTCGCCGAGGTCGCCGAAGTGGCCCGGGCGGCCAGCGCCGGCGAGATGGACCGCCGCATCGACCTCGCCGGCAAGGACGGCTTCCTGCGCACCCTGTGCCAGGGCATCAACGACCTGCTGTTGCGCACCGATGCCGCCCTCACCGAAGTGGCCAAGGTGATGGAGTCGCTGGCCAGCGGCGACCTCACCCGGCGCATGGACGGGCACTACGAAGGGGTGTTCAACCGGTTGCAGGGCGACGTCAACCAGACCGCCGACAAGCTGTTCGAGATCGTCACCAACATCAACCGCGCCGCCGCCGCCATCGGCGGTGCCGCCTCGGAAGTCGCGGCCGGCTCGCAGGACCTCTCCGAGCGCTCCGAGCAGCAGGCCTCCAACCTGGAGGAGACGGCGGCCTCCATGGAGGAGCTGGCGGCCACGGTGCGACAGAATTCGGCCAACGCCCAGCAGGCCAACCAGCTGGCGGCCGGGGCGCGCGAGGTGGCGGGGTCGGGCGGCCAGGTGGTCACCGACGCCATCGCCGCCATGGGCCGCATCGAGGGCTCCAGCCAGAAGATCGGCGACATCGTCGGCATGATCGACGAGATCGCCTTCCAGACCAACCTGC